>NZ_LDRT01000007.1 GCF_001476655.1 Microbacterium testaceum | reverse complement strand
TAAATGCGAAATGGCCACCCAGCATTGGGTGGCCATTTCGTGTGAAGAAGTCCGGCGGTGTCCTACTCTCCCACAGGGTCCCCCCTGCAGTACCATCGGCGCTGAGAGGCTTAGCTTCCGGGTTCGGAATGTAACCGGGCGTTTCCCTCTCGCTATGGCCGCCGAAACACTATTGATGTTTCAAAAACCAACAACGACATTGCATTGTTGCGTTCCCGACCGTACATCGAGAACCACTCAGTGGACGCAAGCACCAAAAACGGTGTGTTATCAAGTCATCGGCTTATTAGTACCGGTCAGCTTCACGTATTACTACGCTTCCACATCCGGCCTATCAACCCAGTAGTCTGGCTGGGAGCCTCTCACCATAAAGGTATGGAAGTCTCATCTTGAGGCCGGCTTCCCGCTTAGATGCTTTCAGCGGTTATCCATCCCGAACGTAGCTAATCAGCGGTGCTCCTGGCGGAACAACTGACACACCAGAGGTTCGTCCAACCCGGTCCTCTCGTACTAGGGTCAGATCCTCTCAAACTTCCTACGCGCGCAGCGGATAGGGACCGAACTGTCTCACGACGTTCTAAACCCAGCTCGCGTACCGCTTTAATGGGCGAACAGCCCAACCCTTGGGACCTACTCCAGCCCCAGGATGCGACGAGCCGACATCGAGGTGCCAAACCATGCCGTCGATATGGACTCTTGGGCAAGATCAGCCTGTTATCCCCGAGGTACCTTTTATCCGTTGAGCGACAGCGCTTCCACAAGCCACTGCCGGATCACTAGTCCCGACTTTCGTCCCTGCTCGACCTGTCAGTCTCACAGTCAAGCTCCCTTGTGCACTTACACTCGCCACCTGATTGCCAACCAGGTTGAGGGAACCTTTGGGCGCCTCCGTTACATTTTGGGAGGCAACCGCCCCAGTTAAACTACCCACCAGGCACTGTCCCTGAACCGGATCACGGTCCTAAGTTAGATATCCAGAGTGACCAGAGTGGTATTTCAACAATGACTCCACACTCACTGGCGTGAATGCTTCACCGTCTCCCACCTATCCTACACAAGCCACACCGAACACCAATACCAAGCTGTAGTAAAGGTCACGGGGTCTTTCCGTCCTGCTGCGCGTAACGAGCATCTTTACTCGTAATGCAATTTCGCCGAGTTCGCGGTTGAGACAGTTGGGAAGTCGTTACGCCATTCGTGCAGGTCGGAACTTACCCGACAAGGAATTTCGCTACCTTAGGATGGTTATAGTTACCACCGCCGTTTACTGGGGCTTAAATTCTCAGCTTCGCCTTGCGGCTAACCGGTCCTCTTAACCTTCCAGCACCGGGCAGGCGTCAGTCCGTATACATCGTCTTGCGACTTGGCACGGACCTGTGTTTTTAGTAAACAGTCGCTACCCACTAGTCTCTGCGGCCACCACACCCTTTCGGAGCAAGTCCTAATAAGTGGATGGCCCCCCTTCTCCCGAAGTTACGGGGGCATTTTGCCGAGTTCCTTAACCACGATTCTCTCGATCTCCTTGGTATTCTCTACCTGACCACCTGAGTCGGTTTGGGGTACGGGCAGCTAGAACCTCGCGTCGATGCTTTTCTCGGCAGCATAGGATCACCCACTTTTTATCCGCATCGTGTCTCAGCCTCAATGACTCCCGGATTTGCCTAAGAGTCGGCCTACGCACTTGCACCAGGACAACCATCGCCTGGCTTGGGCTACCTTCCTGCGTCACACCTGTTAATACGCTAGCCGCACCAGCATGGGGTCGAGCGTTCACACAGACGTCCATCACCCCGAAGGGATCCGAAACATTCTGAGCTAGGACTCTTAGCACCACTGGATTAGCTTGGGCGGTTCTTCGCCGGTACGGGAATATCAACCCGTTGTCCATCGACTACGCCTGTCGGCCTCGCCTTAGGTCCCGACTTACCCAGGGAAGATTAGCTTGACCCTGGAACCCTTGGTCTTTCGGAGGACGTGTTTCTCACACGTCTTTCGCTACTCATGCCTGCATTCTCACTCGTGTAGCGTCCACGGCTGGGTCACCCCGCCGCTTCACTCGCCACACGACGCTCTCCTACCCATCAACACGGCTGGACCACAAAGGCCTACCAAAAATGTCAATGCCACAACTTCGGTGGCGTGCTTGAGCCCCGTTACATTGTCGGCGCGGAATCACTTGACCAGTGAGCTATTACGCACTCTTTCAAGGGTGGCTGCTTCTAAGCCAACCTCCTGGTTGTCAAAGCAACTCCACATCCTTTCCCACTTAGCACGCGCTTAGGGACCTTAGTTGGTGGTCTGGGTTGTTTCCCTCTCGACTATGAAGCTTATCCCCCACAGTCTCACTGCTGCGCTCTCACTTACCGGCATTCGGAGTTTGGCTGACGTCAGTAACCTTGTAGGGCCCATCGGCCATCCAGTAGCTCTACCTCCGGCAAGAAACACGCAACGCTGCACCTAAATGCATTTCGGAGAGAACCAGCTATCACGAAGTTTGATTGGCCTTTCACCCCTATCCACAGCTCATCCCCTCAGTTTTCAACCTAAGTGGGTTCGGTCCTCCACGACGTCTTACCGTCGCTTCAACCTGGCCATGGATAGATCACTTCGCTTCGGGTCTAGGACACGCGACTGAATCGCCCTATTCAGACTCGCTTTCGCTACGGCTACCCCACACGGGTTAACCTCGCCACGTATCGCTAACTCGCAGGCTCATTCTTCAAAAGGCACGCTGTCACCCCTACTAAGGAGGCTCCAACGGTTTGTAAGCAAACGGTTTCAGGTACTATTTCACTCCCCTCCCGGGGTACTTTTCACCTTTCCCTCACGGTACTTGTCCGCTATCGGTCATCTGGGAGTATTTAGGCTTATCAGGTGGTCCTGACAGATTCACACGGGATTTCTCGGGCCCCGTGCTACTTGGGATACTCTTCACGCCAAGAACAGGCATTTCGACTACGGGGTTCGCACCCTCTATGACCGGCCATTCAAAACCGTTCGTCTATACCCTCTTGTCACGTCGACTGCTCGGCAGAACAATCAGAAAAGTCCCACAACCCCCAACATGCAACGCCTGCCGGCTATCACACACGCTAGGTTTAGCCTCTTCCGGTTTCGCTCGCCACTACTCACGGAATCGCTGTTGCTTTCTCTTCCTGTGGGTACTGAGATGTTTCACTTCCCCACGTTCCCTCTACCCGCCCTATATATTCAGGCGGGAGTCACCAGGTACGCACGCGCCCTGGCGGGGTTTCCCCATTCGGACACCCTCGGATCAAAACTCGCTTATCAGTTCCCCGAGGCTTATCGCAGATTGCTACGTCCTTCTTCGGCTCCAGATGCCAAGGCATCCACCGTTTGCTCTTAAAGACTTGAAATCACATGAGTTGAATCGTCAAAAAATTGACTAATGATCTTTAAGATCATCTTCACGACACAACCTAAAAGGCCATGTCGAAGATGCTCGCGTCCACTGTGTAGTTCTCAAAGTACGGGCGGTACCCACCCCACACGCCACAACCGTGACAGCAGGGAAGGCCCACAAGGAAACAGCCACCAACCACACCAGCTCCAAAAAGCTGACGCGATCAGCGCCCGGCCCCTCAGGACCCAACAGCGTGCATGTGCCAAAAACTCCGACCCAGACCGTTCCCATAGCAAGCTACGTACTAAACCCGAGACCACAGTCCCCGACACCCCATCAAATGTTCCACCCATGAGCTAACCGGCAGACACATTCGGTCTGATCCGGCGCCTGGACACCCACGATTCGAAAACCCCGGACGCCAGATGCTCCTTAGAAAGGAGGTGATCCAGCCGCACCTTCCGGTACGGCTACCTTGTTACGACTTAGTCCTAATTACCGATCCCACCTTCGACGGCTCCCTCCACAAGGGTTGGGCCACCGGCTTCAGGTGTTACCGACTTTCATGACTTGACGGGCGGTGTGTACAAGACCCGGGAACGTATTCACCGCAGCGTTGCTGATCTGCGATTACTAGCGACTCCGACTTCATGAGGTCGAGTTGCAGACCTCAATCCGAACTGGGACCGGCTTTTTGGGATTCGCTCCACCTTACGGTATTGCAGCCCTTTGTACCGGCCATTGTAGCATGCGTGAAGCCCAAGACATAAGGGGCATGATGATTTGACGTCATCCCCACCTTCCTCCGAGTTGACCCCGGCAGTATCCCATGAGTTCCCACCATTACGTGCTGGCAACATAGAACGAGGGTTGCGCTCGTTGCGGGACTTAACCCAACATCTCACGACACGAGCTGACGACAACCATGCACCACCTGTTCACCAGTGTCCAAAGAGTCCCGTATTTCTACGGTGTTCTGGTGTATGTCAAGCCTTGGTAAGGTTCTTCGCGTTGCATCGAATTAATCCGCATGCTCCGCCGCTTGTGCGGGTCCCCGTCAATTCCTTTGAGTTTTAGCCTTGCGGCCGTACTCCCCAGGCGGGGAACTTAATGCGTTAGCTGCGTCACGGAAACCGTGGAATGGTCCCCACAACTAGTTCCCAACGTTTACGGGGTGGACTACCAGGGTATCTAAGCCTGTTTGCTCCCCACCCTTTCGCTCCTCAGCGTCAGTTACGGCCCAGAGATCTGCCTTCGCCATCGGTGTTCCTCCTGATATCTGCGCATTCCACCGCTACACCAGGAATTCCAATCTCCCCTACCGCACTCTAGTCTGCCCGTACCCACTGCAGGCCCGAGGTTGAGCCTCGGGATTTCACAGCAGACGCGACAAACCGCCTACGAGCTCTTTACGCCCAATAATTCCGGATAACGCTTGCGCCCTACGTATTACCGCGGCTGCTGGCACGTAGTTAGCCGGCGCTTTTTCTGCAGGTACCGTCACTTTCGCTTCTTCCCTGCTAAAAGAGGTTTACAACCCGAAGGCCGTCATCCCTCACGCGGCGTTGCTGCATCAGGCTTCCGCCCATTGTGCAATATTCCCCACTGCTGCCTCCCGTAGGAGTCTGGGCCGTGTCTCAGTCCCAGTGTGGCCGGTCACCCTCTCAGGCCGGCTACCCGTCGACGCCTTGGTGAGCCATTACCTCACCAACAAGCTGATAGGCCGCGAGCCCATCCCAGACCGAAAAATCTTTCCAAACACGACCATGCGATCACGTCTCATATCCAGTATTAGACGCCGTTTCCAGCGCTTATCCCAGAGTCCAGGGCAGGTTGCTCACGTGTTACTCACCCGTTCGCCACTGATCCACCAAGCAAGCTTGGCTTCACCGTTCGACTTGCATGTGTTAAGCACGCCGCCAGCGTTCATCCTGAGCCAGGATCAAACTCTCCGTAAAAGAAAAATGCCCACCCAACCGGAATAAGGTCGGGACAAGCGAGTTCAATCTGACCAAACAGGAAGTCAAAACTGACTATCCAGATGCCAACCCCAAAAGGTTGGACTTTGATCCAAAGGAATTACTCGCAATCCGCAAAAACGGACCAACGAGGAATAAATTGGCATTTGACAAGTGCACGCTGTTGAGTTCTCAAGGAACGGACGCACCCACAGAAACGATCTCTCGACCTACCCGTGAGGCAGTTCACTTCTATATTTTGTCACTCGAACCTTGTGAGTCTCACAGTGGGACCTATCTAAGAGATCAACGTCGTGACACCCGGTCGAGGACCAGAATCAAAACCCTACACCATGCGGTTGGGGGTTTTGACTGTGTTCTCCGCTTGAGAGGACGCGGGGCCTTTCGGCCGCTCCGCTCTCCCCTGTGGGGCGAACAAGTAATAAGTTACGCGGATCCCACCGACTCGTCCAATCCACAGCACCGCCCGGGCGTGTCGCACCCCCGAAACCGCGGAAAATCGCGGATTTTCGGTGTTCGGGCCGCAGAGCCCGAGGTAAGGCCACGGAGGGTCACATCAGCGACGGGATCGATGCCAGCGACGCCGTGGCATCCGCGTGCCCGCCCGTGAACTCGATGCCGCCGAAGAACAGGGCCCCGATGACCAGCGCGAAGACGAAAGCGATCGACAGGAAGAGCACAGCGACGCCGGCGATGGTGATCAGGAGCGGGATGCGGTTTGCCATGGGTCGATCCTCTCCCAGCCCGTCCTTCGATCACCAGGGCTTGCGCAGGAACGACCGAAGGCCGGCACCCCGAGGGGTACCGGCCTTCGATGAGGAACCGATCAGCGACCGGAGAGCTTCTCGCGAAGCGCAGCCAGCGACTCGTCGTCGGCGAGGGTGCCCTGAGCGGGCGACTCCGACGAGAACGAGCCACCGAACGAACCGGTGTCCGTCGGGTTGGCGGCCTCGGCCTCGAGGGCCTTGGCGACAGCAGCCTTGTGAGCCTCCCAGCGTCCCTGGGCAGCCGCGTACTCCTGCTCCCACGCCTCGCGCTGGGTGTCGAAGCCCTCGAGCCAGGCACCCGACTCGGGGTCGAAGCCCTCGGGGTACTTGTACTCGCCACGCTCGTCGTACTCGGTGGCCATGCCGTACAGCGCCGGGTCGAACTCGGTGCCGTTGGGGTCGACCGACTCGTTGGCCTGCTTCAGCGACAGCGAGATGCGGCGACGCTCGAGGTCGATGTCGATGATCTTGACGAAGACCTCTTCGCCCACCGACACGACCTGCTCGGCGAGCTCGACGTGCTTGCCCGACAGCTCCGAGATGTGCACGAGGCCCTCGATGCCGTCAGCCACGCGGACGAACGCACCGAACGGAACGAGCTTGGTGACCTTACCCGGAGCGATCTGACCGATCGCGTGGGTACGGGCGAACACCTGCCACGGGTCTTCCTGCGTCGCCTTGAGCGAGAGCGAAACGCGCTCACGGTCGAGGTCGACCTCGAGGATCTCGACCGTGACCTCCTGGCCCACCTCGACGACCTCGGAGGCGTGCTCGATGTGCTTCCAGGAGAGCTCGGAGACGTGCACGAGACCGTCCACGCCGCCCAGGTCGACGAACGCACCGAAGTTGACGATCGACGAGACCGTGCCCTTGCGGACCTGGCCCTTGTGCAGGTTGTTGAGGAACGTCGTGCGCGACTCGGACTGCGTCTGCTCGAGCAGGGCGCGGCGCGAGAGCACGACGTTGTTGCGGTTCTTGTCGAGCTCGAGGATCTTGGCCTCGATCTCCTGGCCGAGGTACGGCGTCAGGTCGCGCACACGACGCAGCTCGATGAGCGACGCCGGGAGGAAGCCGCGCAGGCCGATGTCGACGATGAGACCGCCCTTGACGACCTCGATCACGGAGCCGGTGACGACACCGTCGTTCTCCTTGATCTTCTCGACGTCGCCCCACGCGCGCTCGTACTGCGCGCGCTTCTTGGACAGGATGAGGCGACCTTCCTTGTCCTCCTTCTGGAGAACGAGGGCCTCGACGTGATCGCCGACGTTGACGACCTCGTTGGGGTCGACGTCGTGCTTGATCGAAAGCTCGCGGGAGGGGATGACACCCTCGGTCTTGTAACCGACGTCGAGGAGGACCTCGTCGCGGTCGATCTTCACCACGGTGCCCTCGATGAGGTCGCCGTCGTTGAAGAACTTGAGGGTCTTCTCGACCGCGGCCAAGAAGTCTTCGGCGGAGCCGATGTCGTTGATCGCGACCTGCTTGATAGCCGGGGCGGTCGTTGCGGTAGTCATGTAGTGGGTTGTCCTAGTGGGTGGGTGTCGGGCTTCGGCTCCTGCGAGGCGGCCCCGGGTGGGACCGCACCCGGCCGGGCGTCACTCGCCGGAGGGCGAACGAAAGCCACGAGCCGAAGCGAAGCGGATTGTTTCGTGCGATGCCACTCGCTTACGCCCGCGGTGCGGGATAGCCAGACGAGTGACACTCAAGCCTAACCCATTGGATGCCCCTGTTGCCGCCCCATCGGGTGCCAGGGAGAACGCAAGAGCGCACGAACAGCCCGTGACCAGGCGTTCGCCCCCACCCCTCCGCCCAGGTTGCATCCAGACTGCCGTGCCAGGCTCCCCGTTTCGTGCCCGTCGATCACGGGCAGGACGTGCTGTTCACGGCCGTCTTCGCGATACGAAACCGGTTTTATGACTTCTGATTCGACGCCTCCACACAACCGCCGCAGCCGCCGACGGGCAGCTCGCCGCTCCGCCCGCCGACCCGCGATCACCGCCGGGGTGGTCGCCCTCGGGATCGTCGCGACGGTGAGCCTCACCGGGACCGCCCCGGTCGCTCAGGCCGCCCCGGCCCCCTCGCTCCTGTCCGCGTCGAGCTTCCAGCTGGCGTCCTACACCGCCCCCGTCCCGCCCGCCACCATCTCGGCTCCGGCGCTCGCCGACGCCCATGCGGCGGCGCAGACGGCGGCGGCGGCGATCGAGTCCGCGACGACCGTGCAGAACGACATCACGGCATCCGGACTCGACATCGGCCAACCGGCCACCGTCGACACCTCGACCCTTCAGCAGGCGGCTGATCGCCTCGACGCCGCGCAGGTGCTGCCGCCGGCCTTCCTTCCCGGTGTCACCGGCGAGGTCACGGCCGCGGCGGCCGCCGTCGACCAGCGCGTCAGCGCCCTGCGCGGGAGCCTCGACGCCGCAGTGGCGAAGAAGCAGGAAGAGGAAGCGGCCGAGAAAGCGCGCCAGGAGGCCGAAGCTGCGGCCGCGGCGAAGGCCAAGGAAGAGGAAGAGGCCCGTTCGTCGGCTCCCTCGGAGGACTCGTCCGGCGGGTGGACTCCCCCGCCGTCGTCGGGTGGCGGCTCCGGCGACAACAGCCCAGGAGGCGCCCAGGCCACCGCGCGCGGAATGCTCTCCGGCTACGGGTGGGGCGACGACCAGTTCTCGTGCCTCGTCTCGCTGTGGAACCGCGAGTCCGGATGGAACTACCAGGCCTACAACGCCGGCAGCGGTGCGTACGGCATTCCGCAGGCCCTGCCGGGAAGCAAGATGAGCTCCGCCGGTGCGGACTGGCAGACCAATGCCGGCACGCAGATCGCGTGGGGCCTCGGCTACATCTCGGGACGCTACGGCAGCCCGTGCGGGGCGTGGGACCACTCCCAGTCGACCGGCTGGTACTGACCCTCAGCGCTGACTCTCAGCGCCACCACACCATCGAGCGCGCCGCTGCGGAGAATGCTCCGGAGCGGCGCGCTTCGCTGATCACGGCGTCGCCGTCGCGTAGACCGACCTCATGGAGGGTCACGGGCCCGATCCGCCGCTGCCATTCCTGCGCGAAACGGTGGGCGACCTCGCGGCGGCGTCCCACGTCGGCCGGAACCGCGAGGAAGCGACGGCGACGACCCGAACCGGCGAGGCGCAGGACCGTGCCGACGACCGCCGAGCGCCCACCCCTGTCGACCTCGAGCAGGAAACGCGGCGCTCGGACCGGCGCGCACAGCTCGGTCAGGGCTTGCCCGAATGCGGCGCGCTCGTTCAGGTCGGCGCCGTGGATGGCGACCTCCACCCTCTGGACGACGTCGAGGGGAGCCGCGGAGGTCACCCGTGGCGTGCCTCCCCCGGCCCGAACCCGGCCGGCGTCGGCGAGCGCCTCCCACAGCACCTCGGAGATGCGCTCGAGGGTGGCTCGGGCATCCCGGACGCGCCGGCTCCCCTGCCGCGACGCGACCGCCAGGGGCACTGCCGCGAGGACTCCGCCCAGGAGCGCGGCGCCCGCTACGGGCGGGGCCGCGTCGGGCAGGAGGGCGAACGCCCCGGCGACCGCCGCCCCCGACGCGCCGAGGGTTCCGACGAGCGCCGTCGCCGTCGCCCGCGTTGCGGGCACCGACGTCGGGAACAGCGGAGCGCCCGGACGGTGCTCGACGACGAAGGACTCCTCCTCGATATCGTCGTAGGCCTCGCCGATCCGCCAGAGCTCCCGGGTGGTCGCCCGCGACGGAATCGCGTCCAGAGCACCGATGTCGGCCAAAGCGGCGCCGGGGACCTTGGCGAGGACTCCCGTGAGCGCTCGGCGCTGAGTGTGGCCGAGAGCGGCACCGAGGCCTCTCACGATTCGGTCCGGGTCGTCGACGTCGACGCCCCACAGCCGGGCGTGTTTGCGGCGCAGGCGGGCGGCATCCGGTTGCGCCTCCACGGGGAGATCCGGCGGCACGAGCGCCGTCACCGTCCAGTTGTGGGCTGTCTTCTCCGGCCATGACGGATCGAGGCGGAGCGTGCGCCCGCGCAATTGCTGCATGGCCGCGTCTCCGGCGGCAGCACTGAGGTCGACGAGGGTGTTCACCCGCGGGCAGTCCCAGCCCTCGCCGAAAAGACCGCGTGTGCCCACGACGACCTGCAGCCGGCCGGCGGTCAACAGGCGCGCGGCCGCGCCGACGATCCCGGCGCCGGCGATTCCCCGCACCTCCACGACATACGGATCGTCGTCGACGGGGGCGACGGTCACCTCGACGCCGAGTTCGGCGACGAGGTGCGGCAAGAGCTCTGCGGCGTCGTGACGAGCCAGGCGCACCGTGGAGGAGGTGACCAGCATCGCCCGGAGGCCGGCGGTGGCGGCATCCGTCGTCAGGACCGAGAACGTGCGCACCGCACCGGCCGCACCCACCAGACCGCCGTGCACGTTCCCATGCCGTGCGAAATCGGTGACGACGAGGGCGCAGAGCCGATCCCCGAGCACCGCCGCCTCGGCCGCGAGGATGTCGCACGCGCCCTGATCCTTCGCGAGGGAGGACGTCAGCACCGAGTCGATCGGATCACGGGTCCGGCGCACGCCCTTGTCGGTCAAGGCGTAGCCGAAGTCGGCGAGGAGAGCGCGCAGGCGCGTCCACTCCTGCGCGCGGGACGGATCCGGCAGCACGTGATCGAGGGCGAAGCGTCCGAGCAGGCGCAACGTCTCATCGGTCGTCGGCGGGCGGCGGGCGAACGCGGGCAGATGCGCCGTCACAGGATCGTCGGGGGCGACCAGCGAGAGCATCGCCCCAGCCGCTTCCGCCCCGGCGAAGTCGGCCGCGAAGGCGGCGGCGAGCCGGCGATCGACGTCATCGTCGTCGCCGGGCGTCTCGGCATCCGGGGGTTGGAGGATGTGGAGGAGGCTCGCGCGCCCGGACCCCACGGCGAAACTCGTGCGGAGGGCGACCTCGAGAGCCTCCGCGTGCGCGCTCAGGAAGACGCGCTCCTCCGCGGTGGGTGCGACCACGTGCACCAGCTCCCGGTACGGCGCGAGGTCGCCCTCGCGGACGACCGCCGGTACCGGGACCTCGAGGTCGACGTCACCCAGGAGCGAGATGTAGTTGTCGTACTCGTCCGCGTCGTCGGGCGTCGGCAGCGTCGCGGTCAGACCGATCACCAGCGGCTCTCGACCCTCGGCGCGGATCCGGGCGACGAGGGCGGCCACGACGAGCGCCCAGTGGTCGAGCAGGTGGTGGCACTCGTCCAGCACGATGGTCTCGACCCCCCGCACGACCAGACGGTCGATGAGATCGCGCGCGTTCGGGTGCAGAGCGGCGGCGAGGACGGTGGCATCCTGGCGCGCCAGCGAACGCCGGATCGCCCGGGCACGAGAGTGGATGCCGCGCCGGTACGCCGCTGGATTGCTCTCGGACAGCGCGTCGAGCCACGCCGCCGCGGCATCGGGCGTGCGGTCGTCGGCCTCGAGCTCCTCGCGCCACCGGTCGCGAGCGAGAGCGGCGAAAGGAGAGGCCGAATCCAGCACGCTGATCGACTGATACGTCAGGGCGGTGAGATCGGCCGGTGCCGCGGGGTCCGCCGAGACGGCCGTGGCGTCGTGTGCGAGTGCGCGCGCCGCCTCCGCCCACTGCTCGCGGATCGCGAGGGTCGGGGAGAAGACCACCGTGCGCCTCCCCCGGCGCGCGGCCAAGAGGAGCCCGACGAGGGTCTTGCCGGAACCGGGAGGGGCGACGAGGTGCAGCGGCTCGCCGGCATCGACGTCGACGCGGCGGAGCGCGGCCGCCTGGTAGGCACGCAACGTGCCGTCGAAAGACCACCCGGCGAGCGGGCGCGGTGGTTCCGAGGACACCGGGACAGTCTAGGGACGGGTGCCCCGCGGTCAGGCCCCGTTACGGCGCGCGATGATCCCCGCCAGCAGGGCGTGGGACAACGGCGCGACCGAGGCGATGAGCAGAACCGTGCCCCAGAACCCCTGATCGGGCTGGAGCAGGATGCCACCGATGAGGAGCCCCGCGAAGAGGACCGCGGACACCACGCGACGGATCATGCGCTCGAGGTCGCGCAATCGGCGCTCGATCCTCGGCGTCTGCACGGATACGGCGCCCTCCTCGAACCGCGAGACGAGGTTGTCGAGCCGGCGCGGCAGCCGCGCGGTGACGGCGGCCACAGCCCCGACCTCGCGCGCGAGCGCCTGGGCGGTGTTGCCGCTCTCCTCGCGGATCAGACGCTGCGCGTAGGGCTCGACGGCGTCCCAGATGTTGAAGGACGCATCGAGCGCGCTGCACATGCCGGAAGTGAGCGACATGGCACGGACGATCAGCAGGAAGTTCTCCGGCAGCTGGAACGGCAGGGTCCGGACGACATCGCCGAACTCGACGGCGAACGCGCGGAACTCCCGCGGGTCGACTTCCTGCAACTCCGCGAATCCCATTCCCCCGAAGCGGGAGAACAACTGCGTCATCGCGCGCTCGAGTTGAACGGTGTCGGCGGAGGGAAGAAGGACGCCGATGTCGCGGATGCCATCGACGAGACCCTTGCCGTCGCGCGACGCGGCGGCGATGAGGACGCGTCGGAGCCCACGGCGGAGCCCCGGCGGAACCTCCCCCATCATCCCGAAGTCGATGAAGGTGAACCGCCACGCCGGGGTGTCGGCATCCGGAGTCGGGAGGGGGGTCACGAAGACGTTGCCCGGGTGCGGGTCGGCGTGGAAGAAGCCGTCCTCGAAGAGCTGGTCGAACATGACCGCGGCGAACCGCGCCGCCACCTCGGACGGGTCGATGCCGGCGGCGCGCAGGGCGTCGACATCGGTGATCTTGATCGCGGAGACGTCTTCGAGGGTCAGGACGCGCCGCGTCGTGCGCTCCCAGGCCACCGCGGGGACGGCCACTCTCGCGTCGTCGCCGAAATCGGCGGCGAAGCGTTCGGAGTTGGCCGCCTCGTGCACGTAGTCGATCTCTTCGAGGCTCGTGACGGCGAACTCTTCGACGAGGGCCGGCATGTCGACGCGGTCCGACACGAGCGAGACCTTGCTGAGCCATCGGCCGACCTTGCGCAGCGCGCGGAGGTCGACGTCGACGATGCGATCGATCCCGGGGCGTTGGATCTTCACGACGACGTCGCGTAGTCCGCTCTCCTGCGCCATCGCGTCGGTAAGGGTCGCGCGATGCGCTTGGCCGAGCGACGCGGCGGCGAGCGGTCGCTCGTCGACGAACGAGAAAGCGCGGGTCAGCGGCATCTCGAGCTCGTGCTCGAGGCGTTCGCGCATCTGCGCGAACGGCACCGGAGGGACCTCGTCCTGCAGCCCCTCGAGCTCCTTCGTGATGATGGGCGGAAGCACGTCCAGGCGCGACGACATGAACTGCCCGACCTTGATCATCAGGCCGCCGAGGTCGACGGCCAGGACGTGGAAGCGCTGCGCGAGACGCAAGAGCCTCCGGGTGCGGCCCCGGGCGGAGATCCACCCGAGGCCGAACCGCGGCAGGAACAGCTCGAACCACCACGCCTGGACCAGATAGCGCGCGGCGAAACGCGTGATGCGCCGATAGCGCGTCCGCATGAGGGCATCGTCGGTCAACGGGACTCCTGGAGGCCGACGTGCCGAGGGCACGCGCCGGGGAAGGGCAATCTCAGCCCTGGGCGAGGATGGCGTAGAGCTTACGACGGGCGTCGTCGAGGATGTCGACGGCCTGTGCGACCTGCTCCTTGTCACCCGTCCGCGCGACCTGCGCGGCGGCCTGGGCGAGTTCGACGCCCGCCTTCGGCAGGGCCGTCATGCGACCCCCGTCGCGCGAGCCCGCGGACTCCCACGGGGCGGTGCGCTCGGTGGTCTCTTCTCCGGCGGCTTCGCGGCCCTCGGCGGTGAGCGAGTAGGTCTTACGACCGTTGGACTCCTCGGACTGCACGAGTCCCTCGTCGGTCAACAGCTGCAGGGTGGGGTACACCGAGCCGGGGCTCGGCTTCCACGAACCGCCGCTGCGCTCCTCGATCTCGCGGATGATCTGGTAGCCGTGCATCGGCTGCTCGAGGAGAAGGGAGAGGACGGCGGAACGCACGTCTCCCTTGTTCATGCGGGGGGCACCGCTCGTCTTCTGCTCGAACTGCGTGCGCAGCTGTTCCATGGCCTCGAGGATGTTGGACATCGGCCAGCCGGGGGTGCTGTTGCCACCGCGTCCGCCGAACGCGTCTCCCAGGAATGAACCACTCATGACGACCTCCTTCGCGCGGACCCGATCTGAGTCAGCGATACATAACGATATATCGCTACGGGGTCTCGCGGGGCCGTCGGTCGGGAAATCCTCAGTACCAGTTGGTCGCCTGAGAGTGTCCCCACGCGGCGCAGGGCGTGCCGTATCCACGGGAGATGTAGTCCAGACCCCACTTGATCTGCGTGGCCGCATTGGTCGCCCAGTCGGAACCGAAGCTGGCCATCTTGTCGCCGGGGAGCGACTGCGGGATGCCGGTGGCCCCGCTCGGGTTGTACGCCTGGTAGTTCCAGCCCGACTCCTTCGTCCACAGCGAGGAGAGGCAGGAGAACTGGTCTTCGCCCCAGCCGTACTGGTCGGCGGCGAGCTGCGCGGCGAAGGCCTTCGCTCCGTCGGGGGTGTTCACCCGGGCGAGGGCTGCGGCGGCTTCGGCCTGGCGCTGCGCCTCGGCGGCGGCGGCGGCCTCGGCCTGGCGCTGCGCTTCCGCCGCGGCATCCGCGGCCGCCTTGGCCGCCTTGGCCTCGTCCAGGCTGCTGCGCAGGGTCGCGACGCGGTCGTTGACGCGCTGCGTCTCGACCTCGGCGTTCTGACTGAGCGCCGGGAGGAGCACGGTGGGAAGGAGGTCGGACGTGGAGAGACGCTCGACCGCGTCGCTCAGGGCCGCGGTGTCGATGCTCGTATCGCCCACGGAGAGCGGAAGGCCCGCGGTGGAGATGTCGGCCTGGACCGCGGAGGCGCCGGCCAGCGCGGACTGCGCCTGCGTCGTCGCGGTGTCCGCGGTCTGGGTCACCGCGCGAAGGGTCGGGGCGGACCCGAGGGTCGCGACGTTGATCGCCGCCGGTGCGGTGGTCGCGGCGGGCGCGCTGAAGGCGGACGCCGAAGCGTCGGGCATCGACAGCGGCGCGGCAACGGCGAGGCCGGTGGTGGCGACCATGCCGAGCGCGAGACCGGCGCAGGTCATGGCCGTGGTGAGGGTTCGGCGGGCGCGATGAACGGGGACGAGCTTGAGATCGGAACGCAGCAAGGGAGCACTTTCGTCGGGGGCGCGCTCTCGGGTAGAGCGCGATCGCTGTGCCGTCGGGTCGACACAAGTCCCCGAGTGTGGGTGGCCGTTCTGGGCGTTATCTCTTCGTTACCTGGGAGGGTCGTGGGAGCGGAGGCGAGGTTTCACGCGATCCGCGCGGTCGCGCACGTCGACGAGCGACGACAGGGGGCCGGACGGAGCTGGGCCTGAAACAGGGAGCCTGATCAGGTCTTTCTCGCGAAACCTTCAAGGCGGGGTCGAATGCCGCCGGCGTGCGTCCCCCCCGGGAGGATTCCGTCGCCGCCCGGTCGGGCTGATCCGCGCGGAAAAAAATCGCGGATCAGCCCGATTTCTCAGGCGCGGTGGTCGCGGTAGTACGCGAGCAGGGCCGCCGTCGAGGCGTCTTGAGCGGCCAACGCCGCATCATCGCCCTCGATCGCAGGGGCGATCTGAAGGGCGAGCTGCTTGCCCAACTCGACGCCCCACTGGTCGAAGGAGTTGATGCCCCAGATGGTGCCCTGCGTGAAGGTGATGTGCTCGTAGAGCGCGATGAGCTGCCCCAGCACGGCGGGGGTGAGCGAGGGCGCGAAGATCGACGTCGTCGGGCGGTTGCCGGGGAAGGTGCGCGCGGCCACGAGCGCGCCGGTAGTGCCCTCGGCCTCGACCTCTTCGGCCGTCTTGCCGAAGGCCAGGGCCTTGGTCTGCGCGAGGAAGTTCGCCAGGAACAGCCCGTGGACGTCGCGCCCGTCGTCGGCGAGCGGGTACGCCGGGTTCACGACGGCGATGAAGTCGGCGGGGATGAGCCGCGTGCCCTGGTGGATGAGCTGATAGAAGGCGTGCTGGCCGTTCGTGCCGGGCTCGCCCCAGAACACCTCTCCGGTGTCGGTGGTGACGGGCGTGCCGTCCCACCGGACCGACTTGCCGTTGGACTCCATCGTGAGCTGCTGGAGGTACGCCGCGAAGCGGTGCAGCTGCTGTGCGTACGGCAGCACGGCGTGCGACTGCGCGCCGAGGAAGTTGGTGTACCAGACATTGAGCAGGCCCATGAGCACGGGCACGTTCTGCTCGAGGGGGGTGGATGCCACGTGCTCGTCGACCGTGTGGAATCCCGCGAGAAGCTCGCGGAACGCACCGGGGCCCAGGGTGATCGCCAGCGACAGGCCGATCGCGGAGTCGACGGAGTACCGACCACCGACCCAGTCCCAGAAGCCGAAGGCGTTGGTGGGGTCGATCCCGAAGGCTTCGACCTTGTCGAGCGCCGTCGACACGGCGACGAAGTGGTGGGCGACGGCGTCGGTGCGGGCGGTGTCGGTGTCGTCGATCGCTCCGACGGCACCGAGCTTCTCCCACAGCCAATCGCGCGCGAGGCGGGCGTTCGTGAGGGTCTCGAGGGTGGTGAAGGTCTTCGAGGCGACGATGAAGAGGGTGGTCTCGGGGTCGAGATCGGCGGTCTTCTGGGCGATGTCGGTGGGGTCGATGTTCGAGACGAAGCGCGCGTGGATGCCGGCGTCGGCGTACGGAAGGAGCGCCTCGTAGACCATGACGGGACCAAGGTCGCTGCCGCCGATGCCGATGTTGACGACCGTCGTCACCTTCTTGCCTGTGATGCCGCGCCATTCGCCCGAGCGCACGCGGTCGGCGAAGGCGCTGAGGCGGTCGAGCACCTCGTGGACGTCTCGGTCGACCCGCTGCCCGTCGACGACGAGGGCCGGCTCGGCTCCGGCGGGCCGGCGAAGTGCCGTGTGCAGCACCGCGCGGTCCTCGCTCGTGTTGAGGTGTGCGCCGGCGAGCATGGCGGCGAAACGCTCGCGCACCCCGGTCTCGCTCGCGAGCGCGATCAGGGCGTCGAGCACCTCGGCTGTCACGAGATTCTTCGACAGGTCGACATGCAGGTCGCCGACCGTGCGGGTGAGGTCGCGTGCGCGGTCGCCGTCGGCGGCGAACCAGCCCCGGAGATCGGGCTGGAAGGCGTCTCGCAAGGCGGAGAGGCGGGACCAGGCGGCGGTGGTGGTGGGGTCGATAGGCGCAGTCACGATGTCCACGCTAGCGACCCGGACGGCTGCGCACATCGTGGATGACGAAGCCGGGGGAAGACGCTAGAGATCGGAGGGGCGGGGAGGAGATGTCGACCCCGGTCCGAGCAGCGGGATCTCGCGTGCGGCATCCCACGGCTCGGTCCATCCGAGCCGTTCGAACAGGCCGTCCAGCACCATCGCGGTGAAGCCCCAGACGGTCTGCGGACCGCCGATCGTGTCGAGTGTGAAGGCCGGTCCGCGCCATATCCGTCCCTCGCGGCGGATCACCGTCGACCCTCTCCGGGCGGGATCGAGAAGATCCGCGACGGGGGCGCGGAACACCTCGGCGGACTCGGCCCGGTCCACCGCGCGGACGGGCGTCGGGCGGGCCCACCAGCCGATGACCGGGGTGACCTCGTGCCGGGAGAACGCCAGTGGCACGGCGGGGAGCGCCCCCAGGACATCGACGCCGTCGGGATCGAGCCCCGTCTCCTCGCGCGCCTCGCGCAACGCCGCTGCCACGGCATCCGCGTCTCCCGGATCGATGCGTCCGCCCGGGAACGCCACCTGTCCCGGGTGCGCGCGCAGAGTGCTCGCGCGCGCGAGGAGCAGGACGTCGAGGTCGCTCGGCACGTGCGTCGCCTCGCGCCGACTCGGGATGCCGTCGAGCACGCCGAACAGGATGAGCACCGCGGCCGCTCGCGCCTCTGCGTCGAGGGGAAGCGCGTGCAGGGCGGCGAAGTCGTCGGCGTGCGGCCGTCGAACGAGATTCTCCAGCTGCGCGCGGGGGGAGGGCATGGATCGAGGTTACCGAGCGCCTGGTCCGCAAGCCGGTGCGCGCCGCGGCACGAACCACGACTCATCGCCGTGAGACGCCGGAGCTCCGAGCAGCCGCCCCTCGCAGGCGTGGCCGTCGGGGGTCATCTGGGTCTCGGGGATGCGGCTCACGGTCTCTTCTGCGTCCTCGGGGTGACGTTTCCTCGACGATGGAGCTCGCGCCTGCCCGAGCCCTCACCGATCCTGTGCTGCGCCTCTGAGACGGCATCCCTCGTCGGAAAGACCCGTCCGCGACCGACGCGAGCGTGTGAGGATGAGGAGAGGGAGGTTCGCGATGACCGGAGCGCTGCACGCTGTGACGCTCGTCGTCGACATGCCGATCACCAAGATCGACGCCCTCGACGTCATCGCCTTCGCCGCCGACGGGGGCGTCGAGGACGCCGGCACGGCCCGCCCGCGCGTCTGGCTCGCTCCGCACGCCTGGGCCGAGGTCGAGATCCCGAAGTTCGCCGATCCGCCGCCGTTCGCGATCGACGTGTACTCCGACGTCTCGGGCGAGGTCGCCTGGGCGCAGGCCCGGCGCCTCCACGACGCACTCGAGCGACTCGGATGGGACGTCGAACCGCCGCGAGCGGGTGTGCGGTGACCCTCCCCCACCTTCCCCGACTGCTCTACGTCGAAGACGATGCCGAGATCGCGGCGATGACGCTCGAGGTCCTGAGCGAGACCTACCAGGTGACGCACGAGAGCGACGGCATAGCGGGTCGGGACCGGGCGCTCCGCGAGCGCTTCGACGTGATCCTGCTCGACCGCCGGCTCCCCCGCCTCGACGGCGCGGGGATCGTCCGCGACCTGAGAACCGCCCAGATCACGACACCGGTGCTGATGCTCACCGCTCTCGGGGCCGTCGCCGACCGGGTCGAGGGGCTCGATGCCGGGGCGAACGACTATCTGTTGAAGCCCTTCGACTTCGAGGAGTTGCTGGCGCGCCTGCGCGCGCTGCGCCGCGCCTTCCGCGCCGAGGGTCGACGGCGCGCGGTCGCGGGATGGACCTACCTGCCCGACACCGCCGTGGTCTACGGCTCGACGGGAGCGCGCGTGTCGCTCACCGCGACCGAGAACGCCGTGCTCGACCTGCTCACGAGCAGCCCCGACCACGTCTTCTCGCGCGAAGAGGTGGCCGGCACGGTGTTCTCGTCTCCGGATGCCGTGACCACCGTCGATACCTACGTGCACTACCTGCGCCGGAAGACCGAGACCGACCTCGTCGAGACGGTCCGCGGCCGTGGGTATCGCGCGGGAGCCGCGAGGTGAGCGCCGACGACGATCGCCTCGTCGTGCGCCGCGCGGCCCTTCGCGTGGGGACGCTGGTGGCGGGCGCGTCGGCGGTCGCGATCGCGCTGGGCGTCGGCATCCTCGTCGTCGTCCTCGTCTCGGGGGCACGAGCCGAAGGAGGCGGACGGCGCCCCGGCGGGGCGGGCGGAGGAATCGGCGATCGCTTCGTGGTCGACCTCGACGACGTGCTGCCGTGGGTGCTCGGCCTCGGTATGGCCGGGGTGATCGTCCTGGGCCTGGTGGGCTGGGCCGCCGCCCGATGGTCGGTCCGCCCGCTCGACGACGCCCTGCGCCGCCAGCGCCGGTTCGTCTCGGACGCGAGCCATGAACTGCGCACTCCCCTCACCGCGCTCACCAGCCGGATCCAGATCGTGCAGCGTCGGCAGAGCCGCGGTGAGGCGACCGATGAGCCGCTCGAACAGCTCCGTCACGACGCGCAGATCATGGACGACGTGCTCGCCGACATGCTGCTCACCGCGGAAGGCCTCGCGCACGCGGGAACGGCCCGGGTCGATGACGCGGTGCGCACGGCCGTCGCCACGCTTTCCTCTCTCGCGGACGAGTCGGGGGTCACCGTGCGCGCCGAGGAGCTCCCCGACATCACGGTCGGCGTTCCTGCGGTCACGGTCGTGCGCATGTGCACGGCGCTCCTCGACAACGCGATCGGCCATTCCCCGACCGGTTCCACGGTGACGCTCTCGGCCGCGGTCGACGCCGACGACGCCGTCATCCGGGTGCAGGACACCGGCTCCGGCATCGGCGACGAGGATCTGCCGCGGATCTTCGAACGGTTCGCCCGGGGAACCGAGTCCGGCCGCCGGCGCGGGTTCGGCCTGGGACTCGCCCTCGTGCGCGAGGCGGCGACCCGTTACGGCGGCCGGATCGAGGTCGAGCGCTCGTCGGCGGCGGGCACGGTGTTCGCACTCCGATTGCCTCTCGCGCGCTGACGGGTTCGGATCAGCGCGCCGTCGCGTCGCGGAAGGCCGACACCTCGACCCCGCCGGCGAAACGACGTGAGCGGCCGTGCTCCCAGACGATCCCGGATGCCACGGGGGCCACCGGCATCCACTCCAGGTCGTCGATCCCGGCGATGGCGGCCACCGTGGCCCACGCATCGGCGGTGGCGAGGTGATCGGCCACGACCGTCGCGCTCACGGGACCCGCGAGGGACACGCCCGTGCGCGGATCGACGAGGTGGGCCCCGCGTTGGGCCGTGCCCGAGGTGGCGACCGCCCCGTCGACGACCTCGACGGTGGCCAGCAGCTCCCTCTCATGGGTCGGGTGGGCGATGCCGATCCGCCAGACGTGGTCGCTCGTCGCGGCCGTGCGAAGGCGCATGTCGCCGCCCACGTTGACACCGACCGCCTCGATCGCCCCGGCCGCGAGCACCCCGTCGAACGCCCGTGTCGCGGCATCCGTCGACCATCCTTTGACGTAGCCCGTCGGGTCGAACCATCCGCGCCAGGACGCGTCGAAGCGCCCCCCGCTGCGCTCGCGCAGCTCACGGCAGCGCTCGGCCACCTCGGCCACGCGCGGATCGACGTCGCGGAGGTCGAGCCCCTCATCGCGCAGACGCGAGATGTCGGAGTCGTCGCGGTAGGTCGAGAACACCCGCTCGTCGTCGCGCAGGCGCGCCACGCACGCGGCGATCGCCCCGTCGATCGACGGAGTGCGCTCGCCCACGACGGTGATCGAGGCGACCGTTCCCATGACGGGCTCGACGACCGTGAACACCCCGGTCACGCGCGGGCCTGATCGAGAGCGGACTGCAGCGAGGTGAGGTACCCGGTGCTGGTGTACGTGGCACCCGAGACCATGTCGACCTGGGCGCTCTGGGCGTTCACGGTCTCCTTCACCAGCACCGGTAGGGCGCGCGCGTTGATCTGCTGGTCGCGACCGCCCTCGGAGGGGTACCGCGGCACCTGCACGTCGGTGATCACCCCACCCGACACGGTGATCTGCACCTGCACCGCGCCGTAGCGGGTGTTCGCCGCCTGTCCGGTGAACGTCCCGTCGCGCAGGCCGCTCGACGAGGTCTGCGTCGAACTCGAGTTCGAGTTCGACGAGCCGTCCGCGCCGGTGGGGCTGGGCGATGCCACGGCGGCCTTCGGAGCCGCCGCGACCCCCGACGCCGGCGCATCGGCGAGCGCGCTCGCGGGCTCGGGAGGAACGGAGGTGCGGTAGCTGAACAGCAGCATGAGCCCGGTCACGGTGGCCATGAGGGCGTAGACGATTCTCTTCATCGGTTCTCCTCAGACGGCGAAGGCTTCGAGGTGGATACGGTCGGCCGAGACACCGGCGCGCCGCAGGTCGGTGCGCACGGCATCCATCCACGGCTGAGGTCCGCACAGGAACACGTCGGTGGCGGCGGTGTGCGGAGAGACGTAGCGGATGAGGTCGGACCCCGACCATTGCGCGTGCGAGGTGGGCAGCCAGGACGAGGTCGTCAGCGCCCGGGGACCCGGAAGAGGGGCGTGTCGCAGGCCCCGTTCCCGCACGAGTCTCGCGATCGCCTCCGAGCGCAGGGCATCGGCCGCGGCGTGGTCGCGCACGATCAGGGTCGCCTCTCCCGGGGCCCAGTCGCCCTCTTCGAGGATCGCCACCAGGGGGGCGACGCCCGCGCCGGCACCGATCATCAGCAGATGTCCACCGCGCCGTTCGTCGGCGGTCATCGTGCCGTACGGGCCCTCGATCAGCACCCGCGTGCCGGGCCGCAGTGCGGCGAGTCGCCGCGTGCCGTCGCCGACGAGCCGGGCCGAGATCACAAGCTCGCCGTCGGCGGGATCGGCCGCGAGAGAGAAGGGGTGCCCGCGCGTCCAGCCCGGGCCGTCGAGGAACCGCCAGACGAAGAACTGCCCGCCGCGGGCCTTCAGCGCGTCGATCCGGCGACCGGTCATGCGGACGGAGACACCGCTGCGCCCGTCGGGTTCGACGGCACGGACCCGGATGCCGTGACGCAGCGACCGGGTCAGCGGCATCCCGAGCCGGAACACGATCACGGTCGCGAGAGTCACGCCCCACATCGCCCACCAGTACGCCGTCGCGGCGGGAGAGACGGTGAAGTCGGCGCCCGTCCACAGCATGTGCGGGATCGCGAGGCCGACGCCGAGGTAGCCGTAGAGGTGCAGCAGGTGCCACGACTCGTACCGCAGGCGCTTCCGGGCTTTGCGCACGGAGGTGACCACGACCAGCAGCAGCAGGCCCGTCCCCGCGGTCGCCAGCAGCATGCCCGGGTAATCCGCCACGAACTGCCACGCCTGTTCGAGGGGGTTGAGACCCGCCTGCACCGCGTAGCCGAGGATCTGCAGTCCGATGTGCGCCAGGAGCAGCGCGAACGACCAGAAGCCGACGATCCGGTGCATGCGCGTGATGCCGTCGCGACCGAAACCGCGCTCGAACAGCGGCACACGCGCCATGAGCAGCACCTGGAAGAAGAGAAGGTTCGCGGATGCCAGACCCGCGGCGCGCCCGAGGGAGTTGAGCGAGTCCGCTCCCCCGGCCAGGAGCGACTGCAGCTCTCCCCCGGCGACCCACACCGCCACGACGACGAGGCTCGTCGCCCAGATGACGACGATCGCGGCGAGGTTCCACAGGGGCCGGGTGTTCGCCGCCCGGCGCGGGATGCGGCGAGCGCGCCGCTCGGCGGCGGGCGGGGCGGCGAGGACGGGGGCTGCGGTCATGCGCTCAGCGTGCCCGCGCGCTCCCCAGACGGCTCCAAGAATACGAGGCTCAGAGTCAACGCAGAGGAAACGCCTAGCGAGGTGCCGACGGAGGCCTCGGAGCGGCGGGACGCACCCGGCGACGACGTGGCGGAGGGGGACGGCCGGTCAGTCGTCGATCCCCACGAGCGCCGCGCTCCGCTCCCACAAGACCTTCGCGACCACCGGGTCGTCGGCGATGCGGTTCGTCTTCGCGGGCTTGTTGTTGGCGTAGAAGCCGCCCGACTCCCAGTCCACGCCGGGCTTGCCGAGCGCGAGCCACGTGAGGCGCGCGCCGCCGACCGCGGTCGAGGTCATGAGGCTCTTGGCGAGAGGGCCGCCGTAGAGGAACTTCCACGGACCGTCGCTCGTCGAGCCGAAGTTCGAGGCGATCACGCCCGGGTGGAAGGCCACCGCCGACACGCCCTGCTCGCCGAACCGGCGATGGAGCTCTTTCGTGAACAGCACGTTCGCGAGCTTCGCGTTGCCGTAGGCCGTGGTCGACGAGTACCGGCGCTCGCCCTGCAGGTCGTCGAGGTCGAAGCGGGGGAAGAGTTTCGCCGCGGCACTGGAGGTCTGGATGACCGAGGCCCCCGACTCGATGAGGCGCTCGCGCAGCAGGTTGGTGAGCAGGAACGGCGCGAGGTGGTTGACCTGAAACGTCGTCTCGTAGCCGTCCGTCGTCAGGCGACGCTCGCCGAACACGCCGCCGGCGTTGTTGGCGAGCACGTCGATACGCGGGTACCTCTCGAGAAGGGATGCCGCGAGCTCGCGCACCTGTGCGAGGTCGCTGAAATCGGCGACGAACGAGTCCACCCCGAGCGAACGCGCGACGCGCGCGGTCTTGTCGGGGTTTCGACCGACGACCACGACCTCCTCGCCGACGCCCACGAGCTGCTTCGCGGATGCGGCTCCGATGCCGTCGCTGGCTCCGGTGATGACGATGGTGCGGGTCATGCGTACCTCCTGGTCGATGAGCGCCACGCTAACGCGGGCACCGAGGAGAACCGCGGGGCTTGCCCTCGGCGTCCACACCCCGTGAGAACTCACAGCCCGCTCCCAGCCCCACGGGACCAAAAGGGGCGGGCCCCGCGTTCTCTTCTGTGACGCCCGCTTCGAAAGCGTCAGGACGAGAGGATACGAGCCGTGAGCACGGAGTACCGGAAGACGTCGGAGGCGCTGAGCCGCCTCACCGATCACCAGTTCGCCGTCACGCAGGACGACGCCACCGAGCCGCCGTTCCGCAACGAGTACTGGGACAACCACGAGGACGGCATCTACGTCGATGTCGTGTCGGGACAGCCGCTGTTCTCCTCGACCGACAAATTCGAGAGCGGATCGGGGTGGCCGAGCTTCACCCGGCCCATCGACGAGGCCGCCGTCGTGGAGAAGACCGACCGCAGCCTGTGGATGACACGCACCGAGGTGCGCTCGGCCGGCGCCGACAGTCACCTCGGGCATCTGTTCGACGACGGCCCGCGCGATGCCGGGGGGCTGAGATACTGCATGAACTCGGCCGCCCTCCGATTCGTGCCCGTCGCCGAGCTCGAGGAGCAGGGATACGGCGCGTACCTCCCCCTGTTCCGCGAAAGCCGAGCCTCATGAACCTTTTCCCCTTCCGCAACCGCAAAAGGAGCATCACCATGACCAGCGGACCCACTGACACCGGCGAGATCACCCGCCGCCCCGGCACCGAGACCGCCGTCCTCGCGGGCGGCTGCTTCTGGGGCGTCGAAGACCTCATCCGTCGCCAGCCCGGCGTGCTCGACACGCGCGTCGGCTACACCGGCGGCCAGAACGACCACGCGACGTACCGCAATCACCCCGGTCACGCGGAGGCCGTCGAGATCGTCTTCGACCCCACCCAGACGTCGTACCGCGACATCCTGGCGTTCTTCTTCCAGATCCACGACCCGTCGACCCTGAACCGTCAGGGCAACGACGTCGGAACGAGCTACCGCTCGGCGATCTTCCCGCTCTCGCCCGAGCAGGAGAAGGTCGCCCGCGACACGATCGCCGACGTCGACGCATCGGGCATCTGGCCCGCGAAGGTCGTCACCACGATCGAGCCCGAAGCCCCCTTCTGGGAGGCCGAGCCGGAGCACCAGGACTACCTCGTGCGCATCCCGAACGGCTACACGTGCCACTTCGTGCGGCCCGGCTGGGTGCTGCCCAAGCGCGAGGAAGCCTCCGCGTAAGTCTCTTGCGAGGGCCCGGATGCCACGGCATCCGGGCCCTTTCTCATGCCAGCAGGTCGTCGAGCAGGCGTGTGACGCGCGCCTTGATGTCGTCACGAATGGGGCGCACCTCGTCCAGGCTCTTGCCCGCCGGGTCGGTGAGTTCCCAGTCCTCGTACCTCTTGCCCGGGAAGATCGGGCAGGCGTCCCCGCAGCCCATCGTGATGACGGCGTCGGACGCCCTCACATCGTCGGTGAGCAGCAGCTGCGGCACCTCGGCACTGATGTCGATGCCCTCTTCAGCCATCGCCGCGACGGCCATGGGATTCAGTGTCTCGCCGGGTGCGCTGCCTCCGGAGAGCACGGTGACCCGATCGCCGCCGAGCGCCCGCGCGTAGCCGGCGGCCATCTGCGAGCGCCCGGCGTTGTGGACGCAGACGAAGAGGATCGTGACGGTGGTCATCCGTACATTCTGACGCGCTCCGGTGAACAGCGGGTGCCGGGTGGTCGAGTGTCCGAAACACGCCGCAACCGCACCGAGGATGACGGCGTGTCCTGGACACTCGCCAGGTGTTCCCGGCGCGCAAGCCCCGCCGAGCGCGGCTCCACGCTGCTTAGGCTCGCGGCATGAGCGCGTACGACGTCATCGTGGTGGGAGCAGGGCTTGCCGGACTCCGCGCCGCGACCCGCCTGGCCGAGGCCGGGCGCGATGTCGTCGTGCTCGAGGCGGAGGACGCGGTCGGCGGACGCGAACGCACCGACATCGTCGACGGGTTCCGCCTCGACCTCGGCTTCCACGTGCTCAATCCCGCGTATCCGGCCGTCCGGCGCTGGGTCGATGTCGAGGCCCTCGCGCTGCGGCGCTTCCCGGTCGCCGTCGGCGTACGGCTCGAGGACCGACTCGCCCGCCTGGCGCACCCCCTGCGGCACCCCTCGGCCCTCCCCGAGACGCTGCGCGCCGGTCTCGTCCGTTCCGCCGACCTCGTCGCACTCGCGCGGTGGGCGGGGCCGACCCTCGCGTCCGCCCGCGCCGCGAAGACCGGCCGCGACCGCACGCTGGAGGAGGCCTGGGACCGCGCGGGCCTGCGCGGACCCCTGCGCGAGAGCGTGCTCGAGCCCTTTCTCGCCGGCGTCCTCGCCGATGACCGGCAGGATACGTCGGACGCCTTCACGCGCCTGCTGATCCGCAGCTTCGCGTTCGGGAGGCCCGGGGTCCCGGCCGCCGGCATCGGAGCGCTTCCCGCGCAGCTCGCCGACACCGCCCGCCGGGCCGGGGTCGGCATCCGGCTCCGGCATCGGGTCGTCTCGACCCGGCACCGGGCCTCCGGCTGGCACGTCGGGGTCGAGGGACAGGAGGCCGTCACCGCCCGCGCCGTCGTGATCGCCACCGGTCTCGACCCGGCGCTGGATGTCGCGCTCCCTCGCCCGCGCGGACTGCAGACGTGGTGGTTCGCCGCCGACGACGCCCCCAGCGCCGATGCCGCGCTCCGCGTCGACGGCCGCCGGCGCGGACCGATCGTCAACACCGCGATCCTGACGAACACCGCCCCGACCTACGCCCCGCGGGGACAGCACCTCATCCAGGCGACGTGCGTGATGCCCTCCGCGGCGACCGAGGACGGCATCCGCCGCCAGCTCGCCGAGATCTGGGACGCCGACACCCGTCCGTGGCGGCTCCTGCGGCGTGACGACATCGCTCGCGCTCTGCCCGCGCAGGACCCACCGCTCCGACTGCGCCGGCCCGTGCGCCTCGACGACGGACGCTACGTGGCGGGCGATCATCGCGACACGGCGTCGATCCAGGGAGCGCTGGTGTCAGGGCAACGAGCGGCGGAAGCGGTCCTCGTCGATCTCGCGTGAGCGCGATCCGCACGCGTCGACAGGGGGTCAGGATCCCGCGGCCACCGACGAGGAGAGCACCGCGCGCAGATCATCGGCGCGGTCGGTGCGCAGGACGCGTGTCGACCCGTCGCTCAACGTCAGCCAGACCGCCGGCCCGGCCGACCAGAGAACGAATCGGCGCCGGCCGACGATGCGCCAGCCGATACCACCCGCGGCCGCAGGATCGACGTCGGCCACACGCACCTCGACGATCCGGGAGAGCGGCACGTGCATGACGCGGACGGGTACGAGCCGGGCGTCGAGGTGGGTCGGGCCCACGGCGATCGTGATGCGACGAAGCATTCCCAGCACGCCCGCCGCAACCACCGCGAGCAGCGCCAGGGCACCCACCGTCAGCACGACCGGGCCGATCCGGTCGATCTGCCCCCGCACCACGGGGAACGCGATCACCGAGATGACCACGACGAGAAGGAGCGACGCGGCGCCCGCGATCGCCAGCCAGCGGGGGCCGATCGTGGTGTCATGAAAGCGCAAGGGAGGACTCCTTCTTTCCGGGGCGCGTCCTCGGACGACGGGTGTACCAGCGGTCGGCGAGCACCGACCACGAACTGCGTGCCGGGATCAGCAAGATGAGCAGGGCTCCGCACATCGCGAGGGAGAAACTGGCGATGCCCATCACGAACAGGATGGCACCGTGGAGCAGGAGCCCCGCCGGCAGCAGCACGTTCAGCCTCACCCGCTGCGGAAGAAGCATGCTGACACCGAGGGCGAACTCCAGCGCCAGCGTTCCCCAGGTCAGCAGCACGGAGGTGATCGGGGTACCGGTCGCTGCATAGACGATACCGGCGAGCCAGTCCGGGGTTCCGAACGCGGGGATCCTCGTCCAGTAGTACAGAGCGGACCCTTCGACCCAGGCCGTCGCCGAGAGCTTGCTGACGCACGCGACGAGGTAGATGACGCTGATCTGCAGGCGGAGGACGACGACGACCGACGCCGCGATCGTCGCCCGGATCTCTCCTGCGGCGCGCCGCGGCGCGCGCCAGGCGAGGATCCGCCCGTCGCACAACGCGTAGGGGATGAACAGGACCGCCAGCACGAGGACGACCTGGTCGCCCCCGTCCACGAGGGTTCCCGCGGTCGTGACGCTGTACGCGACATAGGCGAAAGGCACCGCAGACAGGGCGGGGAGCACGCCCGACGCGACCCACAGCAACACACCGATCGCGAGAACCGTCGCCCACGGCGAGGCCGTCGGGGGGATCAGACAGAACAGCGACCAGGCGGAGGTTCCTCCGCACTGCTCGGCGGCGGTGACACCGGACAGCCGCGCGAAGAGCACCGCGGAGGGGGTGAACAGCAGCGTGCCGGTCAGAGACAGCGCGAGCAGCGAGCGGGCGACACTGATCCACGGCGACCAGGGCCCACCGTTCGGCGCCTCAGTCACAGTCGGCCTCCACGAGGAGGGCCTCCCGCGGCACGCGCACCTCCGCGGCGAACCCCCGGTACGACCAGGGGACGACCCCCTCGGCGACCAAGCCGATCCCCCCGCACAGGGTCTGCAGCTGACCGGCGTTGGTGACCGCGGCCGTGGTCTCGACACGCGCGAGGCATTCGAGGTTCGTCTCGGTCTCGGAGCACTCGGTCCACTGTTCCTTCCCGATGCCGAGCATCAGCGACGCGGACTCGAACGCCTGATAGCGGGACTGACGGTTGAGACCGAACACCCAGCGAGGTTCGGCGTTCGACGGGGAGGTGATCTCGGTGAATCCTGCCGCGTGGGATGCGAACACCGTCACGACGGAGGAGTCGGCGGGCTTGGTGAAGAACGCCCACCCCTCGGGCATCACGGTGTTCACGATCGGCTTGACCCACGATTGTCCCGGCAGACGCAGGATGTTCGGCCCGACACTCGCCTGGAAGACGTATAGGCCGAACACCCCGAAGACGATGCTGCAGGCGATCGCGGTGAGTCTCTTCTTCACGCGCCCGCGTAGGTGGTCGTCACGTCGGCGATCCAGTCCTGGTAGAGCTGGTCGCCCTGCGCGGCGCGCTGGACGTTGCGCACCTCGACGGCGGTCTCGGCGACGGCCACGACCTGACCCCCGGCCGCCGCCACCCAGATGACGGCTCCCGCGGCCGCGAAGACGGCGACGGCGAGGACGAATGCCGCGCCGACGACGACCGTGACACCGCACGTGGGCCCCATCTCGCCGGGAACGTAGGTCGCGGCATCCTGATCCGCGAGGGCGGCGATGGTCGCGGTTCCCGAGATGTCCGCGCGACTCTGCGCGATCTGCTCCTCGACGACGAACGGGTTGCCGGAGGCGACGGAACTCGCGAACCGGGTGAAGTACTCGGGATCGGAGGCCCGAAGATCCGCCACCACGGAGGCTGAGACCGCCCGCGCCTCGGGGGCGTTCACGGCGGCGTACACGTCGCCGAAGCCGTCCAGCTGAGAAATGGCGTCGTGCTCGTAGAGCGCGAGCGCCTCGTCGCCCTGCATGAAGAACAGCGCGAGGAAGACCGCCTCCGCCTTCTCGGGCGAGAGCGGTGCGGACACGGCCGACGACGCGGCACTCGCCGGCGCGCTGGGTGCCGCATGGGCAGCGGTGGGGACGAGCAGGCCGGCGCAGAGTGCCACGACCCCTCCGACCACGGTCAGGCGATGAGAAACGGATGAAACGGTGCGCATGGGGGACCCCTGTCGATGGATGGCGTGGCGACGACGCTAGCCATTCGCGGAGCCGCCGTCCCGTCACGCGGCGCGAAACCGGCCGATCGTAGCCCTGGGGCTACGCTTCCGGGCGCACGCGTGCTTTCCCCGGCGATGCGCACTTCTGGCGTGCGATGCGGTGGACCGCGGGAGGACGCACCTCACCCCGCGGCGCGCGACCACACGCCATCAGGGCGTCATCGGTGACGCGTCGCGTCGTTCACGGCTCGCCGCGCGACGCCCGGGCGGCGAGCGCGGTCAACGCGTCTCCCGTAACCCGCCGCGTGGTCCACTCCTCCATCGCCTCGGCGCCGAGGGCGCGGTAGAACCCGATCGCGGGCTCGTTCCAGTCGAGGACGGTCCACTCCAAGCGCGTGTACTCCTTGTCGATGCACTCCGCGGCGAGGGCGGCGAGCAGCGCCACCCCGTAGCCGCTCGAACGGTGCTCCTCGTGGACGTAGAGATCCTCGAGCCAGATCCCGTGGCGTCCGGTCCACGTCGAATACGTGAGGAACCAGATCGCGATGGCGCGCACCTCGCCGTCCCTCTCCACGACGAACGCGAAAGCACGGGGATCGTCGCCGAACAGCGTCTCCCGGATCATCTCGGCCGTGTTGTCCACGGCATCCGGTTCCTTCTCGTAGTCGGCCAGCGCCTGGATGCACGCGAGGATGCCCTCTTCGTCGCCCGCGCGGGCGGGGCGCAGCACGGCCCCGTCTCTCAGATCGGTCATGGCAGGGGCTCCCAGCTCTCGGCCGCCACGCGGCGGAAGTTGCCGCCGAGCACGGCGGCGGTGTCGGCGTCGGTCCATCCTCTCGCGGCGAGCGCGGCGCGGAGGCCGACGAAGGTCTCGGGCGGCATCCATTCCAGGGGACCCCACCGGGTGTAGCTGTCGTCGTAGAGCTCGGGGGACGCGGCGACCGTGTCGCGGAAGGTGCGCCAGTCGAACGAGAAGTCGGTGCTGACACCGACGTGCGCCATACCCACGACGCCGACCGCGTGCTCGATGTGGCGCACCATCGCCTCGAGCGTCGGGGTGTTCGGGCCGAGGAAGATCCCGACACCGGTGATGCCGACGACTCCCCCGGTGTCGCGGACGGCGCGGGCCTGATCGTCGGTGATGTTGCGAGGGTGGTCCCACACGGCACGCATGTTCGAGTGGCTGAAGACGACGGGTCGAGCCGAGACCCGGCACATGTCGAGAGTCGTGCGCGCGCCGACGTGCGAGCCGTCCGGCACCATCCCGCGTCGGTTCAGCTCGGCGACCAGGTCGCGGCCCCACGCGGTGAGGCCGTCGTCGACCGCGTCGAGACAGCCGCCTCCCGCGCGGTTGGCGTGGTTGTACGTCGGGCCGAGCGTGCGCACGCCCTGCGCGACAAGGGGGCCGACGGCATCCAGATCCCCACCGAGAGGAGCGCAGTCCTCGAGGTCGAACGCGATGGCGGTGTCGCCCCGGGCCGCGATGCGGTCGATGTCGCGGACGGTGTCCGCGAGCTCGAGGCCGTCGATCGCGTGCACCTGGGCGCGGAAGGACCGGAGGAGGGATGCCGTGAGCTCGGGCGCGTGCGGGGCGTAGCCGACGTTCAGCGAGACGTACCCGCCCCCGGCGCCGCGGTAGCGTCGCACCTCGGTGATGTCCGCCGTCTCGACGAGCTCGACGCAGGCGTGCTGATCCCAGAGCACAGCTCAGGCGATCCCGTCGTCGAAGGCCCCTGCGGCAGCGAGGGCGCCGGGTTTGCCGGAGTTGTGCGTCGGTGCGAGTCCCGCATCCAGCGCCTCGCGCCCGTCGAAGACGAAACAGTCGCCGTCCCAGTGCGCGGCGCCCTGGGCGGCGAACCACCCGAGGATCCCGCCGTCGAGCTGGTACGCGTCGAGACCTTCGTCGCGCAGGTACAGCGCCGCCTTCTCGCAGCGGATCCCGCCCGTGCAGAAACTCACGACGGTCTTGCCCGCGAGCTCGTCGCGGTGGGAGCTCGCGGCATCCGGGAACTGGGTGAAGCGCTCGATGCGCCAGTCCTTCGCCCCGGCGAAGGTGCCGTAATCGACCTCGAAGGCGTTGCGGGTGTCGACGAGGACGACCTCCCGCCCCTCGTCGTCGGTGCCCTGATCGAGCCAGCGGCGCAGGGTGTCGGGGCTGACCGCGGGGGCGCGCCCGTCCTGCGGGCGCACCTCCGGCCGGTCCATGCGGATGATCTCGCGCTTCACCTTGACCAGGAGTTTGCCGAACGGCACGGCATCCGACCAGCTGTCCTTGGTCTCGAGGGCGGCGAATCGCGGGTCGGCGCGCAGATCGTCGACGAAGCCGCGCACGGCGTCGGCCTCTCCCGCGAGGAAGAGGTTGATGCCCTCCTCGGCGAGCAGGATCGTCCCGCGCAGCTCAGCCGCGATCGCCCTTTCGCGCAGCGTGTGGCGCAGCGCGACGGGGTCGTCGATGCGCGTGAACAGATACGCCGAGACGTTGAGGACGGATGCCATGTCTCCAGCGTACGAAAGCGTCAAGCCTCCGGCCGCCCGCGAAGTCATCGCCTAGCGTGGAGGATCACTCGTCGTCTGGAGTTCGTCGTGCCCGCAGGACCCCTCGTGTCGGTCGTCATCCCCGTCCGCGACGACGGCCCGCACCTGTGGCGGTGTCTGCGAGCCCTGGCCGCCCAGACGCGCCCCGCCGACGAGATCGTCGTCGTCGACAACGGCTCGACGGACGACAGCGCCGACATCGCGCGGGCCGCGGGCGCGCGCGTCGTGTTCTGCGGCGAGCGCGGCATCCCCGCCGCGGCCGCGACCGGCTACGACGCCGCGCGCGGGGAGCTCATCCTGCGTCTCGACGCCGACAGTCTTCCGGCGCCCACCTGGATCGCGACCATGGTCGCGGCGCTCTCCGATCCGGATGTGGATGCCGTCACCGGCGGCGCCGTGTTCCATGACGGTCCCGTCGCCCGACGTGTGCTGATGGCCCGCGCGTTCCTGGCCACGTACACCACGTTCGCGTTCCCCGCGCTCGGACACACGCCGCTGTGGGGGTCCAACATGGCGTTCCGCCGTGCGGCGTGGGAGGCGGTGCGCGACCGGATCCACCTCGATCCGGAGCTGCACGACGACCTCGACCTCGCGTACCACCTCGGGCTCCACCATCGGATCCGGTACGTGCGGGGGCGCCACATGCGCGTGTCGTCGCGAACCGTGGAGCCGCGCCGCTTCGCGGTGTGCTTCCGCCGCGGAGCCGGCACGGTGTTCGCGCACTGGCCCGCGGACATCCCGCTCGTGCGGTGGGCGCGGGTGGCACGCGCTCGGCGCCACACGGCTCGCCCCGGAGCGGCGGGCTGATGGGCGGCGTTCTGTTCCCCGACGTCACGGCGCCGGATCTGCACGTGATGAGCTTCAACGTCCGACGGCGCTTCGACCGGATCACGTGGCCGCCGGCCGATCGGTGGCCGATGCGCAAGCAGCGTCTGCGCACCTTCCTCGGCGCGAATCGGCCGCATCTGCTCGGGTCGCAGGAGGCGATGCCCGATCAGGCCCTCTGGGTACAGGCCTCGCTCGGGTCGTCGTACGGGCGGATCGGACTCGGACGGGGGAAGAACCGCGACGGCGAGGGCACTCCTCTCTTCTACGACCGTGACCGCATCGACGTCGAAGCGTGGGAGCAGGTCATGCTGTCGGACACCCCCGACGTCCCGGGATCGACGGGCTGGGGGAACACGATCCCCCGCGTCGCGGTGATCGCGCAGCTGCGCGATCGGGCGACGGGCGCGCGGTTCACCTTCGTCAACACGCACTTCGACGCGTTCTCCCGCCGCGCGCGGCGGCGCTCCGCGACGTGGCTGCACGATCTCGTCGCGCGGCGGGAGAAGCCGCTGCTGTTCACCGCCGACGTCAACGCGCACGTGCGTTCCGGCGAGCTCGCGGGGATGTTCGCCGACGGTCTGCTCCTCGACACCTGGTCGCACGCGCCCGCACGGCGCACGGCCGAGTGGGGGACGTTCAACAACTACGCGAGCCCCCGGGTCGGCGCTCGACGCATCGACGCGCTCCTGGCCACGCCCGACGTCGGTGTCCGGGCCGTCGGCATCGACCCGCGCCCGACGGGGACGCAGTGGCCGAGCGATCATTTGCCCGTGCAGGCCGTCGTCCGCATCCACCCCGGAAGCGAGGCTCGATGATCCCGGCCCTGTACGCCAACCTCAAGCGGCCGCCGCGCACGGTCACGGACGGGCTCGCCGACGCCGTTCGCGCGGTCGCCATCGTCGTCGTGATCGTCTCGCTGTTCACCCTGCCGTTCACCGACTTCGCCGTGCTGTCGATGTCTCTGCCGGCCGTGATGCTCTCGCGGATGATCGGGCTGCGCGCGGGCCTGGATCTCGTCACGTGCGTGACGGTGTTCGTCGCCGCCGGGAGCAACGTGCTGGAGCTGTACCGCGCGTGGACGGGGTGGGACCTGATCGTGCACCTCGTGTGCACCGGCGTACTGGCGGCCGTCGCGCTCGTGCTGCTCGACGACGCGGGGGTGGTGGCGCCCACCGGGCGTCGGCGCACGCCGATCGTCGTGGCGACGATGGCCGGTCTCGCCCTCAGCGCCGTGTGGGAGATGGTCGAGTGGCTCGGCTACCGCTTCGTCACGGATTCCATCTTCGTGACCTACGACGACACGATCGGCGACATGATGGCGGGCGGGGCCGGGGCGCTCGTGGCCGGGGTCCTGGCGTCGCGCTTCCGCCTCACCCGCATGGATCGCGCGGCGCTGTAGCCCTGCGGCCGGCGAGACCACCCGCGTGGGCGGCACAGCGCTGGAAAGCCCCGCGGACCGCGAGACTACCCGCGTGCGAGACGGCCGGGCCGGGATGGGAGCGCCCGTCCGACGCCCCCACCCCGCCGCCGCGATCAGATCTTCCCTGCCACGTCCGTTCCCACGAGGTCGCCGTCCGGGTTCGGTTCGCTGAGCTGCTCGCCCGGGGCGGTCGAGCCCTCGAGCGGCGGGAGCCCGGCCTCCACGCGGGAGCCGATCTCGGCATCCACGTTCTTCCAGTACTGCACGGCGCGGTCCCGCACATCGGCGCGGGTCACTCCCCCGACGTGGCCGGTGATGGTCTCGACGAGGCGATCGCGCTCCTCGGCCGTCATGACCTCGCGTACGAGCGCGCCGGCCTGACCCCAGTCGTCATCCTCGGGGTGCAGGGTCGCGGCCGACCGCACGAGCTCGCCGTCGCTCTGCCACCCGCCATCGCCCGCGCGGCGCGGGTCGGCCGCGGGACCGCCGACCGAGTTCGGCGCGTAGACCGGCACCTCGGGCGGGTTGTACTCGTAGCGCATCGCGCCCTCTTTCGAGTACGAGTGCACCTCGGTGTGCGGGCGGTTGACCGGCAGCTGCTGGTAGTTGGTGCCCACGCGGTAGCGGTGCGCGTCGGCGTAGCTGAAGATGCGGGCCTGCAGCATCTTGTCGGGGCTGCCATCGATACCGGGCACGAAGTTCGACGGCTCGAACGCGGCCTGCTCGATCTCGGCGAAGTAGTTGCCCGGGTTGCGGTTGAGCTCCATCGTGCCGACCTCGATCTCGGGGTAGTCGCTGTGCGGCCACACCTTCGTCAGGTCGAAGGGATTGAAGCGGTACGACTTCGCCTCGTCGTAGGGCATGATCTGCACCTTGAGCGTCCAGGTGGGGAACTCGCCCCGCTCGATCGCCGCATACAGGTCGCGGATGTGGAAGTCGGCATCCTGCCCGGCGATCTGGTCCGCCTCGTCCTGCGTGAGCGTCTTGTGACCGAGGTCGGTGTGGAAGTGGTACTTCACCCAGAAGCGCTCGCCCTCGGCGTTGATCCACTGGTACGTGTGCGAGCCGTAGCCGTTCATGTGGCGCCACGATGCCGGGATGCCGCGGTCGCCCATGAGCCAGGTCACCTGGTGGGCGCTCTCCGGCGACAGCGTCCAGAAGTCCCACTGCATCGTGTTGTCGCGCAGGTGGCTCCCCGGGAGCCGCTTCTGCGAGCGGATGAAGTCGGGGAACTTGATGCCGTCCTTCACGAAGAAGACCGGGGTGTTGTTGCCGACGAGGTCGTAGTTGCCCTCGGTCGTGTAGAACTTCAGCGAGAAGCCGCGGGGATCGCGCCACGTGTCGGGGCTCCCCTGTTCTCCGGCGACCGACGAGAAGCGCGCGAGCATCTCGGTCTCGACGCCGGGTTGGAACAGTGCCGCACGCGTGTACGCCGACACGTCGCCGGTGGTGCGGAACGTGCCGAACGCCCCTCCGCCCTTCGCGTGCACGACGCGCTCGGGGACGCGCTCGCGGTTGAACTGCGCGAGCTTCTCGATCAGGTAGTGGTCGGTGAGCGCGATCGAGCCGTCGGCTCCCACGCTCTGGGAATGCTCGTCGCTGGCGACGGGGGCGCCGCCGTTCGTGGTGGTGGGCTCGGTCATGGCTCTCCTCACGTCGTGGGCCGGGAAACGAAGGGCCCGCCGACGACGGTACGCAGGAGCTCCGACATCGCCGAGGCATTGCGATTCGTCCACCGACGACGTAGGGGCGGGAGCCTGTCAATCCCCCGATCCGTGCCGGAGTGCCCCGACAGCATGGCGGAACCACACGAGAGGAACCGCACATGTCGAAGGATCTGTCGAAGGGCGACCGCGTCAGCTGGGACACCCCGCAGGGACGCACCCAGGGCGAGGTCATGGAGAAGAAGACGAAGGACTTCCAGCACGACGGACAGAAGTTCACGGCATCCGACGACGACCCGGCGTACATCGTGAAGTCGGAGAAGTCGGGTTCGACCGCCGCGCACAAGGGCTCGGCGCTGAACAAGCTGAAGGGCTGATCCGGCTGACAGTTGTGCCGGGCTCCGGAGATTGCCGGGGTTTTCGCCCCCTTCGGATCGACCCGACCGGGAGGCGGCGAGAAGTTTCCGGAGCCCGGCACGTCGCGGAGCCGAGAGGACTGCCTACTCCCGCGCCTCGCGCCGCTTGCGCATCTGCGCGAGCGCCAGCCCCAGCCGGTGGTTGCCGGCCAGCACGTCCTCGTGGCGCTCGAGGAACTCCCAGTACGCGTCGGTGAAGACCGAGTCCTTGGCCTCCTGCGCCGACGTCCACCACGAGCCCATCTTCTGCAGGTACGCCCCGCCCGACACGTAGGGCTTCGTCGCCACGAACCCGCCGTCGGCGAACTGGCTCATCCCCATGACGTTGGGCACCATGACCCAGTCGTACGCGTCGACGAACAGCGCGAGGAACCAGTCGTTCACCTGCCGCGGCGCGTAGCCCTGCAGCAGGAACCAGTTGCCCAGCACCATCAACCGCTCGATGTGATGGGCGTACCCCCACCGGTGCACCCGCTCGAGCACCGTGCGCACCGGGACCGGCAGGTCGCTCGGTATGCGCTCGCCCGAGTACCAGTACTTCTGGATCCGCTTCTCGAGGTGCAGCGCGTTGACGTGCTCGAGCTTCGGGTGCGCCCGGTACATGCCGCGCATGTACTCGCGCCAGCCGATCACCTGGCGGATGAACCCCTCGACGGATGCCAGGGGCGCATCGGTCCGCGTGGCGGCGGCGACCACCTCCTCGACGGTGAGGAGCCCGATGTTCAGCATCGGCGAGATGATCGCGTGGAAGAGGAACGGCTCGTCGGCCTTCATCGCGTCCTCGTACCGACCGAAGTCGTGCAGGCGCTCGGCGACGAACACGTCGAGCCAGTCGCGCGCGTCCTCCGGAGTGACCGGGAGCCAGAACTCCCCCGCCGCGCCGGGATGCTCGGGAAACAGCTCGTCGACCTCGGCGATGACCGCACGCGTGATGTCGTCGGGCTCGAGCTGCGGCAGGGGCGGGATCGCCAGACCCTTCTTCGGCAGGGCCTTGCGGTTGTCGGCGTCGAAGTTCCAGCGGCGCCCCGCGGGCTTCCCGCCGTCCATCAGGATGCCGGTGCGTCGGCGCTGCCAGTGGTAGAAGTCCTCCATGAGCGGTGTGGGATGCGCCGCGAACCACTCGTCGACCTCTTCCTCGGGGGTCAGGAAGAGTCCGTCCGAGAGCACCTCGGTCTCGACGTCGTGAGCGGCGCAGATGCGGGCGATGCGCTCGTCGACGGGGCGGTTCGGGTCGCTCATCCACGTCAGCTCGCTCACCCGGTGCGTCTTCAGCAGCCTCTCGAGCGCGGCCCGGAAGGTCAGGTCGTCGTCGAGGGTGATGCGGCGGACGGTCTTGCCCTGGGCCTCGAGCCGGGCCGCGGTGTGCCGCATCGCCGAGATCAGCAGCACGATCTTGTGCCGGTGGTACGGCAGCTTCCGGAATCGCGGCGCGGACTCGATGAAGAAGAACTCCTCGACGTCCTCGTCGGCGTAGGCGGGGTGCTCGGCGAACTGCTGCGTCGCCAGGATCAGCGCTGCCCTCATGCGCCGCACCCCCGGGGTACCCGCGCGACGGAGATCTCGTTCATGCGCGACGCCTCTGCTTCGCCGCATTCGCGCGGCACCCGCGCGAGCAATAGAGCACCTGGTCCCACTGATCGCGCCCGCTCCAGCGCTTGCGATCGGTGAACGGGCGTCCGCAGTAAGCGCACGGCTTGGCGCGCACCTCGGGTCGTGACATGCCGCCATCGTCGCAAAGCGCGAGCCGGCGGAACGGGGGCTTGCGCTGACACAGAGACCGAGTGCGCGCAAGGGCCGCGCGCATCCGCAGCGATTCGTGGTCGGGTGCCCCCATGGACACGACACCGGACCGCACGAACGACACCGCCGACGAGCCCGACGAGCTCGAGACCGCCGACGGGCCGCAGATCCCCGACACGACCGATGACGACGATGCCCCCGTCGACAACCCCTCCGGAGGCTGAGACGGGCGAAGGGCCCCGCGCGCGGGGCCCTTCGTCGGATCAGTCGGTCAGATCGAACTTCTCGTTCTCGCCGCCCTTCGGGCGCTCGCCGGTCACCTTCGACGTCACCAGGGCGATGGCCGTGGCGAGGCGCCCACCGGCGCTGCCCCAGTACTCCCCGGTCAAAGCCGAGACCTTCAACAGAGTGACCCCGGGGGACTCCGGACCATCCGGGAACCACGCCTCGACCGTCGTGGACCACAGTTCCTTGAGTTTGGCGAGGTCGTCGACCACCTCGGCCTCGCCTGCGAGCGAGAGCCATGTGCTGTCCGAGCTGAACGACAGCCCGACCTTCGCATCCCGCCTCACGTGCTCGACGGCCGAGGCGTGGGTACCGACGATGAACCACAGGTCGCCATCCGACTCGTTCTCCTGGACGGTGAGCGGGTGAGCGTGCAATGCGCCGTCCTCGGCGCGCGTGGTGACCATGGCGAAGCGGAACTTCTTCAGCAGTTCGTTGAGTTTGTCCAACTCGGTGTCGGTGGATGTCATGACACTCCCTCTCTCTGACGGACCCTCAGCCCACCGGCTCGCTTCGACGAGCGCTACGCGTTGACGCCGGGCCCCTCGTCTGCTCTCGGCGGGGCGTCACGGTCGAGCTCCTCGACCGCGGCCAGCGCTCGCGCGATGCGCGCGTCCACGTCGTCCTCCCACCACCGCGGTCCCCGCTCGCCGAGCCCCGACGTGGCGAGGCCGACCCGGCGACGGGCGTCCGCCGTCGCGTCGGCGTCCCCCGCACGCGTCGTGGTGCGCACCGCCGAGCGGGCCCGTCCGAGGTGGGATCTCAAGCGGGCGGCGAGATCCTCCGGGAGCGCCGGGTCCGTGCGGCGCCATCGGCGCCCGTGGATCACGAGCCATCGCTCGTCGTCGGTGACGTCGTCGGCGCACTCATCGATCCCGGATGCCATGCCCCCCAGTCCACCTCGAGAGGGCGCCGCAGAAATCCCCCGGGTGTCCGCCGGGCATCCGTGCTACCGTGGGAGCATCAATTCCGGGATTTGCTTCATGGACGCCCGCCTCATCGATGAGATGTCGGGCGCACGGCACCGAGCCGTTCACCACCAGAATCCCCCTCTATCTCGTCGCACGGCGCGCTCGATGACCTCCGTCACCGCGTGCCTCCCGCGGAAAGTCTCTGTGTCCTCGCTTCACCCTTCGCCACTGTCGTGGCGCCAGGCCGATCTCGACGTCTACGTCGCGACGGCCGGATCCGACTATGCCGGTTTCGTCGGCGCGGCCACCTCGGGCTACGAAGCCCAAGGTCCGCTCGGCGAGAACCTCGGCATCCACACGTCCGTCGGGGCGGCCCAGGCCGCCGTCGACGGGCACCGCGTACGCGGCACCGCCTCGGTGCTGCGGCGTCCCCGTCCGCTCCGCGTTCGTCGGAGCGGCGCCCACGGTCGCTTATGCGGCCCAACATGAATAAAGGAAGAACACGATGGCCACTGGCACCGTGAAATGGTTCAACTCCGAAAAGGGCTACGGCTTCATCGCTCCCGATGACGGCTCCGCCGACCTGTTCGCGCACTTCAGCGCGATCCAGGGCAACGGCTTCAAGGAGCTGACGGAAGCGCAGAAGGTCGAATTCGACGCCGAGCAGGGCCCCAAGGGCATGCAGGCCGCGAACATCCGCCCCCTCTAAGCTCCGCTTCACCCCGAAAGCCGGGTCCGCCGCATCAGCGGCGACCCGGCTTTCGTCGTCTCCTCGGCGTGAACGGAGCGAGTCCGGTAGGTGTGCATTCCCGGTGAGGTTCCTGCACATGTGGATGTATTCCGGGGTGCCCATACGTCGCCCCGTAGGGTGGGGCAAACCCGAGGAAGCCTCTCGGGTTCCCGACTTCGGTCACGAAAATCGAGGAGCAATTCATCGCCTCCACCATCGTCGAGTCCCGTCTCGGCCCCGTCCGTCAGACCTACTCCGGCACCACCGAATTCCCCCCGATCGCGAAGGCCTACACAGAGCTGTCCCAGGTCGTTCGTGAAAGCGGACTCCTCGTCCGCACCCGCGTTTTCTACGCTCTCGTCGGCTCCGCCCTCGTCCTCGCCTTCGCCGGCTGCATCGCCGGTTTCGTCCTCCTCGGTGACAGCTGGTTCCAGCTGCTGATCGCCGCGGCTCTCGGCATCCTGTTCACCCAGGTGGCGTTCCTCGCCCACGAGGCGAACCACCGTCAGATCCTCGCCTCGGGCCCCGCGAACGACCGCCTGGCGCTGTGGATCGGCAATGGCGTCGTCGGCATGAGCCAGTCGTGGTGGGCCTCGAAGCACACCCGCCACCATGCCAATCCCAACCGCGTCGGCAAAGACCCCGACATCGAGATCGACACGATCTCGTTCCTCGACGAGGACGCGGCGAAAGCGCGTGGCATCCAGCGCTGGATCACCCAGCGTCAGGGGTGGCTCTTCTTCCCCCTGCTGACGCTCGAGGGCCTCAACCTCCACGTGCTGGCCATCCGCCACCTGTTCTCGCGCGGCGAGGTCAAGGGGCGTTGGACCGAGCTCGGACTCATCGCGCTGCGTTTCGCGGTGTTCGTGGCCCCGGTCTTCATCTTCCTCCCCGTCGGTATGGCCTTCGCCTTCCTCGGCGTGCAACTCGCGGTGTTCGGCGTGTACATGGGCGCCTCGTTCGCTCCCAACCACAAGGGCATGGCGGTGATCGCCCCCGGCGCGAAGCTCGATTTCTTCAGCAAGCAGGTGCGCACATCGCGCAACATCTCCGGCGGATGGTGGGCCACCTGGCTCATGGGCGGGCTCAACTACCAGATCGAGCACCACCTGTTCCCGAACATGCCGCGTCCGCACCTGAGCCGCGCGCGCGAGATCGTCATCGAGCACTGCCAGACGCTCGGCGTGCCCTACGTCGAGACGACGCTGCTGCAGTCGTACGGCATCGTGATCCAGTATCTGAACCGCGTGGGCCTCGCGGCCCGCGATCCGTTCGAGTGCCCGCTGACCTCGGCCGCACGCCGGGTCTGAGACCTGACCCCACCACGAAGGGCGTCGCGCCGGGACACCGGTCGCGACGCCCTTCGCGTTTCCCTCACCCTCGAGCGTCCAGCTTCGGCGTCGGACACTCTCCGCCGGGCTCTGTCGCCCGCTCGAAGTGCCAGCGCTCGTTCGCGTAGGTCTGGCACAGGCCCCACTCCCGTCCGTGCTCGATGATCCAGAGCTGCGCGTCGAGCGTGCCGATGTCGACCGCCTGTCCCGTCACGTGGCTCGACGTCTCGGGCGTCGCGACGTACTGCCGCGCCACCTCCTCACTGCCGTACGTGCGCACGGCATCGGCGAGAAGTCGTCGTTGCAGATCGGCGCTGCGCCACCCGCTGGTGATGTCGAACCGGATGCCATCGGCCTCGGCCGCGACCTGCGCCGCGCGGAGGGCTTCGAGAAGGGCGGGGTCCAACCGCGCGAGAGCAGGATGCGACTCGTCATCGACGCTCAGCGACGCGTCGTCGGCGATGAGTCCGTCCTCCTCGGTCGGCAGGAAGATCCCCGCCGGCCTCACCACCGCGGCGAACGACGAGAACGTCAGGGTCACCGCGAGAGTGACGATCGCGGCGAGCACGAGCACGATGCCGCCCGCCGTCGCGAGCAGGAGGACGAGACGACGGTGCCCCGCGGCGGGGTCGGAGAGAACGGCCATGAACCGCAGTCCATCGCCCCGCCCGTTGCATGGCCGTATGGACCGGCGGATACGCGGACGATAAGCCCTCAGCCGCGGGCGACCCCGTGCAGCCGGAGATCGCGGAGCTCCCCGTCCACCAGCGTGAGCGTCATCATCGTGCAGCGGGGCTGTCGTCGACGATCCGTGGGCGACCCGGGGTTGAGCAGGCGCATCCCCGCGGGCGTGGTGGTGTCCCACGGGATGTGGGAGTGCCCGAACACGAGCAGGTCGGTGTCGCCGAAAGCGGCATCCATCCTCTGCTCACGGCCGACGGCGGCACCCGTCTCGTGGATCACGCAGACGCGGACGCCCTCGATCTCGGCCCGGGCGATCTCGGGAAGGCGCGCCCGCAGGTCGGCGCCGTCGTTGTTGCCCCACACCCCGAGCACGGGGCCGAGGGCGAGCAGCTCGTCCAGCACGGGCTCGGTCACCCAATCCCCCGCGTGCACGATCAGATCGACGTCGGATGCCGCGCGCCGCACGGCGTCCGGAATCGTCCGGGCACGCTTCGGGACGTGGGTGTCGGCCACGAGGAGCAATCGGGTCGCCATCAGTCCACGCTACATACGCCCGCGATACGCGGCCCCGCCTACGATGACGGAATGCGCGTGCTGATCGTCGAGGACGAGCCCTACCTCGCCGAGGCGATCCGCGACGGACTCCGGCTGGAAGCGATCGCGGCGGACATCGCCGCGGACGGCGATGCCGCCCTCGAGCAGCTGAGCTACACCGTCTACGACGTGGTCGTCCTCGACCGCGACATCCCCGGGCCGAACGGCGACGAGATCGCCCGGCACCTCGCCGGACAGCCCGCCGCCCCGCGCGTGCTCATGCTCACCGCTGCCGACCGGCTCGACGACAAGGCATCCGGGTTCGAGAGCGGAGCCGACGACTATCTCACCAAGCCCTTCGTCCTGAAGGAGCTCGTGCTGCGGTTGCGGGCGCTCGCGCGGCGCCCCTCCACCGGAACTCCCCCGATCCTCGAGCGCGATGGCATCCGTCTGGATCCGTTCCGGCGCGAGGTGTACCGGGACGGACGCTACGTCTCGCTCACCCGGAAGCAGTTCGCGGTGCTCGAGGTACTCATGACCGCGGGCGGCGGTGTGGTCAGCGCGGAGGTCCTGCTCGAGCGCGCGTGGGACGAGAACGCCGACCCGTTCACCAACGCGGTGCGCATCACGATCTCGACGCTGCGGAAGCGCCTCGGTGAGCCGTGGCTCATCCAGACCGTCGCCGGGGTCGGTTACCGCATCGGCCCCGCGGATGCCTGAGCGTCCGGCCGGCCTGTCGGTCCGCATCAAGCTGACCCTCAGTTACGCGGTCTTCGTCGTGATCGTCGGGATCACGCTGTTCACGGTGGGATTCCTCGTGCTCCGTTTCCTGCCCGAGGGCAACCTGTACGCCGACAACGGCCTGTTCACCCCGGCGCGCCGCGACCTCACGGAGGTCTTCGTCAAGTACGCGTGGTTCACCGTCGCCGGGCTGGCGATCGTCGGACTCGGTGGCGGCTGGATCGTCGCGGGTGTCATGCTCCGCCCGCTGACCCGCATCACCGACGCGGCACGCGCCGTGCGCGACGGGAGTCTCGACCGTCGCGTGGCCCTTCCGGGCCGTCGTGACGAGCTGACGGACCTCGCCGACACGTTCGACGCGATGCTCGGCCGTATCGCCGAGACGGTGCAGGAGCAGCGGCGCTTCGCGGCGAACGCCTCGCACGAGTTGCGCACACCGCACGCGACGATGCGGACCATGCTCGAGGTCGCGCGCGCCGACCCCGGCAGCGTCGACGTCGAGAGGTTGCTCGCGCGACTCGACGACACGAACGAGCGCGCCATCCGCTTGACCGAGGCCATTCTCGCCTTGTCGCGCGCGTCCCACGGCGGAGTCATCGCGCGCACCGAGGTGGGCATCGACACTCTCGCCCTCGAGGTCTGCGGCGAGCTCGCTCCCCTCGCCGCGGGAGCCCCCGCCCGCCTCACGACACGCATCGCCTCCCCCGCCGTGGCTGCTGCGGACGAGACCCTCGCACGTCAGATGCTCACCAACCTCGTGCACAACGCGATCGTGCACAGCGGCTCCGACGGAACCGCACCCCGCGAGATCCAGGTCGGCGTGCGCACCGACGCGCGCACCGTGATCATCGACGTGGCCAACACCGGCCCGCACCTCTCGCGCGAGACCGTGGCGACGCTGCCGGAGCCGTTCGTCCGCGCGGGCGGCCGCACGCGGACCGCGGCCGCGGGGACGGGCCTCGGTCTCGCCATCGCGGTCGCGATCGTCCGGGCGCACGAGGGGTCGCTCGAACTGTGGCCGCGCGAGGGCGGTGGACTCCACGCCCGCGTGCGCCTTCCCCGACCGACGGCGGATCAGACGCGCGGCTGAGCGAGGCCGCGCGCGGGGATCAGCCCGCGGCGGGACACCACCTGCGCGGGGATGAACCCACGGCGGGAATCACCCGCGCGAAGCCATCTCCCCCGCACGCACCGCCGCGCGCGTCACGAGCCGCAGGGCGATCACCACCAGCGCGCCCACCGCCGCCCCGAGGGTGTTGTGGAGGACGTCGTCGGCATCGGGGACCCGCCCCGGAATGAGCGACTGGGCGGTCTCGACCGCGAGCGAGACCGCCGCCGCGAAAAGGACCGTCAACGGCGCGAACCGCAGCGGGAGGAGCGCGGCGACCGCGAGGCCCAGCGGCACGAACAGGGCGATGTTCATCACGACGTCGCTGCTGTACGCCGGTGTCACGCCACCCCACCGCTCGGTGACGAGGAAGAACGCGTCGACCGCGCGCTCCTGGAAGGGGCGGATGAGCGCGCGCGGGGCGAGGGTGAGCGCACCCACCACGGCCAGCGCCGCGGCGGCGACGAGGATGCGAGCGGGAGTGAGGACGGGGGCGTTCGGCATGGAGACTCCTGGGTGTTCGGGCTTCCAGCCCACACGCCGCGGTGTTGCGAACGCATCTGCGCCCGCCGATACGCGGACGATACGCCCCGCCGGGACGAGGACAATGGATGCCGTGACCTCCTCCCGCACCCGCCCCGCGCTCGTTCTTCTCGTCGACGTCGTCCTGGTCGTGGTCTTCGCCGCGATCGGGCGCGCGACGCACGACGGCGACGTCCTCGGACCCGCCGGTTCGGGACTGGCGACGACCGCGTGGCCGTTCCTCGTCGCGTTGGGCCTCGGCTGGCTCCTCTCCCGCGCGTGGCGCGCACCTCTCGCGCCCGTGCGCACGGGATTGATCGTGTGGGTTGTCACGGTCGTCGGCGGCATGGTGCTGCGGGCGGTCAGCGGCCAGGGCGTGGCCGTCGCCTTCGTGATCGTCGCGTCGATCACGCTGGCTGTGTTCCTGGTCGGCTGGCGCGCGATCGCCCGGCTGGCGTCGCGGCGCCGCCGGGCCGTCTGACCCGCCGGAGAGAACCCGCCGCGCGTCAGTCCGCGAGCGACACGTCGACCTGGATCTCCGCCGCGAGTCGCTCCAGCTCGGACACCAGATCGTCGGTGTCGACACCGTCGGTCAGCGTCACCGTGATCGACGCCTCGAACAGACGGCCGCCCGCCATCGCGGCATCCGTCGTCTGCGTCGACATGCGCTCGATGCTCACCCCGCGCGCGGTGAGTGCCGCCGAGACCTCCCGCACGATGCCCGGTCGATCGTTGCCGATGACGTCGAGGGTCACGCTGTGAGGGGCGGATGCCGTGCCCTCGGGCGCTCCGGTGTGTACGGTCACCGCGAGGGTACCGGCCATGCCCTCGAGCGCGGCGCGCATCGCCTCGGCCTGATCGGCGCCGACCGACACCTCGACGATGCCGGCGAACGCTCCGGCGAGTTCGGCGAGCTCGCTGTTCTCCCAGTTGCCGCCGTGGGCGTCGATGATGTCGGCGACGGACGACACCAGGCCCGCGCGGTCATCGCCGACGATGGTCAGAACGAGGGTGGTCATGGCCTCAGCGTAGCGACCGGCCCCTGCTAGCGTGGGAGGGACGTCGAGGGGAGGGCGCACATGATCGCATCGCTGATCGCTCTGCTGAACCTGCTCCTCGCGACCGCCGAGCTGGCCCTCACGCCGGGAACCGGCGCCCCGCTTCTCGCGGTGGTCCTCGCCGCGGCGGTCGTCGTCACCGTCGCGGTCGTCCTCGTGGTGCTGCCGGCGCTCCTGGCCGGAGCCGCTCCGCGCGCACCCCGGCCGATCGACCCCTCCGCGCCTCTCGCGCAGAGCGATCCTGACGCCGCCGGGCATCCCCGCCCTCGAGCGCCGGGATTCGTGGCCCGCGCCGCCTAGCCCCTCTCCCCCGCACCGTCCGCCGACGGTGGCCTGTGGCATCCGCTCCGGAGGGGTGGGTGGCGCGCTGATCCCTTGATCGCCGCCACGAACGGAAACCCTCATGGACCTCTTCACCCTCCCCCCGCTCGCCTTCCTCCTCGACCTCACCACCCGCGCCCTGCTCGCTCTCACCGACACCTTCGCGCCTCTCACCGGCGGGCTCGCCGCGGCTCTCGCGGTCATCGCCGTCACGCTCGTCGTCCGGCTCGCGCTCATCCCGGTGGGAATCTCCCAGGCGCGCGCCGAGCAGACTCGCGCGCGTCTCGCTCCGCGCCTGCGCCTTCTTCAGGAACGCTGGCGCAAGAACCCCGAGCGCCTGCAGCGCGAGACGATGCAGCTCTACCGCGATGAGAACACGTCCCCGACCGCCGGTTGCCTCCCCCTTCTCGCGCAGGCTCCGATCGTCGGACTGCTCTACGCCGTGTTCCTGCACCCCACGGTCGGCAGGCACGCCAACACGCTGCTCACCCACGACCTGCTCGGCGTCCCGCTGGGCAGAAGCCTGATCGGCGCCCTGACGACGGGGACGACGGATGCCACGACCCTCGTCGTGTTCGCGAGCCTGGTGCTCGTGATCGCCGGAGTGGCCGAACTGACCCGCCGCCTCCTCCGCCCCGCAACCGACCCCTCGGCGCCGACGTGGATGACGGGCATGGTGGGGGTGCTGCAGTTCTCCACCGCGGTGGTGGCGCTGTTCGTCCCGCTCGCGGCGGCGCTGTACCTGACGGTCACGACCGTGTGGACGCTCGGGCAGCGCCTCGTCCTCCGCCGCCGCTATCCGCTGCCGGCGTGAGACTCAGGGGGTCCGGCGGTCCCACCGGGGGCTGCGCACGGCGTTCACCGCGGCCGTCGCCAGCACGAGGAGCGCCGCGCCCGCGGGGAACAGCATCGCCGCCTCGACCGAGACCTGCTCGGCGACCGCGCCGGTCACCGCCGACGACAGCGCCTGCGCGAGCGTCAACGCCGAGGCGAGGACGGTCATCGTCGACGCGGTGCGCCCGCGCGGGGCACGGTGTCCGGCGAGGCTGAAGAGCGTGACGAGCGAGGGACCGACGCCGATGCCCATGAGGCACAGCACGAGGGTCACCGTGGGAACGGATCCGCCGACGGTGTACGCGCCCGCCGAGGCGGTGAGGATGCTCGCGAACGCCACGAGCCGCCACCGCAGCGAGAAGCGGGCCGGAAGCACGGCGACGGCGAGGGCGAGGACGGCCGAGCCGACGCCCATGACCCCGTACAGCAGGGCGCCGGCCTCGGGAGCGCCCTGGGCTTCCATGAACGCGGTGAGCGAGGTGAGCGTCGAGCCGAAGAACAGTCCCACACCGAAGACCGCGGCCACGAGCACGAGCAGTCGCGGGTGCAGGAGTTCCCGCGCCGGCGCCATCGCCGCGCGCTCGGAACGCTCGGGGACGGCGCGGCCCGTCGGGTGCAGCGCGAACGCCGTGACGAAGACGAAACTGAGCACCGCCGCGCCCGCGATCGGTGCCCACGGGGCGATCAGCGCGGCCAGCAGACCGACCACGAACGGGCCGATCACGAACGCCGTCTCATCTGCGGCGGACTCGTACGCCATCGCACGCGAGAAGGTGCGCTCGCGGCGCTGGGGCTCGACGCGCTCGCCGATGAGTGCCATGACCCGGCTACGCGACATCGCGGCGGTCTGCGGACCCGTGAGCCCGATCGCGATCGCGGAGGCGAGCAGCAGGGCATCCGCATCGGACGCGGAGACGACGAGGGGGAAGAGCGAGAGCAGGATGCCGTTGGCCACGCCCACCGGCACGAGCACACGCCGCTGCCCGAAACGGTCGGCGAGATCGCCGAGCACCGGGCCCGCGACGACGACACCGAGCCCGACCGCGGCCGAGGTGAGCCCACCGAGAGCCACCGACCCGCGCACGGCGACGACCAGAGCCAGGACCCCGACCGTCATCATGGCGAACGGCAGGCGGGCCACGAACGCCACCGGGAAATACCAGAGACCGGTGTGGTGGATGAGCGAGCGGCGGGTGGTCACGGGCAGAGTCATAGAGCGGTCTCCGGAGGCGGGGGAACGTGCCGCCTTGCCGAGCCGGTAGGTAGTTGCACTGCGTGCGGCGGGCGAACCCGCCCTGCCATTCTACCGAGAGGTCAGGAAACGAGCGCGGCGATCGCCGCGATCAGCGATGCCAGGGCCAGCACGAGCGCCAGTGCGATGAGGACGGTGTGCACGATGAGGAAGGGTGTCGCCTTGCCCGCGGCGTTCTTCGCGCGAGGGTCCTTCGCGACGCGCGTGTAGAACCGCGGCCAGACCACCGCGTTGAAAACGGCGTTGGCGAACAGCAGGGCGATCAGGACCGATTCCATGCTCTCAGCCTAAGTTCTGTCTTCGCCCGTCACAGCGCGCACGCGATGCAACGGCGGGCGAAAGGACGTGCCTCCAACCGGGCGTCACCGATCGGGCGGCCGCAGTTCTCGCACACCCCGAACGTCCCGGATGCCACGCGCTCCCGCGCCGCCTGGATCTCGAGGCGCTCGGCCTCGGCGCCCCGGCGCAGGGCGTCGACCTGCGCCCACTCCCCCGAGAGGGTGGAGCCCTCGGGATCGTGCTCGTCGTCGGCCGTGGCATCCGCCCGATCGTGACGCAGGCTCGCCTCGTCTTCGCGCAAGCGTGCGAGGCGATGATCGACCTCGCGCCGGCGGTCGTCGAGCATGCGCTCGGCCTGTGCGGCATCCATCCCTCGACGCTAGCCCCCGCCACCGACATCGGCTCTGCGGCAGGATCGGGGCATGAGCGAGCTTCGTCGTCACTGGACTCCGACCGCCGTGCTGTACCTCGTCCTGTCGGTTGCGGGACTGGTGGGCACGTGGACCTTCAACGCCCTCGCGATCGTGCAGATGCGCGACTTCCTCGGCGACCTCGTCGCGAGCGGCCCGGCGGTGTCGTCGATCACCGTCGATCTGCTCGTCGTGGCCGTCGCCGGGAGCGTGTTCGTCATCGTCGAGGCGCGCCGCATCGGGATGCGGTTCGGGTGGCTGTACGTCGTGCTCTCGGGCCTCACCGCGTTCGCGTTCACGTTCCCGCTCTTCCTCGCGATGCGCCAGCGCCACCTCACGGCCCGCCGTGCGGCGACCACGGGAGCGTGAGGTGCCGACGACCGCGGCACCTCACGCCGTCCGGTCAGCGCGCGGCGAGACCTTCGCGCAGTCCCTCCACGAGCGCCGTGGTCGGGCGTCCGAGGACGCGCGACAGCGTGCCGTCGGTCTGCGCCAGCGCGCCGCGAGCGATCGCGTCGTCGATGCCCGCGACGAAGGCGGCGGTACCGGCATCCAGTCCCGCTGCCTCGAGACCGGCCGCGAGCTGTTCGACGGTCACGGCCGTGTAGACGACGGGGCGGCCGACGACCTCCGAGGCCGCCGCCGCGAGCTCGTCGTACGTCCACGCGACGTCTCCGCCCAGTTCGAGCGTCTGTCCGCGCAGCTCGTCTCCGATCAGCGCGATCGCCGCGGCCTCGGCGTAGTCGCGACGGCTGGCGCTGGCCACGCGGGCGTCTCCGACGGCGGCGACGATCTCGCCCGTCTCGGCCGCACGGGCCACGGTGTCGAGGTAGTTCTCGGAGTACCAGTTGTTGCGCAAGATGGTCGCCTCGACGCCGGACGCGGCGATGAGACCCTCGGTCGCCTTGTGGTCGGCGCCGAGCGCGTAGTCGATCTCGTCGTTGCGCGGAGCGCTCGTGTAGACGAGACGCTCGATGCCGGCCGCCCGCACCGCCTCGACGACGTTTCCGTGGCCGGCGACGCGGTCGGCGTCGGTCCCGGAGATCAGCAGAACGCGGCTCACGCCGTCGAGAGCCGGCGCGAGAGTCTCGGGGCGCGCGTAGTCGAACTCGACGACGCGGATGCCGCGGTCGGCGAGGTCGCTCGCCTTGGCGGGGGTGCGGACGCCGGCGACGACATCGGATGCCGGGACGCCGCGCTCGAGCAGGGCGTCGACGACGAGACGGCCGAGGTGTCCGGAAGCGGCGGTGACGAGGAGGGTCATGGGAGTGTCCTTTCGGTCGGTACGTCGAGCACAACGCACCCCCGTTCGGCACATTCCGGAATGCTGGTACCCACTTTCTGGTTAGGTACTCACATGAGCGTCAGTCTTGCTGAAATCAGGGCAGAACACCCGGGACTTTTTTCCGACGGGTGTCCCACTCGGACCGTACTCGACCACGTCATGGGGAAGTGGGGCATTCTCGTGCTCATGGCCCTGTCGGACGGGACGCAGCGGTGGGGCGTGCTGCGCCGGAACGTCTCGGGGATCAGCGAGAAGATGCTCGCGAGCACGTTGAAGACGCTGGAGGCAGACGGACTGGTGGTCCGCACCGCCTATCCCGAGGTGCCTCCGCGTGTGGAGTACGGGCTGACCGACCGCGGCCGCGGCCTGATGACACACGTCCTCCCCCTCATGGGCTGGGTCGCCGAGAACGCCGCCGCCATCGTCGCCCGTCCGGAGTGACCGTGCTCTCGATCCCCTCGCGGCTGATGCGCGAGAGCCTGTCGTTCCGGACGAAACGCCGCGCACCCCTCCTCCAGGTGGCGAAGTCCGCGATCGCCACCGTCGCCGCATGGCTCGTCGCCGGATGGCTGGTGCAGGGACCGCCGCCGATCTTCGCCGCGATCGCCGCGCTCCTCGTGGTCCAGCCCAGCATCAACCAGTCGCTGACCCGTGCGGTGGAACGCAGCGTCGGCGTCGTCGTCGGCGTCGTCATCGCCTCGCTCCTCGGCATCGCGCTCGGCAGCCCGACCTGGGTGATCCTGCTCTCTGCCGGAGTGGCACTGGTGATCGCGTGGGCGCTGCGGATGTCGCCCGGCGCGACCAATCAGGTCGCGATCAGCGCGATCCTCGTCCTCGCGCTGGGCACCGCGACACCCAACTACGCCGTCGACCGCGTGCTCGAGACGCTCATCGGGGCGCTCGTCGGCATCGTCGTCAACGTCGCGCTCGTTCCGCCGGTTCTCGTCCCGCCCGCGCGCGAGAAGCTTGAGGTCCTCGGGCGCGAGCTCGCCGCGGCTCTGGAGCGCCTCGCCGAGGCCCTCGAGGCGCCGCAGACTCCGGCGAGCCTGGAAGAGCTCCTTCTCGAGGCGCGACTGCTGCGCCCCGTCCGAGATGCTGCGGCCGCCGCCATCGCGGACGGCGCCGACTCGCTGTCATTGAATCCTCGCAGCGGCCGTCACCGGACCGATCTGCGCGCGATGCAGGATCTGCTCGATCGCTTCACGCCCGTGGTGACGCAGGCGATCGGCATGACCCGCGCCGTCTACGACGGCTACGACGCGACCATTGCCGAGGAGCCGTCGGTGCGCGCCATCGCCGAGCAGCTGCACCGCGCGGCGCACGACGTCCGCCGCGCGTTCGCGGTGGACACGGGGGCCGACCTCCCCATCGCGACCGAGGAGCCCGCGCTCACCCGTCCGCTGCAGATCCGCACGCCGTCCCCCGCCCACTGGGTGCTGGTCGGCTCGCTCCTGATGGATCTGCACCGCGTGCACGAGACGCTGCGGGACGGGGAGGGGTGACACCCGGGCCGCTCCTCCGGTGACGCCGCCGGTGAGGCGACCCCGGAGGTGACACCGCCTGCGGTCGAGCCGTCGTCACGGCGCGGCCGTGCGGAATCGGACCGACCCCGTGGGAAGGGCACGACTTGGCCTTCTCCGACCCCGGTTGCTCGCGACCCTGGTTGACTGGGGCGATGGGTACCGCGATGTTCCCTCTGGGAGCTGTCCTCTTCCCGCACACGCCGTTGGCGCTGCGGATCTTCGAAGAGCGCTACCTCGTCATGCTCGGGCGGTTGCTCGACGAGTCCGACCCCGCGTTCGGTGTCGTCCTCATCGAGCGCGGAACCGAGACCGGGGGCGGAGACCAGCGGTTCGCGATCGGCACGATGGCCCGCTTGAGCCACGTGCTCCCCGAGGCGGACCAGCTCCAGATCGTCGCCCGCGGCACAGGACGCTTCGAGATCGTCACCTGGCTCGACGACGACCCCTACCCGCGCGCCGACGTGCGCGCCCTCCCGGATCTCGGGTGGAACGATGCCCTCACTCCCCTGCTCGAGGAGGCGGAGCGCATCGTCCGACGCGTCCTGGGCCGGGCGGTCCAGTTCGGCGGCAGCCGCTGGGATCCCGAGGTCGAGCTGTCCGAAGACCCGATCGAGCGGGCGTGGCAACTCGCCGCGATCGCTCCGCTGGGAGAGCTCGATCAGATCGAGCTGCTGCGCTCGGCGACCGCGGGTGGCCTCCTGCGCGCGACGATCGATCTCACTCTGGCCGCGGAGCCGCTGCTGAGCGAGCCCATCCCCGACGGTGTCATCGTGATCGACGACGACGACACCGCCGGGGAATGATCCGCGCCCCGCGGACCACTCGTCACGGAGAGGGAGCTGTCTTCTCCTCGACGATCGCCTCCGCGATCAGCGTGTCGCCCGCGCCGAAACGGATGAACCGTCCGATCGTTGCGGACTGGAGCAGCACCGCTGCCGCGACCGCGGCCACATCGGCCCGTCCCACCTCGGCAGAGCCCTGCGGCGCGGTGCTGATGCGTCCGGTGGGCGGATCGAGCGTGAGAGTTCCGGGGCCGAGGATGGTCCAGTCCAGGTCGCTGGCACGCACGTAGTCGTCGGCGGCGAGCTTTGCGTCGGCATACGCGAAGAACGAGTCGTCGGGTGAGATGCCGTGATCCGGCACCGAACCGATCCACGACACCATGACGAAGCGTCGTACCCCCGCGACGCCGGCCGCGTCGACCGCGCGTTGCGCGGCATCCCGATCCACCGCGTACGTGCGATCGGCATCCCCGCCGCCGGCGCCGGCCGCCCAGACGACGGCGTCCGCCCCGGCGAAGGCCTCGGCGAGCGCCTCGACGTCCGCCTTCTCGACGTCGAGGACGAGCGGCGTTCCGCCCGCCTTCTCGACATCGGCCGTCTGGTCGGGGTTGCGGATGACCGACACCGCCTCGTCGCCGCGCTTCGACAGGAGACCGGCCAGGTGCAGGGCGACCTTCCCGTGGCCCCCGATGATCACGATGCGTTCCATGTCACTGTCCTCCGGCTTTCTCGATCGACATCTTCAGGATCACTCGGTCCGCCCGGTCCGGCGGAGCCTGCTGCTCGGGGTTTCCGTACCGCTGACCGAGGCGCACGTAGAAGGCACCCTCGGGGTCGGCGACCTCTTCGACCAGTCGCCCGCGCACCTCGATGTAGCGGTACGGCTGCGCCGGGTCGTAGACCATGAAGCTCATCGACGGGTTGTGCTGCAGGTTGCGGTACTTCTGCCGCGTCACGGTGTGCGTGAACAGAAGGTGCTCGCCGTCGTACTCGAACCACATCGGGTTCACCTGCACCGTGCCATCGGGACGAACCGTGCCGAGCGCGCCGTAATACGGCTCCTCGAGCAGGTCGCGCAATCTGTCGGGGATCATGCGGCTCCTCTCCTGGGTCGATCGAGTCCGACCCTACGCGCGACCCCCGACACGCCCTCGCGGGGTTGACGGCCTCAGCTCACGTCCCCGTCCAGGTAGACCCAACGCCCGGCACGGCGGACGAACCGGCTGCGCTCCGACAGGACCTGGTGCTCAGAGCCGAGCCGCCACGCCGCGCGGAACGCGACGACGGCGGTGTCGGCCTCTTCGTATGCCTCGTCGATCACGAGACCCTCCCAGACGGTGCCGTCGGCGAGCTCGAGCTCGTCGGGACGGGTACGCGGATGCCACGATCGCGCGAGATGCGTGAGATCGCCCACGACGTACGCGGTGTATCGGGAACGCATCAGCCGCTGCGCCGACGGTGCCGCGACTCCGTCGAGAATCGGGCCGCAGCAGCGACCGAACTCGCCCCCGCCGCACGGGCAGGCCGAGGTCGACGACGGACGCGCGCGGGGGGAGCCGAAGGACATCCCGCCACTGTATGACGAGCCGCGCGCTCACTTTCCACAGGACCCCGCCGTGAGCCTGACGGCCTTCGTACGATAGTCCGGGGAGGCGACATGACGAATCACACCACGACGGGAGCGCGCCCGCCGTTCGCCGCGTACGGTCCGGCGTCGGCCGGTTACGGTCCGGGAGCTTCCGTCGACGCCCCGCCGGCCGCGGGTCCCTCCGCTGCCGGCGCGCCCGCTCCCTGGCCGAGCCCCGCCATTCTCACCAACGGCTCCGCCGCACCGGCGGGTCCCCCCGCGTCTCGGCCCCCGCGGCGCGGGCTCGGTATCGCGGCGCTCGCGCTCGCGGGCGTGGGCGCGCTCGCCGCGTTCACGGCTTCGTTCCTCTCCTGGATGTTGTTGGTCACCGCTCTCGTGCTCGCGATCGTGCACCTGGCACGCCGCGGCGGCGCCCGCGTGGCCGCGGTGCTGGCGATCGTGCTGGTCGGCTTCGGCATGCTCATCGCCCTCATCGCCGCGCTGGTGTCCGGGTTCGCCTCGTCGGGCTCGGGTATCGGTTCCGCACCCGATCCCGAGACCGATACGTACACGCTCGCTCAGCGCCTCGCGCTACAGCCCGGCCGAGGATCCACGTCGGAACTGACGTGGGGCACCGCTCAGACCGTCATCGATTCCGACACGGGCGACGAGGTCTGGTCCCTTCGCGCCCTCGCGCCCATCGACATCACCGACGACATGGCCTCGGCGAGCCCCGCTCCGTTCACGGCTTCCGGGTCGTTGATCGCGATCCCCATCGAGATCACCAATCTCACCGACCAGACCATCGACTCCGACGCCTGGCAGCTGCGGTTCGGCACGAGCTATCGCCACTCCGACGGCAGTTACGGGGAGGCCGTCTACGACCCGGCCGTGACCGAGGCGTATCCGAGCCGGTACGACATCACCGCCGTCGCGCCCGGAGCCACCGTCACCTTCTACTTGGTTCAGGACATGTCGATCGCCGAGGCCGACGCGGGAAGCGTCGAGGTCGGGCTCTACTCCGGTGACATCATCACGTGGACCTCGACCGGCGGCTGACCCGCCCCCGTGCCAGGATGAACGCCGTGACCGACCGCCTCATGCTCCTCGACACCGCGTACGACCTGTCCGTCGCGGGCGCCTACCCCAGCCGCTAGGGCATCTCGGAGCCCATCGCGCCCGGAGAGACGGTCATGTACCGCGTCCAGAACACACCGTTCGCCGGCTCCGACAAGGGCAGCCTCGAGGTGGGACTCTCCTCCGGCGACTCGATCACCTGGACGACGACCGGCGGCTGAAGCGGATTCGCTGAACGGGCCGACCTCAACCGAGGTCCCGGATGTGGAGCAAAGACTTCACCCGGAGCGAACGACGAAGATCCGGGCGAGTCAGACCATCGACGACGACGGCGGCACCGATCCAGCGTGCGCCACTCATCTCGACCAGTGCCCTGCAGGCGTCAGCCTGCGCTCCGGTGGCAATCCAGTCATCGACGAAGAGCACCCGGTCGCCCGCTCGAAGAAGCGACCGCCGGAGTCCCAGGCTCAGGTGTTCGTCTCGGAAATCGGGTGCCGTCACGACCTCCCACCACGCGTCACTGTCGGCGGAGCGCCCATGGTTCTTGCGGACCTCGGCGAACCCAACCCCCAAGCTCAGGGCCACCAGGATGCCAAGCAGGCTCCCGCGTGACTGCGTGCCCATCACGACGTTCGGCGATTCGCCCTCGAACAACGTCGCGAGGGACGGGCCAATCTGGTCGACGATATGCGCATCACGCCACCAGCCGGTGACATCCGCGCGGTAGTCCGGGGCAGTCCTGTCACCGATCCACCGAAAGCGGGCCCGCAACGCGTCTCGTATTTCTGGCATGCATCACGGTCCCGCACCGTCCCGAGAGGAGGAGCGTGCCCGCGGCGCATTCTTGGCGGATGATGCACGGCAGGCCTCGTCACGCTGCGGATGACGTCGCCGTTCGACCCGAAGACCCGCGAGCTCTGCGATTTCACCCGCACGCCACTCCGGGAGACGATCCTCAACCATCCACTCCCGGCCTCCCTCATTCGCCCCCCCTAAAGCCCTCTGCGGAGGACCTCGTCGAGCACGAAAGCGACCCACGGAGCCGACAGCGACACGACGACGGAGAATGACGGGCGAGGAGCGAGGAAGCGGACGCCACCGAGCGACCGCGTGGTTACCCTGGGCACATGGCATCCCCGCCCGACAAGCTCATGCTCCTCGACACCGCGTCCCTCTACTTCCGCGCGTTCTACGGAGTACCCGACAAAGTCCGCGCTGCCGACGGCACCTCCGTCAACGCCGTGCGGGGCCTGCTCGACATGGTCGCGAAGCTCGTCACGACGTACCGTCCCACCCGTGTGGTGGCGTGCTGGGACGACGACTGGCGCCCGGCGTGGCGCGTCGATCTGATCCCCACCTACAAGGCGCACCGCGTCGTCGAGGCGGTCGCGACCGGACCCGACCGCGAAGAGACCCCTGAGGCCCTCCTGGCCCAGATCCCCCTCATCCGCGACGCGCTCGCCGTCCTCGGGATCCCCGTCGTCGGAGCCGCCGACCACGAAGCCGACGACGTGATCGGCACCCTGGCGACCACCGCGGACGTCCCCGTCGACGTCGTCACCGGCGACCGCGATCTCTTCCAGCTGATCGACGACGAGCGCGAAGTCCGCATCGTGTACACCGCACGCGGAATGAGCAACCTCGAACTAGTCGACGACGCGGCGGTCATGTCGAAGTACGGCATCCACGCGGCGCAGTACGCCGACTTCGCGGTGTTGCGCGGTGATCCCTCGGACGGCCTGCCCGGCGTCGCCGGCATCGGCGAGAAGTCGGCCACGGCCCTGCTCACCGCACACGGCGACCTCGACGGCATCCTCGCCGCAGCCGAGAGCGGCACCGGCGGCACGCCCGCTCAACGCGCGAAGATCCTCGCGGCCACCGATTACCTCGCCGTCGCGCCCACCGTCGTACGGGTCGTGCGCAATCTCGACATGGACGCGCCCGACGACGTGTTACGGCCGCTGGGCGACGACCGCCGCGCCGCCGCGGAAGCCCTCGCCGAACGCTGGAACCTCGGCTCGTCGATGAGCCGCGCCCTGGCCGTCCTGCCCCGCTGACCGTACGACCTCCCGCGGATCACCGCTCCCGTTCGAGCCACTCCCGCAGCCGCCCCAGCGGCCACGTCGTCACGACGCGATCGTGGGGAACCCCGGCCGCCTCGGCGCGCGCCGCTCCGTAGTCGAGCAGCGACAGCTGGCCGGGCGCGTGCGCGTCCGAGTCGATCGAGAACAGGCACCCCTCGGAGAGCGCGATCGCGATCAGCTCATCGGGAGGGTCCTGCCGTTCGGGACGCGAGTTGATCTCGACCGCCACCCCCGACGCCGCACACGCGGCGAAGACCGCTCGCGCGTCGAACTCCGAGGGAGGGCGTGTTCCCCGCGCCCCCTCGACGAGCCGCCCCGTGACGTGCCCGAGGACGTCCACGCGCGGATCGCTCGCCGCCGCGACGAGTCGCCGCGTCATCGGCGCCCGGTCCATACGGAGCTTCGAATGAGCGGATGCCACGACCACATCGAGCTCTCGCAGGAGCGCATCTTCCTGGTCCAGCTCACCGTCGTCGAGGATGTCGACCTCGATCCCCGACAGCAGGGTGAAGCCCCCGCCGCTCAGGCCGCGGACGACCTCGAGCTGGGCGCGCAGCCGCTCGGGTGACAACCCGTTCGCCACGGTGAGGCGAGGGGAATGGTCCGTCACAGCGAGGTACTCGTGGCCCAGAGCGCACCCCGCCTCGACCATCGCTTCGATCGGCGTCACCCCGTCCGACCATTCGCTGTGGCTGTGCAGGTCTCCCCGCAGGGTGGCGCGCAGGGCCTCCCCGCCGACGGCACCCTTCGTCTCGCGGAGCGCGGCAAGCCGCTCGGGCACCCCACCGGCCAGTGCCTGCTGGATCACCGCGAAGGTCGACTCGCCGATGCCGGAACGCCGACGGAGTCCGGGATCGCGGAGCTCCGCCTCACTGAGGCCGTCGATCGCGGCCGCTGCCGTGCGGAACGCCTTCGACTTGTACCGGGACGCCCGCTCGCGCTCGAGCAGGTACGCGATCTCGTTCAGGGCGTCCAGCGGTCGCATGGGTTACTCCGCGAGCTCCCGAGTGGTCGAGATCCACGCGTCGAGCTTCGCGGATGCCCGACCGTCGTCCACCGCGGCGGCGGCATCGGCCATCGCTTCGGAGAGGCGCTCGAGGATCGGGCGCTGCACCTCGGCGGCATCCTGGAACAAGCGGTACGACACGAGTCCCGCGGCGGCATTCAGCAGGACGATGTCGCGCACCGGCCCCGTCTCACCCGCGAGCGTGCGCCGGACGACCTCGGCGTTGTGATCGGGGGTTCCGCCGAGCAGAGCGTCGATCTCCACGAGAGGGATGCCGAGATCCCGCGGGTCCAGATCGTGCTCGTGGACGTCACCGCGACTGATTTCCCACAGGCGGCTGTGCCCCGTCGTCGTGAGTTCGTCCAGGCCGTCGTCGCCGCGGAACACCAGCGCCGTGGCCCCGCGGGTGCGGAAGACACCCGTGATGAGCGGGACACGGTCCAGGTGAGCGACCCCGACAGCGTTCGCCTCCGCCCGGGCGGGATTGCACAACGGCCCGAGGAAGTTGAAGACGGTCGGCACGCCCAGCTCGGAGCGCGTCGGCCCCGCGTGACGGAAGCCGGGGTGGAAGGCCGCAGCGAACGCGAAGGTGATCCCGGTGCGCTCGAGGGTCTCGGCGACGTGCTCCGGGTCGAGAGTGAGGGCGATCCCGAGCGATGACAGCACATCCGAGGATCCGGATGCCGAACTCGCCGCGCGGTTGCCGTGCTTGACGACGGGGACTCCGGATGCCGCCGCCACCACGGCGGCCATCGTCGAGACGTTGACGGTGCCATAGCGATCGCCGCCGGTGCCGACGATGTCGAGGACCTCGGCGCGCACCGGCAGGGGAACGGCGGCCTCGAGGATCGCGTCGCGGAACCCGACGATCTCTTCCACCGTCTCGCCCTTGGCGCGCAACGCGACGAGGAATCCGGCGAGCTGCGAGGGCGTCGCCTCACCCGCCATGACCCGTCTCATCGCCCACGTCGATTCCGACACGCTGAGGTCTCGTCCTTCCAGGAGGGAGGTGAGCACATCGGGCCAGGTCACGCGTTCCGCCATGACACGATCCTTCCACACCCCTCCCGCCCGCTCAGCGCCGGTACCGACGCCGTGAAAGTCACGCCGTACCGGGGATTCCCCGTTGATTCTTAGGTTTCCCTAAGTCTCGAGCGTGGAATATCTCCAGCTCCAGATGGGAATATCGACCCGTCGGATCGCGCATAATGGGATGGTGACGACCTCAGCGACGTATTCCCAGGCCGTGCGTGCCGTGAAGCGGCCCGACCCGGTCGCCGTGGGCACCATCGTGTGGCTGGGCAGCGAGGTCATGTTCTTCGCCGGCCTCTTCGCCATCTACTTCACTCTGCGCAGCACTTCCGCGTCCCTCTGGGCGCAGGAGACCGAGCTGCTCAACGTCCCCTTCGCGACCGTCAACACGATCATCCTCGTGCTGTCGTCGGTCACGTGCCAGATGGGCGTGTTCGCTGCCGAGCGGTACCAGCCGTACCGCACCGGCAAGTCGTTCCGCTTCGTCCAGTGGGGCATGGTGGAGTGGTTCTATCTCACGTTCATCCTCGGAGCCGTCTTCGTGTCGGGCCAGGTGTGGGAGTACGCGACGCTCGTGGCCGAAGGCATGCCCATCAGCGCCAACCCCTACGCCTCGGCCTTCTACCTGACCACCGGCTTCCACGCCCTGCACGTGACAGGCGGGCTCATCGCCTTCCTCCTCGTGATCGGCCGCGCTTACGCCGTGAAGAACTTCGGACGCAAAGAGATGACCACCTCGATCGTCGTGTCGTACTACTGGCACTTCGTCGACGTCGTCTGGATCGCCCTGTTCTTCGTCATCTACTTCCTGAAGTAAGAGAGCTGTACCTGACATGGCACGAGAGAAGAAGCCGCGCCGCGCCTCCGGGCGCCGCAGTCCCCTGGCCGCCGCCGCGCTGATCGGCATCGGCCTCCTGCTGACCGGCGGTGTCTACGCGGGCGCCTCCGCGGCCATGGCCGCGACGGACACCCCGACGAGCAACGCCTCGTCCGCGACCGCGGTCGAAGAGGGCAAGAAGCTCTTCCAGGCGAACTGCGCGACCTGCCACGGCCTCGACCTCGAGGGCAGCCAGCAGGGTCCGTCGCTCTTCGGCGTCGGCGAGCTGTCGGTCCACTTCCAGGTGTCGACCGGTCGTATGCCGCTGCAGGCCCAGGGCCCCCAGGCACCGGTCAAGCCGCCGCAGTTCACCGAGGAGCAGATCAACGCGATCGCCGCGTTCGTGCAGTCGGCGGCCCCCGGCCCGACCTACCCGAGCGCCGAGATCACCGACGGCGAAGGCGATCTCTCCCACGGCGCCGAGCTGTTCCGCATCAACTGCGCGATGTGCCACAACGTGGCCGGTGCCGGCGGTGCGCTCACCGAGGGCAAGTGGGCCCCGGATCTGCACACCGTGACGCCCGTCAACATGTACGCGGCCATGGTCACCGGTCCCCAGAACATGCCGGTCTTCAACGACATGAACCTCACCCCCGAAGACAAGCGCGACGTCATCTCGTACCTGATGTTCCTGCAGAAGTCCGAGTCCCCCGGCGGGTTCTCGCTCGGTTCGCTCGGACCGGTCTCTGAGGGTCTGTTCATCTGGATCTTCGGAATCGGAGCGCTCATCGCGCTCACCGTGTGGATCACGGCGAAGTCCAACTGACCGTCGTCATCGACATTACGTAAACGCACGAGGAGCACCATGGCACACGAGGAAGACGCGCTCGAGCACGAGAGGGCTTCATGGAAGCCTTCCGCCGGGCTCGCGGTCGCGGTCCCCGACCCCGTGGAGAACCCGGGTCTCCCGGGACACCGCCACCGCATGACCGACCAGGACCCGCAGGCGATGAAGCGGGCCGTCCGCACGGTCTACACCCTGTTCTACTTCTCGGTCGCCGCGAGCATCTGGGCGAGCATCGCCTACATGATCTTCCCGATCGAGTCGGGCGCGCTGATCGACATCCGGTACAACAACCTCTTCATCGGACTCGGCATCGGATTCGCCCTGCTGGCGATCGGCGTCGGCACCATTCACTGGGGCAAGTCGGTCATGTCCGACAAGGAGTACATCGAGGACCGCCACGCGACCCGTGGGCGCGACGAGACCCGCGAGGGTGCAGTCAACGTCTTCGTCGAGGCGAACAAGGACTCGGGCTTCGGTCGCCGCGAGATCATCCGCAACTCGCTCTTCGCTGCCCTCGCCGCCTCGATCATCCCGGGTATCACGCTGTTCCGCGGCCTCGCACCCCAGGATGCCGACCCGGTGAAGCTGCTGAGCCACACCATGTGGAAGGAAGGCTCGCGGCTGTCGCACGACCCGTCCGGTCGTCCGATCCGCGCGGCCGACGTCACTCTCGGCTCCGCCTTCCACGTCATCCCGGAAGAGCTCGCCGGCCTCGGCCACGACGAGGGGTACCTCGAAGAGAAGGCCAAGGCCATCGTGCTGCTCATGCGTCTGCAGCCCGAGCAGCTGAACCCCGAGACCAACAACATGGACTGGACGTACGACGGCATCGTCGCGTACTCGAAGGTCTGCACGCACGTCGGATGCCCCGTGGCTCTGTACGAGCAGCAGACCCACCACCTCCTGTGCCCTTGCCACCAGTCGCAGTTCGACGTCGCCAACGGTGCGGCCGTCATCTTCGGCCCGGCTGCCCGTCCCCTGCCGCAGCTCCCCATCACCGTCGACGCCGAGGGCTACCTCGTCGCGCAGAGTGACTTCCACGAGCCCGTCGGCCCCAGCTTCTGGGAGCGCAAATGAGCATCGGTACTCACCCCACCGAGAACGTCACGACCGAACCGGCCGTCTCGTCGGGCCCGCAGCCCGCGGGACGCGACGGCAAGCCGCTCGGAGGCCGCTTCGTCGGCGCCGCGGCCAACTACCTCGATGAGCGCACGAGCATGTCGGGCATCGTCAAGGAGCTGGGTCGCAAGATCTTCCCCGACCACTGGTCGTTCATGCTCGGCGAGATCGCTCTGTGGAGCTTCGTCGTCGTCCTGCTGTCGGGCACGTTCCTGACGTTCTTCTTCCAGGCCTCGATGGTCGAGACGCACTACAACGGTGCGTACGAGCCGATGCGCGGCATCGCGATGTCTGCGGCGATGGAGTCCGCGCTGCACATCTCGTTCGACCTGCGTGGCGGACTCCTGGTCCGCCAGATCCACCACTGGGCGGCGCTGGTGTTCGTCGCCGGTATCGGCGTGCACATGCTGCGCGTCTTCTTCACCGGCGCGTTCCGCAAGCCTCGTGAGCTCAACTGGGTCGTCGGTTTCATCCTCTTCATCCTCGCGATGGCCGAGGGCTTCACCGGCTACTCCCTCCCCGACGACCTGCTCTCCGGCAACGGTCTGCGCATCATCGACGGCATGATCAAGGGCCTGCCGATCATCGGCACCTGGACCTCGTTCCTGCTCTTCGGCGGCGAGTTCCCGGGTACCGCGATCGTCGGTCGCCTGTACACGTTGCACATTCTTCTGCTGCCGGCCATCCTGGTCGCGCTGCTGGCCGTGCACCTCATGCTGATGATCATCAACAAGCACACGCAGTTCGCCGGCCCCGCCCGTTCGAACAGCAACGTCGTGGGCTACCCGATGCTCCCCGTGTACGCGTCGAAGATGGGCGGGTTCTTCTTCATCACGTTCGGCGTCATCGTTCTGATCGCCGCACTCGTGACGATCAACCCGATCTGGAACTACGGGCCGTACGACCCCTCCCCCGTCTCCGCCGGTACCCAGCCCGACTGGTACATCGGATTCGCCGACGGCATGCTGCGACTCATCCCGCCGCACCTCGAGTTCGTCCTGTGGGATCACACCTTCTCGTGGAACATCATCATCCCGGTCGGCGTCCTGGGCCTGTTCATCGTCCTCGTCCTGGTCTACCCCTTCATCGAGGCGTGGATCACGGGCGACACCCGCGAGCACCACATCGCGCAGCGCCCCCGCAATGCGGCGACCCGCACCGCGATCGGTGCCGCCGGCGTGACGTTCTACGCGGTCATGTGGGCCGCAGCATCGTCGGACATCATGGCCACGCACTTCCACCTCACGATGGAAGGCGTCATCCACGCGCTGCAGGCGCTGTTGATCCTCGGGCCGATCCTGGCCTACTTCGTCACCAAGCGCATCTGCATCGCGCTGCAGAAGAAGGACCGCGAGATCGCTCTGCACGGCTACGAGTCGGGTCGCATCGTCCGCCTGCCGGGCGGCGAGTACATCGAGGTGCACCAGCCCGTCGACGAGTACGAGCGCTGGAAGCTGGTCGACAACGAGACCTACGAGCCGCTGGTCGTGCGTCCCAACGCGCAGGGTCAGATCCCCTGGTACGCGAACTTCCGCGCGGGTGTGTCCCGCTGGTTCTTCGAGGACCGTCTCGCCCCCCTCTCGCAGGCCGAGATCGACGCCGCCGTGGCGCACCAGCACCACGAGCTCGATCACATCGAGCACGAGGAGATCGACGAGATCGCCGGAGCGAACGCTCGCGCCGACGAGGACGGTCGTCCGCACATGGCGATCGGTGAGCGCGCTGAGGTCGAGCTCCCGGCCCCCAAGGGTCTCGAAGAGAAGAACCGTCCCGACGGCGACAAGAGCGAGTGATCGCCTCATGAAACCCCGGTGCTTCGGCACCGGGGTTTCGTCGTTCGTGGGCGCCCTCCGCACCCTGCCCGGGCTCGCACACCGTCGGCCTCTCTACGTGCCGGTGCCTGGGGCGCTGACGCGTCGACACGAAGCATCCGTCGGATTGGCAGGATGCCAAGGGTGCGTGGCATCCTGGCCCTCCCCCGCTGCTCCAGCGGCACCATAACGTGGGGGCATGACGAGCACTCAGGAGTACTTCGCGGCCAGGCTCGCCGCGGAGACCGATCCCTCGGACGTCTACGCGGCACAGAAGGCCGGCGATCGCTTCGTGCTCGTCGACGTGCGCGGCGCCGACGCGTGGCGGCAAGGGCGGGTGACCGGAGCTGTACACCTCCCCTACCGCGAAATCGCCGAGCGAGCTCCTCTCGAGATCCCGAAGGATATGCCGGTCGTCGTCTACTGCTGGAGCCCCGGCTGCAACGCCGGACAAAAGGGCGCTCTCGCCTTCGCCTCGCTCGGCTACAGCGTGCGCGAGATGATCGGCGGCTACGAGTACTGGGTTCGCGAAGGGCAGCCCTTCGAGAACGACGAGGGGCCGTGCGAGCGGGTGTTCGACGCCACGGTCATGGTCGTTCACCCGCGCTGAACAGCACGAGTGCCGCGAAGGAACTACCGAGCGGGCTCACCGCCGGCGTCGGGGCCGGAATACCCCACGACGCGGTCCCTCAAACTCGAGAAGTCGCCGAAGCTCACTCCCAGGGCCTGGGCGAGCTCTGCCGGCGTTCCCACCCAGACGGTGCCATCGGGGTCGGGAACCTCCTCGGGCGCGTGCGTCTCGGCGGGAACGATGTACATGGGGCTGCCCTGCGGATTGATCACCATCATCTTCCCGGCCACGCACAGACCGAAGATGAACTCCACCTCCTCCGGTCCCAGCGCCGCGTGATCGATCCTGCCCGTCACGGGTTCCTCCTGAGACAGGCCGTCGAGCTGCAGATCGGTCAAGTGGCCGTCGAACGCGAGGGCACCACCGTCCGACCTGCGGCTGAGCTCTCCGGACTCATCCGGCAGAACCAGGCCCTCACGGACGAGGAAATCGGCGAGTCCGACCCTGTCGGCGTCTACGAGGTCATCATCGTGGACGCGCATGAACATCAAGGAGAATCCCACACACGAAGGGTACCGCCGAGGGCCGCCCGCGGTCCGGCGACAGGGAACAGGCGTGCCGGTGACACGCGAGATGGCGCGGGAAAACGCGCCGAGGTCACGCCGTCTCGACGTCCTCGGCGAACCATCGCGCCGCGGACCCCGAGAACACGGGCTCTCCGGCGATCGATTGATCGTCATCGACGACGTCGCAGACGACGACCGTCACGTTGTCGCGCGTTCCCGCCTCGAGAGCGAGCGCCACAGCCGACGCTGCGGCCGAACGCGGGTCGTCCGCCTCGGCGATGAGTCGGGCCACGTCCGCCTCGGGCACGTAGTCCGTCAGCCCGTCGCTGCACAGGACCCAGCGGTCGCCCACCAGGGGAAGACGCTCGGCGACCGAGACCACATCTCCCTCGGCACCGCCGAGAGAGGCCGTGATGATGTTGCGCCGGGGATGCGCGGCCGCCGCTTCCGGCGGAATGATGCCGTGGTCGACGAGAGCTTGCACGTAGGAGTCGTCGCGGGTCTCACGGCTGAACTCGCCGTCGCGCAGAAGATAGGCACGCGAGTCGCCGGTGTGCGCGAGGAGCAACTGCCCCTCGACGCCCAGGAACAGACCCGTGAAAGTCGTCGCCATCCCCTGAAGCGCAGGGTCTCGCTCGACGTGCGCGCGAATGTCCCAGTTCGCCTCGCGGATGCGGACCAGAAGTCCGTCGGCGTCGATCGCGCTTCCCCGAGTCGCCACGAGGCGATGGATGAGCGCCGCGGAGGCGAGATCGCCCGAGGGGCCTCCCCCGACGCCATCCGCGACCGCCGCACCCCAGGACGCCACGAACGCGGCGTCCTGGTTGGTGGGACGGTGGGCGCCGGCGTCGGAGACGGCGGCCGTATTCAGCCGAAGGGGCACAGGATCAGCGAGCGAAGTACCCGCGGTAGTACTCGTAGACCCAGCCGACGATGGCGACCACGAAGACGAGGAAACCGATGGGGACCATCCAGCTGCCGACGGCGAGACCGATCACGGCGATCGCCGCGGATGCCGCGAGGACGATGGGCCACCACGACCACGGGCTGAACTCGCCCATCTCGGGGTCGCCATCGTCGATGTCAGCGGTCAGCGTGTCCTCCGGAAGCTCACCGTTCTGCGCCTTGAGCACACGGCCCACGTAGAAAGCGATCATCGACGACATGAGGCCGAGGAAGACGAGGGCAACCGTTCCGACCCACTCGACGCCGCCGTGCTGGATCAGGCTCCAGACCGTGTAGACGGCGGCGATGAAGAATCCGAAGCCCGCGAGGAGCCACCAGAGTCCGACATTGGTACGCATCGTTTACTTGACCTCTCCAGCGGCCGCGTCGACGACGGGCGTATCGGGTGCATCCTTGGCCGGACCCACGCCGACCGGGATCCCGGCCTCGGGGTGGTTCAGGTCGAAGGCGGGGCGCTCGCTACGGATACGCGGGATCGAGGTGAAGTTGTGGCGCGGCGGCGGGCACGAGGTGGCCCACTCGAGCGACGCTCCATAACCCCACGGGTCGTCGACGGTGACACGAGGCGCCTTGCGAGCCGTGATCCACACGTTCAGCAGGAACGGGATCATCGAGGCACCGAGGATCATCGAGCCGATGGTCGAGAGCTGGTTCTCCCACGTCCATCCGTCGGCCGCGGCGTAGTCGGCGTAACGACGCACCATACCGTCGACACCCAGCCAGTGCTGGATCAGGAAGGTCATGTGGAAGCCGATGAACAGCATCCAGAAGTGCACCATGCCGAGACGCTCGTTGAGCATCTTGCCGGTCCACTTCGGCCACCAGAAGTAGAAGCCCGCGAACATCGCGAACACGACCGTGCCGAAGACGACGTAGTGGAAGTGCGCCACGACGAAGTACGAGTCCGACAGGTGGAAGTCCAGCGGGGGCGAGGCGAGGATGACGCCGGTCAGACCACCGAAGACGAACGACACGAGGAAGCCGAGGGCGAAGACCATCGGCGTCTCGAACGTGACCGATCCTCGCCAGAGCGTTCCGATCCAGTTGAAGATCTTCACGCCCGTGGGCACGGCGATGAGCATGGTCATCAGGGCGAAGAACGGCAGGAGCACGCCGCCCGTGACGTACATGTGGTGAGCCCACACGGCCACCGACAGAGCCGCGATCGCGATCGTGGCGTACACGAGGGTCTTGTACCCGAAGATCGGCTTGCGGCTGAACACCGGGAAGATCTCCGAGACGATGCCGAAGAACGGCAGCGCGATGATGTACACCTCGGGGTGGCCGAAGAACCAGAACAGGTGCTGCCAGAGGAGCACGCCGCCGTTCTCCGGGCTGTAGATGTGGGCGCCGAGCACGCGATCGGCGGCGGCGGCGAAGATCGCTGCAGCCAGCACGGGGAACGCGAGCAGGATCAGGATGCTCGTGATGAGCGTGTTCCACGAGAAGATCGGCATGCGCCACATGGTCATACCGGGGGCGCGCATCGTGAGGATGGTGGTGATGAAGTTCACCGCGCCGAGGATCGTTCCGAAACCGCTGATGCCGAGGCCCAGCATCCAGAGGTTTCCGCCGACGCCCGGAGAGAAGCTGGCGTTTGCCAAGGGCTGATAGGCGAACCAGCCGAAGCCCGCCGCACCCTGCGGCGTGAGGAAGCCGGAGACCGCGATCGTCGAGCCGAACAGGAAGAGCCAGAAGGCGAACGCGTTCAGACGCGGGAACGCGACGTCCGGAGCGCCGATCTGCAGCGGGAGCAGGGCGTTGGCGAAGCCGGCGAACAGCGGAGTCGCGAACATGAGCAGCATGATCGTGCCGTGCATGGTGAACAGCTGGTTGTACTGCTCTTTGGTGGGGATGATCTGCATGCCGGGCTCGAAGAGCTCAGCGCGGATGATCAGGGCCATCACGCCACCGAGCATGAAGAAGATCACCGAAGCGATCAGGTACATGTACCCGATGGTCTTGTGGTCGGTGGAGGTGATCCACTTGACGACCAGGTTGCCCTTCTGCTCGACACGCGAGGTGCTGAGCAGAGCGGCTTGACGCGGAGGGAGAGTCGTCGGGCGAGAAGTGCCCTTCTCCTGAAGCGGAAGCGTCGTGGCCATGATCACTTGTTCCCTTCGGCGCCAGCCGTTGTGAGGTTCTGCAGACGCGACAGATCACTGATGTCGCCGACGTCGCCGGCGGTGCGGAGCGAAGCGAGGTAGCTCTCGTACTCGGCGTCGCTCACGACCTTGACATTGAAGAGCATGGCGGAGTGGTACTCGCCGCACAGCTCCGCGCACTTGCCTTCGTACGTGCCTTCGCGAGTCGGCGTGAAGGACCACTCGTTGTCGCGACCGATGTACATGTCTTTCTTGTACAGGAAGTCGATGATCCAGAAGGAGTGGATGACGTCGCGCGAGCGCAGATCGATCTTGACCTTCTTGTTGACCGGCAGGTAGAGGGTGGGGACGTCCTCGAGGTCGTAGCCGTCGGCCGTCGCCTTCGCCTGCACACCCATCGAGTACACGGCGTCGGAGTTGTCTTCCTTCGTGCCGTTGTACTGGAAGTCCCACGCCCACTGCTTGCCATAGGCGGTGATGGACACGTCGGGGTTGTCGTACTGCGTCTCGAGGGTGTTCTGGTCGCGCGCCGTGAAGGCGAAGAAACCGATGACCAGGATCAGCGGGACGATCGTGTAGAAGATCTCGACCGGCATGTTGTAGCGCAACTGGACCGGGAGACCCGACTGCCCCTTACGGCGACGGTAGGCGATGACGGCCCACAGCATGAGGCCCCACGTGATGACACCCACGGCCAGCAGCACGATCCAGGAGTTGACCCAGAGACCGGCGACCATGTCGGTGTGGTTGGTGGCAGGCGTGCCGTCATCGACGAAGCCGGGCAGGAAGCCGTGCAGCTGGGTCGTGGTGCAGCCGGAGAGGAGCGCGACGGACGCGATCCCGACGGGGAGCGCAGCCCAGCGGAGGCGACGTTTGGAGGGCACAGTGCACCTTTCCGGGTCGTGGATGAAGCTTTGACAGTCTACGGCAACCTCTCACCGTTCTCAGGCCATTCGTCCAGTGCCGAGACATCGAAAACCCCCGGAATCCACGGTGTGATCCGTGGTTCCGAGGGTCCCCGAAAACGGTTTACGGACGGCGCGCCGAGCTCAGTGGAAGCTGTCTCCGCACGCGCACGAGCCCTGCGCGTTGGGATTGTCGATCGTGAAGCCCTGCTCCGAGATCGTGTCCTTGAAGTCGATGCTCGCACCGTCGAGGTACGGCACGCTCATGTCGTCGACGATGACCTCGACGCCGTCGAAATCGACGACCTTGTCGCCGTCGAGGTAACGCTCGTCGAAGTACAGCTGGTAGATGAGGCCGGAGCAGCCGCCGGGCTGAACGGCGACGCGAAGACGCAGGTCGTCGCGGCCTTCCTGCGACAGCAGGCTCTTGACCTTGTCGGAGGCGGCCGCGGTCAGGCCGACGCCGTGCTCGCGGGTGTCGGCGGCGGACGACAGTGTGGTGTCGGTCATGGCGATGCCCTTCGGTTGATCGGTCGCGGGGACGCAACGATTCTACGCCCGTCCCGGCCCCGCGGCCTCGGTCAGATGGTGCGCGCGTTCAAGCGGGTCAGCAGGAGCGCCTCCGACACCACCGCGTTGCGGAAGGTGTCGAGGTGCAGGGACTCGTTCGGACTGTGCGCGCGAGCGTGCGGATCCTCCACGCCGGTCACCAGGATCTGCGCGCCGGGGAACTCGCGGACCAGGTCCGAGATGAACGGGATCGATCCGCCGATGCCGACGTCGACGGACGCCACGCCGTACCCCTCGGCGAACGAGGCTCGGGCATCCTCGACCGCCCAGCCGCTCGTGTCGACGAGGAAGGCGTCGCCGCAGTCGATGTCGCTGAACTCCAGGTGGGCGCCGAACGGCGCGTGCGCGCGCAGGTGCTCCTGGATCGCGGCGAAAGCCTCTTCGGCGCGCTGCCCCGGCGCCACCCGGGCGCTGATGACCACACTCGTCTGCGGGGACAGCGTGTTGGATGCCGAGGCGACGGGGGTGGCATCCCATCCGGTGATCGTCACGGACGGCTTGTTCCAGATGCGACTCAGGATCGAATCGCGCCCGATGGGCCTGACACCCTCGAGCAGGCCCGATTCCTCGCGCAGGGTCGACTCGTCGTACGCCGGGGTCTCCGCGTCGCGGACGTGCAGGCCCTCGACGGCCACGGCGCCGTCGTCATCCCACAGCGTCGCCAGGAGCTTCACGGTGGCGAGCATGGCATCCGGTACCGCTCCCCCGAGCATGCCCGAGTGGGACGCGTGCTCGAGGGTCCGCACCGTGAGGGTGAAGCGGGCATTGCCGCGCAGCGACACCGTGAGGCCCGGGGTGCGATCGTCCCAGTTGCCGGAATCGGCGACGACGATGACGTCGGAGCGGAGCACGTCGGCGTTGTCCGCGAGGAACTGTGCGAACGAGCGGGACCCGTACTCCTCCTCGCCCTCGATGAAGACGGCGATGCCGAGATCGAGGTCGTCGCCCACGACCTCCGCGAGGGCGCGGATCGCCGCGACGTGCGCCATCACGCCGGCCTTGTCGTCGGCGGCGCCGCGACCGTACAGACGGCCGTCGCGGACGGTCGGTTCGAACGGCGGCGAGTCCCACAGCGCCTCGTCGCCGGGAGGCTGCACGTCGTGGTGCGCGTACAGCAGCACCGTCGGGCGACCGTTCTTCGGCGCGCGCGAGGCGAGCACCGCGGGCTGGCCGAGCTCGTCGGTGCCGGGGATGGCCGCGCGTTTCACCTCGACGCGATCGAACATCCCGGTGCCCCGGAACAGCTCGGCCACGGCATCCGCGCTCTTCTCGAGAGCGGACTGGTCGAAAGCCGGCCAGGCGATCGAGGGGATGCGGACGAGGCCGCCCAGGTCGGCGAGGGCGGAAGGGATGCCGGCGGCCGCGGCGTCGCGCACGGCATTCTGCAAGGACACGTCGGGGGTCATGCGGGTAATCTTAAATCTCCCGATCAGCGAGCTCTCGAGGTTTTCCGTGGCTAAGTCCCCCGCCCCCGCCCCCAACGACACTCCCGTCGACCCGACGGAGACCGGTTCGGGCAAGGGGCGCGCGACGCCCTCGCGAGCCGAGCAGGAGGCCGCTCGCAAGCGCCCGCTCGTCCCCGACACCAAAGAGGCCAAGGCCCGCGCCCGCGCCGAGCTCGCGGCCCAGCGCGAGAAGGCGCGCGTCGGCATGGCCGCCGGCGAAGAGCGCTACCTGCCCGTCCGCGACAAGGGCCCGCAGCGCCGGTTCGCCCGCGACTTCGTGGACGCCGGCTGGCACCTCGGCGAGGGCGTCATGCCGTTCATGCTCATCGTCATCCTGCTGACGGTTCTGCCCGTGCAGTTCTTCCAGTACTGGGCGTTCGTGGCCCTGTGGATCTTCATCCTTTTCGTCATCGGCGACATGATCATCACGTCGATCCGCGTCAAGCGCGCGGCGAAGGACAAGTTCGGCGAAAGCAAACTCGAGAAGGGGCTCGGCTGGTACGCCGCGATGCGCACGGTCCAGATGCGCTTCATGCGCCTGCCGAAGGCACAGGTCAAGCGCGGGCAGTACCCGGTCTGACCTCAAGAGATTCCGACAAGCGGCGTGCCCTCGGGGCGCGCCGCTTCGTCGTTCGCCCCACTCGCGCGACCGCGGGGACACGCGTGTCGCTCACCGCGCGTGCGGCAGCGGGCGCGCGGCCCGACCGGGACCCCGTGCGCATCGCTCACCGCGCGTGCGGTAGCGGGTGCACCGCTTCGCCTTGCCGTGCGCGGCGTGCGTGCTCACACGCGCCGGGCTCAGCGCGGACGGGCGAGACCCCGACTGATCTGCCGCGCCCAGAGCGGTCCCCGGTACAGGAAGCCCGTGTAGCCCTGCACGAGGTTCGCACCAGCCGCGAGGCGCTCGCGCACGTCGTCGGCGGTCTCCACTCCCCCGGCGGAGATCACCACGAAGTCCGCGGGGACGGCCGCACGGACCAGCCGCAAGACCTCGGCTGCGCGAGCCTTCAGCGGCGCCCCCGAGAGACCTCCGGCTCCGGCCGCCTCGACCTTCGCGGCATCCGTGGACAGCCCCGTCCGCGCGATCGTCGTGTTCGTGGCGATGAGACCCGCAAGACCTGCGTCGACCGCGAGACGAGCGATGTCCTGCACCTCGTCGTCGTCGAGGTCGGGCGCGATCTTGACCAGAAGTGGGGTCGGGCCCGCGGCATCCTGAACCGCCGTCAGAAGCGGACGGAGCGTCTCGACCGCCTGCAGACCGCGCAGGCCCGGAGTGTTGGGAGACGAGACGTTGACGACGAGGTAGTCGGCGAGCGGAGCGAGGAGACGGGCGCTGCGCACGTAGTCGGTCGTGGCGTCCTCCACGGCCACCACGCGACTCTTCCCGATGTTGACGCCGATGACAGGGCGCCGTCGCGCACGGCGGAGCCGGCGGAGCTTGGCGGCGGCGGCGCCGGCGCCGTCGTTGTTGAACCCCATGCGGTTGATGACGGCGCGATCGGCCACGAGCCGGAAAAGGCGGGGCTTCGGGTTCCCCGGCTGAGCGAGAGCGGTGATCGTCCCGACCTCGACGTGACCGAAGCCGAGCGCGCCGAGCCCGCGGACCATCGTGACGTTCTTGTCGAAGCCCGCCGCGACGCCGAAGGGCGAGTCGAAGCGGAGTCCGAGAGCGTTCACAGCGAGTTCGGGCGTGGGCGCTGTGAGACGACGGACCACGGATGCCACGGGCTCGACGCCCGCGACACGGATGACGAGTGCACCGAGGTGGTGGGCGAACTCGGGGTCGAGACGGGTGAGGACCGTGCGGAAGAGAAGGGGATACATCCCCGTCAGGCTACTGGACGTCGTCCGTAGCACCGCTCGCCGGCACCGGACGGTGGGCATGGTCGGCGCGCAGCTGCGCGATCGCGGTGTCGAAGTCGTCGAGGGATTCGAAGGCCTGGTACACGCTCGCGAAGCGCAGGTAGGCCACCTCGTCGAGCTCCCGCAGGGGCCCGAGGATCGACAGTCCGATCTCGTTCGCATCGATCTGCGACGACCCGGTCTGCCGAATGGCCTCTTCGACCTGCTGAGCGAGCATCGCGAGGTCGGCGTCGGTGACGGGGCGGCCCTGGCACGCCTTGCGCACGCCCGACATCACCTTCTCGCGGCTGAACGGCTCGACGACACCCGACCGCTTGATGACGTTCAGGCTCGCCGTCTCGACGGTCGAGAACCGCCCCCCGCACTTCGGGCACTGGCGACGCCGGCGGATGCTGAGGCCGTCGTCGCTCGTGCGCGAGTCGATCACCCGGGAGTCGGGGTTCCGGCAGAAAGGACAGTGCATGTGCTCGCCGACCTACTCGGGGAAACGGGCCGTGACGGCTTCGCCGTGGGCGGGCAGCGCCTCGGCCTCGGCGAGGGTGACGATGGCCTCGTGCACCGTGCGGAGCGCCTCGCGGTCGTACTCGATCACCTGCTGCGGGCGGAGGAAGGTCGCCGCGGACAGGCCCGCTCCGTAGCGCGACTGTCCGCCGGTGGGAAGGACGTGGTTGCTGCCCGCGAGGTAGTCGCCGAGGCTGACCGGGGTGTACGGGCCCACGAAGACCGCACCGGCATTGACGAACTCCTCGGGGCGAGGGTCCGCGAGGTGCAGCTCGAGGTGCTCGGGTGCGTAGGCGTTGCTGAACGCCGTTGCCTGCGCCAGATCGTCGACGAGGACGACCGCGGACTGCGGACCCTCGAACGCGGCGGTCACCCGCTCCCCGTGTCGCGTCGCAGCCACGCGGGTCGGCAGAGCCGCCCGAACGGCGTCGGCGAGAGCGGGCGAGTCCGTCACGAGCACGGCGGACGCCTGCTCGTCGTGCTCGGCCTGGCTCACGAGGTCGGCCGCGACGAGGTCGGCGTCGGCGCTGTCGTCGGCCACGATGAGGATCTCGGTCGCTCCGGCCTCCGAGTCGGTGCCGACGCGTCCGGCCACTGCCCGCTTCGCGGAGGCGACGAAGTTGTTGCCCGGCCCCGTGACGACGTCGACCGGATCGAGTCCGAGGCTGGCGACACCGGAGGCGAACGCCCCGATCGCGCCGGCACCGCCCATGGCGTACACCTCGGTGACCCCGAGCAGACGCGCCGCGGCGAGGATCGCGGGGTGGACCCGTCCCCCGAACTCCTTCTGCGGCGGGGAGGCGAGAGCGATCTCACGGACGCCCGCCACCTGCGCCGGGACGGTGTTCATCACGACGCTCGACGGGTAGACGGCCTTTCCACCCGGGACGTACAGCCCGACGCGTCGCACCGGCTGCCAGCGCTGCGTGACGCGGGCACCGGGACCGATCTCGGTCACGACGGGGGCGGGCACCTGGGCGGTCGAGGCCGCGCGCACGCGGGCGATCGCCTCTTCGAGCGCGGAACGCACGGCCGGGTCGAGGGCGTCGAGAGCCTGGTCGAGGTGCGCCGCGGGGACCGCGATCGCGTGGTCGGTCACGTGGTCGAACTGCGCCGCCTGCTCGCGAAGAGCCTCTTCACCGCGGACAGCGACGTCGTCCACGATGCGAGCGGCGATGATGAGGGCTTCGTCGCGCGCGCTGTCGGCGCGCGGAACGACCGCGAGAAGCTCGGCGGACGAGAGGACGCGGCCGCGGAGATCGATGGTACGGAGCATGAGACCAGGCTACCGGCCGACCACGAGCCGCCCTCCGCTGTGGAGGACGGCTCGCAGGCGGCACTCAGCCGCGGGTGACACCTGAGACGTCGTGCAGGTACCCGATGCGCCCGTCGTCGTGGCGGATGACGAACGTCTCACCGCGGTCTTCGATGACGAGCGCCCACGCGGACGGTCCGATCCGGAAGATCGGCGTGCCGTAGTCGTCGACGACCTCACGCTCGACGGGTGCCAGTGCCCAGAAAGCCTGCGCGGCGGGGTGCGCGGGCTCCGTCGACAGGTCGTGGAGACGAGTGAGCACGTCCGTCGGGTGATCGTCGGCCCCGTGGGCGTGGTCGACGCCCGCGTCGTTCGTATCGGTGTCCGTCTGCCCCGCGATCGCCTGCGCGGCGGGAGCACGCTCAACGCTCGGCAGGACCGAGGTGGGCGGGTCGGCGGGAACCGTACGAGGGCCTTCGGTCGAGCGCACGTAGTCTCCGGGAGCGCCGGCGTCGACGCCGTCGGACGGGGCCGACGCCGCATCGGGGGCCGCGGCGGACGCCGAATCCGGTGCCGAGCGACGCGTGGGCCGGGGCGCGACGGGGCGCGGCACGACGGGTCGGACGGGACGGGCGTTGCGGTGGGCGGGCACCTCTTCACGGCCGGCGAAGTCGGCAGCGAACGGCGGGAGGAACGGGGCGACGACCGTCAGGACGACACCCGCCACCATGAGGATCGCCTCGACCCAGACGACCCAGGAGCGCACCCATCCCCCGGTGTCGATCGCGATGGACACCGTCTCCCAGAGCCACGCCACCCAGACGAACGCCGCCACCGAGAAGGCGACGGAGGCGAACTGGTCGATCCCGAGCGACCCGACACGTCGGATGCCCTGGGGCGACAGGCGTCGGAGGACGACGAGCCCGACGGCCACCGTGGGGAGGGCGACGGCGGCGATCCACCAGAGCCCGGAGACCCACACGTTGCTGCCGCCGACGAGGACTCGGGCCGCGCCGGTGACGTTGTTGTCGGGGAAGAAGGACACCAGGAAGGCGACGGCCCAGATCCCGAGAAGGGCGACCTCCCGGACCGAGAAGGGCCCGACCCCGTACGACACCGCACCGGACGCGGATGCCGTGGCCGGCAACGAGACCCCGTGGGTGTTCACGTGGGAGCGCGCGGACAGCTGCGTGTCGGACGAGACAGCGGAGGCGTCGTCCGAATCGAGGTCGGTGTCCTCGGTCTCGCGCGGGGCGGCATCGCCATCGTGCGACGGCACCATGGTCGAGCGCGCGAGGCGGGGGCCGGAGCCCTCCGGTGCGCCGGACGCCAGGGGGCCGTCGGCCGCGGAGTCCGCGGGCGAGACGGGGTCGTCAGTGCGATCGGTCACGATCTTCCTTTCCGAGGGCACCGCAGCGCCCTGTTCGGTCTTCGAGCGTTCCGCATCGGCATCCTGCCGGAACTGCCGTGCGATTCCACGCGATTCAGCCCAGGCAGTTGGGCCCGAGCAGTCCCTTCAACTCGCCGAAAAGGTCGGCGGTCACGCGAACGGGCAAAGGCACCTCGAAGACCTTTGCCGTCCCACCTTTGTGAAGCTTGAGAAGCACCTCGGTATCGCCCGCATGCCGCTGCAGGGTCTGCGCGAGCTCGCCGATCAAGGCTTCGTTCGCACGCTGCTCCGGAACCACGAGCGTCAGACCGCTCGCCGCGTCCATCCCCTCGAGGTCGGGGGCGAACGCGGACTGGGCGTGCAGGTTCAGGCCGTCGTCGCGTCGCGAGACGCGCCCGCGCACCACCAGGATCGAGTCGCCCTGCAGGATCGGCGCGAACTCGGCGTAGGTCTTCCCCATGAACATGACGGTGACCTCGCCGTTGAAGTCCTCGACGGTCACCATCCCGTAGGGATTTCCGCTCTGCTTCGCCACGCGGTGCTGCACGCTCGTCAGCAGGCCCGCGACCGTGACCTGATCGCCGTCCTGCACGTCTTCGGAGGAGAGCAGGTCGTGGATCGAGGTCGACGCGTGCTTCGCGAGCGGAACCTCGAGGCCCGCGAGCGGGTGGTCCGAGACGTAGAGCCCCAGCATCTCGCGTTCGAACGCCAGCTTGTCCTTCTTCGTCCATTCGGGACGCTCGGGAACCTTCGTCACCTGCTGCGGCTCGTCCCAGAGGGAGTCGAAGTCGAATCCGACTTCGCCGTTGGCCTCGCGCCTCTTGTCGCTCACCGCGCCTTCGCAGGCGTCCTCGTGGATCTCGAGGAGCGCGCGCCGGGTCGAACCGAGCGTGTCGAAGGCGCCGGCCTTGATCAGCGACTCGACCGTGCGCTTGTTGGCGACGTGCAGGGGCACCTTCGCCAGGAAGTCGTGGAACGAGGTGTACTTGGCATCCTGCCGGGCGGCGACGATCCCGTCGACGACGTTGGCACCGACGTTGCGGACGGCACCGAGACCGAAACGGATGTCTTCGCCGACGGCGGCGAAGAAGCGGATCGACTCGTTGACGTCGGGCGGCAGCACCCGGATGCCCATGCGCCGACACTCGTTGAGGTAGACCGCCATCTTGTCTTTCGAATCGCCCACGCTCGTCAGCAGAGCGGCCATGTACTCGGCGGGATAGTGCGCCTTGAGATACGCCGTCCAGTACGACACGAGCCCGTAGGCGGCCGTGTGCGCCTTGTTGAAGGCGTAATCGGCGAACGACTCGAGCACTTTCCACAGGGTCTGCTGAGCGACCTCGCCGTAGCCGCGCTCGGTCATTCCGCCGAAGAAGATCTCTTTCTGCTTGTCGAGTTCGCTCTTCTTCTTCTTGCCCATCGCGCGGCGGAGCAGGTCGGCTTGACCGAGGGTGTAGCCGGCGACGCGCTGCGCCACGGCCATCACCTGCTCCTGGTAGACGATGAGGCCGTAGGTCGTGTCGAGGATGTCGGCCAGCGGCTCCTCGAGCTCGGGGTGGATCGGCTCGATCTCCTGCTGCTTGTTCTTGCGCAGCGCGTAGTTGATGTGCGAGTTCACGCCCATGGGGCCTGGGCGGTACAGCGCGAGGACGGCCGAGATGTCTTCGAAGTTGTCGGGACGCATGAGGCGCAGCAGCGACCGCATGGGCCCGCCATCGAGCTGGAACACGCCCAGCGTGTCTCCCCGAGCGAGCAGTTCGTACGAGGCCGCGTCGTCGAGGTCGAGGTCTTCGAGCACGAGAGGGTGGCCGCGGTTGGCTTCGATGTTGTCGAGGGCGTCGTTGATGATCGTGAGGTTGCGCAACCCCAGGAAGTCCATCTTGATCAAGCCGAGCGACTCGCACGCGGGGTAGTCGAACTGCGTGACGATCTGGCCGTCCTGCTCGCGGCGCATGATCGGGATGATGTCGATGAGCGGCTCGCTCGACATGATCACGCCGGCGGCGTGGACACCCCACTGACGCTTGAGGTTCTCGAGCCCGAGAGCGGTGTCGAACACCGTCTTGGCCTCGGCGTCGGTCTCGATGAGGGTGCGGAACTCGCTCGCCTCTTTGTACCGCGGGTGCTCGGGGTTGAACATGCCGTCGAGCGGCATGTCTTTGCCCATCACGGCCGGGGGCATGGCCTTGGTGAGCTTGTCGCCCATGCTGAACGGGAAGCCGAGCACGCGCCCCGCGTCTTTCAACGCCTGCTTCGCCTTGATCGTGCCGTAGGTGACGATCTGGGCGACGCGCTCGTCGCCGTACTTCTCGGTGACGTACTGGATGACCTCGCCGCGGCGGCGGTCATCGAAGTCGACGTCGAAGTCGGGCATCGAGACGCGGTCGGGGTTGAGGAAGCGCTCGAAGATGAGGCCGTGCTGCAGGGGGTCGAGATCGGTGATCTTCATCGCGTACGCGACCATCGAGCCGGCACCCGAACCACGCCCGGGTCCGACGCGGATGCCGTTGTTCTTCGCCCAGTTGATGAAGTCGGCGACGACGAGGAAGTAGCCGGGGAACCCCATCTGCAGGATCACGTCGGTCTCGTACTCGGCCTGCTTGCGCACCGCGTCGGGGATACCGCCCGGGTAGCGGTCCTGCAGGCCGTTCTCGACCTCTTTGATCATCCAGCTGCCCTCGGTCTCGCCCGGGGGAACGGGGAAACGGGGCATGTAGTTGGCCGATGTGTCGAACTCGACGTCGCACCGCTCGGCGATGAGCAGCGTGTTGTCGCAGGCCTCGGGGTTGTCGCGGAAGACCTGCCGCATCTCGGCCGGTGACTTCACGTAGTAGCCGTCGCCGTCGAACTTGAAGCGCTTGGGGTCGTCGAGGGTCGATCCCGACTGCACGCAGAGCAGGGCGGCGTGGCTCGTCGCATCGTGCTGGTGGGTGTAGTGCAGGTCGTTGGTGCCGAGCAGCGGGATGTTCAGGTCTTTCGAGATCTTCAGCAGGTCGCCCATGACCCGCCGCTCGATCGACAGCCCGTGATCCATGATCTCGGCGAAGTAGTTCTCTTTGCCGAAGATGTCCTGGAACTCGGCCGCGGCGGCGCGGGCCGCCTCGTACTGCCCCAGCCGCAGGCGGGTCTGCACCTCGCCGGAGGGGCAGCCGGTCGTCGCGATGAGCCCCTTGCTGTAGGTCTGCAGCAGCTCGCGGTCCATGCGGGGCTTGAAGTAGTACCCCTCCATGCTCGCCTTCGACGAGAGGCGGAAGAGGTTGTGCATGCCCTCGGTCGTCTCGGACAGCAGCGTCATGTGGGTGTAGGCACCCGAACCCGACACGTCGTCGCTCTGCTGCTCGGGAGAGCCCCATCGCACGCGCGTTTTGTCGGAGCGGTGCGTGCCGGGGGTGACGTAGGCCTCGATGCCGATGATCGGCTTGATGCCCGCATCCTTCGCGGTCTTGTAGAACTCGTAGGCCGCGAAGGTGTTGCCGTGGTCCGTGACGGCGATGGCAGGCATGCCCTGCTTGACGGCCTCTTGAACCATCGGGCCGATGCGCGCTGCGCCGTCGAGCATCGAGTACTCGCTGTGCACGTGAAGGTGAACGAAGGAGTCTGCTGCCACGTATCGAGTGTACGTTCGGCCTCCGACATCGCGTCCGCAAGTTCGAAGCGGACCCCCAGGTCTCCCCGCGCGTCGCTGTCGGACTCCCGCACCGCTCGCCCGACGACTGGGCTACGGTGAGCGCGTGCCCACACCCGACTTCGTCCTCGAACTCCGCCGTCTCGTCGGCACCCGACCGCTCCCGCTGGTCGGCGTCACCGCCGTGATCGAGCGCGACGGCGCGGTCCTGCTCGGCCGACGCAGCGACAACGGGCGGCTCACCCCGATCACGGGGATCGTCGACCCGGGCGAAGAGCCGGCCGACGCCGCCGTGCGCGAGGCCGAGGAGGAGGCGGGCGTGCGCATCCGCGCCGACCGGCTCGCCTGGGTGCACCAGATCCCCCGGGTGACCTACGCCAACGGCGACCAGAGCGACTACCTCGATCTCGTGTTCGCCTGCACCTGGCTCTCCGGCGACCCGGAGCCCGTCGACGGCGAGATGACCGAGGTCGGATGGCATCCACTCGCGGACCTCGACGCCCTGCTCGACGAGGAGATGCGGGCCCGGGTCCGCGCGGGACTCACGCCGGGGCCGGCGCGCTTCGAGCAGACCGCGCCGCGGCCCTGACGCGGGTCAGAGCCCGTCGCGGAGGATCTCGAGCGCGTTCGCGAGGTCGGCGGGGTACGCGGATTCGAAGCCGACCCGCTCCCCCGTCGCCGGATGCGTGAACGCGAGTCGGTGCGCGTGCAGCCACTGCCGCTCGAGCCCCAGACGCGCGGAGAGCGTGGGGTCGGCCCCGTAGAGGGGGTCGCCGACACAGGGATGCCGATGAGCCGCCATGTGCACCCGGATCTGGTGCGTCCTCCCGGTCTCGAGATGGATCTCGAGCAGTGACGCGCGCGGAAACGCCTCGAGGGTCTCGTAGTGCGTCACGGAGTCTTTCCCGTCAGGGATCACCGCGAACTTCCACGAGTGATGCGGGTGTCGACCGATAGGCGCATCGATCGTTCCCGACAGCGGGTCCGGGTGCCCCTGGACGACCGCGTGGTAGATCTTGTCGACCTCGCGCTCTTTGAAGGCGCTCTTGAGCAGCGTGTAGGCGCGCTCGGTCTTGGCGACCACCATCAGCCCGCTCGTTCCGGCGTCGAGACGGTGCACGACGCCGCGACGTTCGGCAGGTCCGCTCGTGGCGATGCGGAACCCGGCCGCCGCCAGCGCCCCGAGGACGGTCGGTCCCTCCCATCCCACCGAGGGGTGGGCCGCGACACCGGCGGGCTTGTCGACGACGACGATGTCGTCGTCGTCCCACACGATGCCGAGGTCCGCGACCTCGACGGGCACGATCTCGGGCTCGCGCTTGGGCTCCCACTCGACGCTCAGCCACCCGCCGGCCCGGAGGCGGTCCGAGCGGGACACCGTGCGGCCGTCGACGCTCACGCCCCCCGCGTCGGCGATCTCGGCGGCGAAGGTCCGCGAGAAACCGAGCATCTTGGCGAGCGCCTGGTCGACGCGCGTCCCGTCGAGCCCGTCGGGAACGGGCAGGTTCCGCGACTCCATGTCAGCGGGGACCGGGGTCGGTCGTCGCGTCGACGCTGCCGTCGGAAGACGGCGCTTCCGCCGCGCGCGAGGCACGCGTCTCGCGGGTGCCGTCGAGGCGGAGTCCGAAGAGCACGAGGAGCGCGACCGAGATCATCATCGAGACGATGAACACGTCGGCCACGTTGTAGATGGCCGGCATCATCCACGGCGTCGAGATGAAGTCGACCACGTGTCCCACCGGGAAACCGGGTTCGCGGAAGAGCCTGTCGCTCAGGTTGCCCAGCACACCGCCGAGCAGAAGGCCGAGCACCACGGCCCACAGCCGCGAGCGCACGCGAGTGACCGCCAGGAAAAGGATGACGCACGCAACGACGGCCAGGGCGATCGTGAAGATCCACGTGACGCTCTCACCGAGCGAGAACGCCGCACCGGGGTTGCGCACGAGGTACAGCTGGAGCGCCTCACCGATGACCGGGACGACACGCTCGGGAGGGAGGTTCTCGATGGCGATCATCTTCGCCAACTGGTCGGCGGCCAGCACCACCACCGCGAGGATCGCGATGAGGGTACTGGCCGCCGCCGAACGCAGGGGAGGTCGACTGCGCAAAGAGTCGGCCTACAGACCGATCGCCGACACGGGCGTGGAGCCCGACGACGACGCGGTGGTGTCGAGGTCGCGGAGCTGACCCTCGATGTACGAACGCAGCTGCGAACGGTAGTCGCGCTCGAAGTTGCGCAGCTCGGTGATACGCCCCTCGAGGGTCACGCGCTCCTTCTCGAGACGCGCGCGCTCCTCGCGGCCCTTCTGCTCGGCCTCGGCGACGATGGATGCCGCCTGAGCCTGCGCCTCGCTGATGAGCTGGTCGCGCTGGGCCTTGCCCTCGGCGACGTGCTCGTCGTGAAGGCGCTGAGCGAGCTCGATGATGCCGGCGCTCTGCGCGGCGGGAGCCGTGTCGGCTTCGGCGGCGGGGGCCTCGGCGACGGGTGCGGGCGCCTCGGCGACGACGGGCGCGGCCTCCTTCGGGGCCTCGGCCACCGGGGCCGCAGCGGCCGGAGCCGCCTCGCCGGACTCGTAGGCGGCGAGCTTCGACTTCAGCTCGTCGTTCTCGGCGATCGTCTTGCGCCACTCGACGACGATCTCGTCGAGGAAGTCGTCGACCTCATCGGGGTCGAAACCCTCCTTGAAGCGCACGTGCTGGAACTGCTTGGTGACGACGTCATCGGGGGTCAGTGCCATGGTGTTTCCTCTTTCGAGAGCTCTGAGTGGGAACTGCGGGGGGTGTCGCACCGGGGCGTACCGCTTCGGAACAGCATAGCCGCCGCCCTCGACCGGTGTCGAAGGGCGACGGCGTGAGAGGTCACAGAGTCGACAGGGACCGCGTGACGCTCAGCAGCAGGAAGCACAGGAACATGGTGATCGCGAATCCGAAATCGAACGCGATCCCCCCGATGCGCAGGGGCGGAATGAAGCGACGGATCAGCTTGATCGGCGGATCTGTCACGGTGTAGACGATCTCGGCGATCACGAGAGTGGCGCCACGAGGACGCCATTCTCGATTGAACATCGGGATGTACTCGAGCACCAGACGCGCAAGCATCAGCACGATGTAGATGAAGAGGAGCGCGCTGAGAATCGAGCCGACCAGGCTCAGGACGGCCACGATCGCTTACTGTGACGCGAAGGGCGCGACCTCGGGGTCGGCCTGCGCGATCGCACCGTCTCCGGAGACGGCGAT
>NZ_LDRT01000069.1 GCF_001476655.1 Microbacterium testaceum | reverse complement strand
CGTCCGGGGCGGTGGCGTCGGTGAGCGTCGCGGCGGGAGTGGAGGGAGGGGTCGACACGGTCAGCGTCCTTTCGGGTCGAGGGCGTCGCGCACGGTGTCGCCCAGAGTGATGAGCGCGAGCACGGTGATGCTGAGGAAGAGCGCGGGGAACAGGAGCATATGCGGGGCCGTGCCGACGTACGACTGCGCGTTCGCCAGCTGCAGACCCCACGAGATCGTGGGGGCGCGCAGCCCCACGCCCAGGAAGGTCAGCGTCGACTCGGCGACGATGACGCTGCCCACGAAGGTCGCCGCGATCGCCAGCACGGGGCCGATCGCATTGGGCAGGACGTGCCGGAGGACGATCTGCACGTGCGAGAGCCCGATCACCGACGCGGCGCGCACGTAGTCGTTGCCGCGCACGCTGCGCACGGCGCCGCGCACGAGACGCGCCATCGTGGGCCACGAGAAGAACGCGAGCACGAGCGACACGAGGACGGGGTCGGGCTTGCCGAGGCTGTTGAGCACGATGATCGCGCCGAGGATGAACGGGAAGCCGAGGAACACGTCCGTCAGGCGCGAGATGACGGTGTCCAGGATGCCTCCCGCGTAGCCGGCGATGGTGCCGAGCACGATCGCGACGACCAGGCACAGCGCGGTGGTCAGCAGTCCGATCGACAGCGAGGTGCGCGTGCCGAAGACGACGTTGGCGTAGATGTCGCAGCCCTGCAGGTCGGTTCCGAAGGGGTGCCCCGGGCCGGGCGGCAGAGCGCTGTCGACGAGGTCGCAGGCGCGGGGGTCGCCCCCGCCGAAGAGCATCGCGATGGGACCGGGCAGCAGGGCGATCAGCGCCAGGACGGCCAGCACGATGACCGGTGCCCAGAAGGTCACGCGGCGGCGCAGGACCGACCACAGGCCGCGATCGACGAGGGTCGGCGCATCGGGCGCGGTGGCGGCGATCATCTCAGACATGGCGGATCCTCGGGTCGAGGGCGGAGTTGACGAGGTCGACCAGCAGGCTCAGCGCCAGGAAGATGAGGATCAGCGTCGTGCCGACCCCCACCACGGTCGGGCCCTCGTGCGTGCGGATGGCGGTGAAGAGCAGCTGTCCGATACCGGGGAGGTTGAAGACGCCCTCCACCACGACCGCGCCGCCCAGGAGGTACCCCAGGTCGATGGCGACGAAGGTGAGCACGGGGGCCACGGAATTGCGCATCACGTGCGTGCCGACGATCGTCCGACGCGGCACCCCCTTGGCCCGCAGCGTCCGCACGAAGTCGGATTGGAGGGTGTCGATGACGCTGCCGCGCATGAGGCGCGCGATCGCGGCGAGACCGAAGATCGCGATGACGGCCGCCGGCAGGATGTACGCGGTCGGCCATCCCGCCGTCGTCCCCGCGATGGGCAGCCACTTCAGCTGGAGTCCGAAGATCAGCTGGGCGCCGACGGCGACGACGAAGATGGGGATCGACGTCGCGAGGATCGTCGTCAAGAGCACGCCGCGGTCGATCCAGCTGTTCTTGCGCAGCCCCGCCACCAGGCCCAGGAGCACGCCGAGCACGACCTCGATCACCCATGCCGTGATCGCCAGCGTGATCGTCACCGGCCAGCGCGCCGACATGCGGTCGGCGACCGGGACGCCGTCGAAGGTGGTGCCCAGGTCACCCGTGAACAGCCCGCCGAGGTAGCGCAGATACTGCAGGAGAAGCGGGTCGTCGAGGTGGAACTGCCGGCGCAGTTCGGCGACGACGGCGGCCGGAAGCGGACGATCGCCGCCCAGAGCCGCGATCGGGTCGCCCGGGAGCGCCCAGACCATCGCGTAGATGATGAAGGTGACACCGAGGAAGACGATGCCGACCTCGATCAGTCGGGCGCCCGCGGCGCGCGCGAACCTCACGCGGTCACCGCCGCGCGGGCGGCCGCGAGGACGGCGTCGAGCTGCACACCGACAAGGTCCGCGAGGGGCAGCGCACGAAGAGGCACACGTTCCGCCTCGGCGACCCACTCCTCGTACACGCGGCGGAACGAGTCGCGCTCCCGGCGGACCGTGTCGTGGGCGACCCCCGCCGCGCACTCCACCTCGAGTGCCCGCAGGAGCATGCCCCCGAACCGCAAACGGAAGGACCGCACGGCATCCTCGTTCGAGAACACCTCCGCCCGCGTCGCGATGCGGTCGAGGACCAGGCGCCGTGCCCGCTCGCTCTCCGCATCGGCGAGCGCCGTCATGAGCGGGGCGAAGGCCCTCGCGCCGCGCAGCATCGGGCTCGGGATCGTCAGGTGCGCGTCGACCCGCGACAGCGCGCCTCCGAGGGCCTCGCCGAGCGCCCGCAGCGCCTCGGCGCGGTCCTGCACGACGCGGCGGTACGAGATCCCGCCCGACCCCTCGTCCACGACGTCGTCGTGCGTCCAGTACGGGAGCTCGGCGACCATGACCAGGGTGCCGTGACGCTGCAGATAGTCGGCCGAGCCTCCGCCCGACGCCTCGGCGAGCGGGTCGAGTCCAAGACCCTCGAGGTAGTCGTACCGTTCGGCGACGGTGGGGCAGCGGAACACGGCGTCGCCCAGACGCACGAGATCCGGCGACTCCGGTTCGCCGACGTCCAGCGGCAGACCGTGGCGGGCGGGGATCGCCGACAGCTCCCGGACGAGCGCGTCGTCGTCGCGGTTCACGTAGAAGTAGACCCCGCCGACCTCGGCGTTGTGCAGCCCGACGAACAGGGCAGGCTCGACCTCGTCGAACAGATCCGCGAGCGCGCGGGTCTCGGGGAGTACCCGGTCGAAGTGCAGCCTCTTGTAGGAGAGAGGGAAGCTCCACTCGACCTGCTCGTCGGGTGCCGGGCGGTAGAAGGCCCGCCCGTAGGAGCCGCGGTCGCCGGGGGAGGCGAACCAGCCCTCGTTCATGCGCGTGCCGTCCGGGTCGATGCACGGCACGATGTGGAACGTCATCCCCAGCTCTCGACGCAGCCCCTCGTCCTCGACGAGCTGTTCGGCGAGCGTGAGAGCGGTGTGGAAGCCGATCGGCTCGTTGGGGTGCACGCCGCCCGCGATGACGGCGTGCGCCGGACCGTCGCCGATCTCGTACACGGGGATGGGCTCGCCGAGGCGCGACGATCCCAGGATGCGACGTCGCACGAGGTGCGGCGCGCTCTCGGCCAGGGCGAGGAAGGCCGTCTCGAGGGCATCGACCGTGGGGAAGCCGGTGAGGGAGGGCTGCGGGAGGGTGAGTGAAGGCATGGGGATTCCGTGGGTCGACGGCCGGCGCGCGGGCGGGGGTCCCGCGCGCCGGCCGAGGGGTCAGCGCAGGTGGATCGCGCGGTAGGTCGGGTTGCCCACCGGGGAACTCACGAGATCGGCGACGCGCTCGGAGGTGACGTACGAGTACGTCTCGTTGAACAGCGGCACCGCCGGGAACTCCTTCTGGATGATGCTCTGCACGTCGGCGTAGGCCGTGCCGTCGCCGGCCAGGTCGGCGTCGGCGGTCTGCATCGCGCTGGCGACCTCGGGGCTGTAGAAGGGGATGCAGTTGGCGCAGCCGCCGCCCTCGATGAAGAACACCCGCAGTGTCGCCTGCTGGCTCGGGTACAGCGCACCCCAGCGCGAGAAGAACGGCCCGGTGAGGTTGGCATCCGTCCGCTTCTGCAGGAACTCGGCCCAGTCGGCGGTCGGCGTCGCGGTCGCGTCGATGCCGAGGTTCTGGCGCAGCTGGTTGGCGATCGCCTCGTAGAGCGGGTCGAGGCCGCCGCCGCCCGGGTAGGTGATCTCGAGCGGGCCGCTGAACCCGCCGGCCTCGGCGAGCAGCGCCTTGGCGGCGTCGGGATCGTACTCGCAGTACTTGCCGCAGATGCCCGTCGGGGTTCCGGGCTCGATCGCGGGCGTCCACGCCGTGGCGGGGGTGTAGGTACCGCCATAGATGCGATCGATGATCGTCTGGCGGTCGATCGCCATCGACAGCGCCTGACGCACCCGCACGTCCTGGTACTGCGCGTTCCACAGGGGCAGGCCGAGGAACGAGATGCCGGGGGCCTCGAACGAGTAGAGCCTGTCGCCGAAGTCGCTTCCGGCCTGGAGGAGACGGCTCGCGGGAACTCCAGCGACGTCGAGGTTGCCGGCCTGCACGTCGGTGTAGGCGGTCTCGGAATCGGTGTAGGGAACGAAGGTGATCTGGTTCACGGTCGGGGCCTCGCCCTTGAACCCGTCGTAGGCCGACACCGTGATGGGCTCGTTCTCGACGTAGTCGCCCGTCATCTGGAACGGGCCGTTGCCCACCGGGTGCTTGTTGTAGGCGTCGAAGTCCGACAGCGCCGACTCGGGCATCGGGAAGAACGCGGTCTGGGCCTGCGTGACCTGCAGCGGGAACTGCCCGTCGGGGCTCACGAGCTTGACCGTGAAGGTGAGGTCGTCGACGACGGTCAGGCCCGACATCGTGGTGGTCGTGGGCGTGCCATCGGCGGGGTTCAGGTCGGTGTATCCGACGATGGATGCCAGCTGCCCCGAGTTCTCGAAGGCATTGGGTCCATACGCGACGGCGTTCCAGGAGTCGACGTAGCTCTTCGCCGTGACGGGGGTCCCGTCGTGGAACGTCCATCCGTCGCGGAGCGTGATCGTCCAGGTCTGGGCGTCGTCCGACTCGATGGACGCGGCCTGGACGTCCTGCAGGGTGCCGTCGGACTGCAGGAAGGCCAGCGGCGACCAGACGGCCATGTTGAAGTCGTAGGCCACGGACTGCCGGCCGGGGATGAGCTGCTGCGGGTCGGTGACGGCCACGCGGATGGATGCATCGGTGGAGCCGGTGTCACCACCGCCGCCGCCGGAGCAGCCGGCGAGCGCGAGCGCGCCGGCGACCAGCACGGCGAGCGCGATTCTTCTCTTCATCAGGAGCCTCTCGGGAAAGGGCGGCGTTCCGCGCCCAGGGTGGGATGCAGGTGGAACTGCGCCCAGAGAACACCCCTGTCGCTCTGCGGTCAATGAGAAACGTTCAGAAGTTTCAGTGAGAGATGAAAACTTAATCCGAAGGAAACACCGTTCTCGTGCCCGCGGAGCGGTGTCTCACAAGATGCCGAGCTCCATCGCCCGCGTCACGGCGCGGGTGCGATCGGCGACGTCGAGCTTCGCGAACGTCTTCAGGAGATGCGTCTTCACCGTGGCCTCGCCGAGGTGCAGGTGCACCCCGATCTCGCGGTTGCTGAGACCCCGGGCCACCAGGCTCAGAACCTCGACCTCGCGGGCGGTCAGGACCGGCGCCTCCACCGGTCGTCCGGCGCGAGCGACCAGGACGCGGGCGACGCTCGGGGCCAGCGCGACCTCCCCCGCCGCGACGGCGCGGATCCCCGCGAGCAGTTCGTCCTCGGGCGCGGCCTTGAGGAGGTAGCCACTCGCTCCCGCGGCGATCGCCCGCACGATGACGTCATCGCTCTCGTAGGTGGTGAGGACGATCACCCGCGCCTCCGGCGCGCTCTCGCGCAGCAGGGCCGTCGCCTCGTCGCCGGAGCGCCGCGGCATGCGCATGTCCATCAACACGACGTCGGGGCGTTCCCGTTCGACGACGTCGACCGCTTCGACGCCGTCGGCGGCGACGCCCACCACGACCATGTCGTCCGCGGCATCCAGGATGCCGGTGAGTCCGGCCCGCACGACGGGGTGGTCGTCCACGACCACCACGCGGATCACGCGCCCACCGCCGCGCGCGGGACTCGAGCGGTCAGGACGACCGCCCCCGGGGTGCCGTCGATCTCGAGCGAGCCGCCGAGTCCGTGCAGACGCGCGCGCAGCCCCGCCAGACCGAAGCCGTCCGCGGGGGTGGCAGGATCGAAGCCGACGCCGTCGTCGGTCACGCGGAGTTCGACCGCGCCGTCGACGTCGACGAGCGCGACCTCGATCGACCGCGCCGCGGAGTGCCGTCGGGCGTTCGAGAGCCCCTCTTGCGCGCAGCGCAGCAGAGCCACCTCTCGTTCGCGATCGAGCCCGGCCACCGCGGCGACCCGCACCGCGATGTCGCGGCCCGATTCGCGGGCGATGCGGGCCGCGAGCACCCGTACCGCGTCGGCCAGTCCCGCGCCGGGCGAGACCGGGGCGCCGGCGGCCACGAGAGTGCGCGTCTCGGTGAGCGCCTCGCGCGCGGCCTCCTCGACCAGGGCGAGCGTGTCGTCGGCGAGCCGCCCCGAGGCGAGTTCCCGCCGGCTGCGCTGGGCGAGCAGCACGGTGCCGGCGAGGGTCTGAGCGATCGTGTCGTGCAGTTCGGCGGCAAGACGCTCGCGCTCGGCGAGGACACCCGCCTCACGGTGCAGGGCGGCGACCTCGTCCTGAGCGGCGGTGAGTCGATCGAGCAGTTCCTGTGTCTCCGCTGCGTGCTGGTACACCGCGGTGAACCAGAGACCGAGCCAGAGACTGCCGGCGAACGAGGTCGCCTGGATGAGTGTGGCCCGCATCCACGCGTCGACGTCGCCGCCCCACCCCAGGGCGACGAGCACGAGCGCGGTCGACAGGGCGGTCCACGCGATGGCGGTCCTCCGTCGCGACGAGATCACCCACAGCAGCGGGTACGAGGCGAACTGCAGCATCGCCAGCCATCCCTCGTTCGCCACCGCGAGGGGCAGGAGCAGCACGGTCGACACCGCCACGACGGTGGCCAGGACAGGCGCGCCGTCGTCGCTGAGCACCCGCGGGAGCGCCACGAGCACAATGACCACCTGGGCGGCGACGGCGATCAGGGCTCCGACGGCCGCCGCCCACGACAGCGTCCCGAGGCCGGCCCCGACCACGACAATGCCGATCCCCAAGACACCCGCGGCCCCGTACGCGAGCGACCATCCGCGCACGTCGACGCGCTCGGCATCCGTCCCGCGCGGGCCGGTGAGGGTGCGGGCGGGCAGGGCTCGGGAGCGTCTCCGCGCGCCGCGATCGTCGCCGACCGCCGCGGCGACTCGCGCCTGCGACATCATGCGTCCTTCCTGATCCAGCGGAACGTCGCCCGCACGAACGCGAGCCCCACGACCAGCCACCCCAGCGTCACGAGGAGGATCAGGGGGTGGTCCCACGAACCCGAGGGCTCGGCGGCGGCGAACCCCTCGGGCAGGAACACCGAGCGGAAGCCCTGCGCGAGCCACTTCAGCGGAAACACGCTCGCGACGTTCTGCAGCCACTCGGGCAGACTCGCGAAGTTGATGTAGACGCCCGAGATGAACTGCAGCAGAAGCACGATCGGGACCACGACGGCGGTGGCCGTCCGCCCCGTCCGCGGGACGGCGGAGAGGGCGATGCCGAGGATCGCGCACGTCGTCGCCCCGAGCACGAACACCCAGGCGAACGTCAGCCAGCGTTCGGGATCGGTCGGCAACGGTACGCGGAAGAACACGGCGGCCACCACGATCAACAGCGCCGACTGCAGGAAGCCGGTCACGAGAACCTGTCCGAGCTTGCCGATGAAGTACGACACGGGGCTCAGGGGCGTTCCGCCGAGGCGCTTCAACGTGCCGTCGCTGCGTTCCATCGCGATGTCGACCGCCATGTTCTGCAGCCCCGAGAGCAGAACGCCGGCCGCGAGCATCGCGGGGAGGTAGAACTCGGGGGCGGAGATCTCCGCCCCCGGCGGACCGAATGTCGATCCGCTGAACGCGACCGCGAAGATCAGCAGGATCATCACCGGGAACAGGAACGTGAAGAAGACCGAGTCGCCCTGGCGGAAGTATGCCCGCACCTCGAACGCGATGCGCGTGGCCCCCAAGCGCAGCACGCGGCTCACGATGCTCCTCCGGCCGCTGCCGTGCGCCGTTCGTCCGCACCGAGGAACGACAGGTACACGTCCTCGAGGCTCGGGCGCACGACCTCGAGCCGCTCGGGCTCGCCGCCGCGCGCGTAAAGGGCCGTGACGAACGCGCCGGGGTCGTCTGTGCGCTCCTCGCGCACCGCCCCTCCTTCGCGCCAGCGCACGAGCGGCACGCGCGCGTCGGCTCCCCCGAGGTCGTCGATGGGACCGACGGATGCCACGCCCCCGGCGACGAGGATCGCCGCACGCTCCGCCAGCTCGGCGGCCTCGTCCAGATAGTGGGTGGTGAGCAGGATCGTCGTGCCCTCGTCCTGCAGCGAGCGGATGAGATCCCAGAACTGTCGCCGCACCTCGGGGTCGAAGCCGGTCGTGGGCTCGTCGAGGAACAGCAACTCGGGGCGGCCGATGATGCCGAGCGCGACGTCGACGCGCCGACGCTGGCCGCCCGAGAGCTTGCGCACCGAGACCCTCGCCTTCTCGCCGAGCCCCACCGCCGCGATCACCGCGTCGACGTCCCGCGGGCGGGGGTAGAACGAGGCGAAGTGCGAGAGCAACTCCCGCACGGTCGCGGTCGGAGCTTCGCCGGTGTTCTGCAGCACGATCCCGAGGCGGGCCTTCCAGTCGAGGCCGCCACGGTGCGGGTCGACGCCGAGCACGCTCACCTCGCCGCTCGTGCGGTCGCGATAACCCTCGAGGATCTCGATGACGGTGCTTTTGCCCGCACCGTTCGGCCCCAACAGCGCGAACGTCTCGCCTCGGCGGATATCGAAGCTCACACCGCGCAAGGCTTCGAGGCCCCCGCGGTAGGTCTTGCGCAGGTTCTCCACCCGCACGACGTGTTCGCTCATTCCCTCAGTCTGACCGGGCGGGAGGCCGACGGGAACGACGAGCCGACGGACTCGGCATCCACCGTTCAGTGGACGCTGTCGGCGAGAGGTGCCGCACGTCGGCCACCCCGCGCAACCCGTATCGCCGCTCGAGGCCGCCGGGTAGCCTCGCTGGCATGCGTCGCACCGGTCTGATCAGCGTTCTCGCCCTCGGCATCCTGGCCCTCACCTCGTGCGGGTCTCCGGCGTCGTCCGGCGCGCAGGACGAATCGATGTCCTCCGTCGCTCCGGCCGAGAGCCCCGAGGCCGGGGGCGAATCGCGCACGCTCGCCGACTTCCGCACCGAAGTACCCCAGCTCGAGGGGGTCGATCTCGCGCAGGTCGAAGGGCTCACGGTGACGCAGAACGACCGACTGTGGACGCTCGCGTCGAACCGGGGAGCCGAGACGACGCAGGCGGTCCGCGATGCGGTCGAGCAGAGGTTCGGCGAGTTCCCGGCGGCGGCACGCACCTCGGAGGGCGACCGCACCACCGACGTGAAGACGGTCCTGGTCGACAGCAGCCCCGTCACCCTGACCCTCGTCGACCGGGGAGGCGAGGGGTTCACCCTCTCGGTGCTCGCGGGCCCGCGGGTGACGGCGACGCCCGCGTCCTGAGCGCGGTCGGACCTCAGACGACGGGTCTCAGCCGACCGGCGTCGCCTCGGCGGCCGCCTCGTCCTCTTCGGTCGCCACGAGCTGCCCGCACGCCCCGTCGATCTCCTTGCCGCGGGTGTCGCGCAGGGTCGTCGGGATCCCGGCGTCGTTGAGACGGCGCACGAACTCGTTCTGCACGGGCACCTCGGATGCCGTCCAGATCGAGCCCGGGGTCGGGTTCAGCGGAATGGGGTTCACGTGCACCCAGCCGCGACCGCGCGCGTTGAGCTTGTCGGCCAGCAGGTCGGCGCGCCAGGCGTGATCGTTCATGTCCTTGATCAGGGCGTATTCGATCGACACGCGGCGCCCGGTCTTGTCGAAGTAGGCGCGGGCGGCATCCAGGGCCTCGTCGACCTTCCAGCGCGAGTTCACCGGAATGAGCTCGTCGCGGAGGCCGTCGTCGGGCGCGTGCAGCGAGAGGGCGAAGGTGACCGGGATGTCCTCGTCGGCGAGCTTCTTGATAGCCGGGACCAGACCGACCGTCGACACCGTGATGCCGCGAGCGCTCATGCCGAGGCCGTGCTCCTTGTCGACCATGACGCGCACGGCCTGCATGACGCGGGCATAGTTGGCGAGCGGCTCGCCCATGCCCATGAAGACGATGTTCGAGACCCTGTCGAGCGAGTGGTCGTCGCGCTTCTTGCCGCCCAGACCGCCGGCGGCGATGAGGGCGTTGGCGCGGACGATCTGCTCGACGATCTCGGCGGCCGACATGTTGCGGGTCAGGCCCGCCTGCCCGGTGGCGCAGAACGGGCAGTTCATGCCGCACCCCGCCTGCGACGACACGCACAGCGTGATGCGGCCGGGGTAGCGCATGAGCACCGACTCCACGAGGGCGCCGTCGTGCAGCTTCCAGAGGAACTTGATCGTGTCGCCGCGATCGGTCTCGAGCCGGCGCACCTCGGTGAGCAGCGGCGGGAGCATCCCCGCGACGAGTTCTTCGCGACCGGATGCCGGCAGGTCGGTCATGTCGGCCGGGTCGGACGTGTAGTGCGTGAAGTAGTGCTTCTCGAGCTGCTTCGCGCGGAAGCCGGGAAGGCCGAGCTCCTTCACCTTCGCGACGCGCTCCTCGGCGGTCATGTCGGCGAGGTGCACGGGGGGCTTGCCGCGCTTGGGGCTGGCGAACTGCAGGAGCGGACGACCGGTGTCGTCTTTGGCCTGCTGCCAGCCCTCGGTCGCGGGGCGGACCTGGCGTCCGGTCTTCGGCTTCGTCTCGCGGATGCCGGTGTCGGCCGGCGCCCCCGCGGGGCGCGCCTGCCGGGGCGTGGTGGAGCGCACGGGGGGCTGATCGGTCATGGTTTCCAGGGTACCGGGGCGCGCCTGCGTCGCGGCTGGGCGCGGCGGCGCGCACGGAGCCGCACAACTCCTGCAGGTCCGCCTCGGAAGCGGCGCACGCGGCACCGAACCCCCGATTTGGCGGAGTCGTGCACCCCGAGCCGCGGGCTGCCGCCCGCGCAGCCCCTGCGGCACAGCCCTAAACTGCATCCCATGCCCGGTGCCGGTGACGTCTCCCTCCCACCCGGCGGCGTGCAGAAGCTGCTGAACAACAACGTCGTCGTGGCGATCGACGGCGACGGTCGCGAGCGCGTGCTCATGGGGCGGGGCATCGGCTTCCAGCTCAAGCACGAGGGCCGCGTCGATCCGGCCAAGGTCGAGAAGACGTTCGTGCTCGAGCAGGGCAGCGACACCGCGCACGCCCAGAAACTCCTCACCGACGCCCCGTACGCGCTGGTGCAGGCTGTGCTCCACGCCGTCGACCAGGCCGAGCGCGACCTCGGGCGCGACCTCGGCCGGCGTCTGCCGCTCGCCGTGATCGACCACGTGAACTACGTCGTCGAGCGCCTCGACCAGGGCATCCGCATCCCCGGCACCTCGATGCCCGAGCTGCGGATCCTGCACCCCGACGAGTCGCGCGCCGCGGAGCGCATGGCGGCCTCGATCGCGGCATCCCTGGGTCGTGAGCTCCCGCCCGAGGAGGGCGTGTTCCTGACGATGCACCTGCTCAACGCGACGCGCGACGAGCCGAACGGCACCGCGGCGCTGCTGTTCCGCCGCGTGCAGCACGTCGTCCGCACGGTCGAGACGGGTCTCGGAGTCTCCCTCGACACCGAGAGCCCCGACTACGCGCGGTTCATCCTGCACGTGCGGTTCCTGCTGCAGCGGCTCGTCAACCGCGCGATGCTCACCAGCGGCGACTCGTCGTTCTTCGAGTTCGCGAAGCATCGCTACCCCCGAGCCTTCGGCATCGCCGAGGGCGTCAAGGGCTACGTGCTCGCGGCGACGGGGTCGACGCTGACCGACGAAGAGGTGCTGTACCTCACCGTGCACGTCGAGCGCCTGGCGACGAGCATGGGCCGCGCCGACGATTCCGGCGCACCCGACGCGCCGGTGCCGTGACCCTCAGTCGCCCACGACGATCGGGGCGAGGTCGCGCTCCTCGCCGGGCACCGCGGTCGCGCCGGTCAAGGTCGCGGGGGTGCGGGCCGTGCGATCGACGGTGAGCGAGAACACGTCGGGCCGGCTGTAGTGGCCCACCGGGTCGGCGAACTTCTTCGCGATGTCGATGGCCCGCAGATCGAGATCGGCGTAGACGAGCCCCTCGGTCCCGGGGTCGAGAGCCTCGGTGAGCAGCGACCCGTCAGGACCGTAGATTCGCGCGTACCCGCCGCCGAGGTCGATGATCGGCGAGGGGGCTCCGTTCACGAGGAAGTTCTGCGCGCCCTCCGAGCTCAGGATCTGTGTCGAGACCACGACGAAGGCCCCACCCTCGAGCGCGTACGTGCGGCTCACCGCCATCGAAGGCTCCCAGCCGAGCGACGGGTGCTCCCCGAAGATCCCGAAGCACGGCCATCCCGCCACGTGGATCTGCTCGTGCTGCGCGTACATCGCGAATTTCACGAGGGGCTGCAGGTGCTCCCAGCAGTTGAGGGCACCCAGCCGCGCGTGCGCGGTCTCGATGACCTCGAGGTCGCCGCCGTCGCCCTCGCCGAACAGGGTCCGCTCGGCGTGCGTGGGCTTGAGCTTGCGCCGGTGCAGGAGGATGTCGCCGGTCGGTCCGATGATCAGCTGCGCCATGTACAGCGAGCCGTGGTCCTGCTCGCTCAGCCCCAGCACCACGGTGAGGCCGTGGGCGGCGGCGGCCTCGCGGATACGGGCGATCTCGGGACCATCGATGCTCGGCGAGGCGGCGTGATAACGGGCGATGGAGGGGATCTGCTCGGGGATCGGGTACGCCCAGAGGAAGATCGGATACCCCGGAAGCCACGTCTCGGGGAACGCGACGATCTCCGCCCCGTGGGCGGCGGCCTCGGCGATGAGGTCGATGGTCTTGTCGACGGTGGCTTCCAGATCGAACCAGCCCGGCTCGGCTTGGACGGCGGCGACGCGAACGGTCATGGGATCTCCTCGGTAGTAGGTGAGCCGACAGTACGAGCCGCCCCGGCCGCGCCGAAGGCGAATCGTGCGCGAGATCGTGCACTTTCTGCAGATCGAGGGCGACGAAACAGGATCGTCACGCGAGCGCTTCTCTCCGCCCGCGTCGAGGAGCAGGATGAACCCATGGTGCGGCGAACGGCGGCGTCGGTCTCGGAGTGGGAGGCCCTGTCGAGCGCCGCGTTCGTGCCCCTCCGCGTCACCGCCGACGGCGCTTTCACCGCGCACCTCGATCATCGGGGCCGCGCAAGGGCGGCGATGTCGTCGGTGCGTTCCGGTGCGTGCCGCGTCCTGAGGGACCCGACGACCACGTCGGCCCCAGCAGATGATCTCGCTCTTTTCAGTTTCCAGTACGGCGGGCGCAATCTCGTCGACCAGAACGATCGGCAGGCCGTGGTCGCTCCGGGCGACGGCGTCCTCTACCTCACTCGGTCGCCGTACGAACTCCTGTTCCCCGGACCGTCCGATCTGATCGTGCTCCAGGTGCCGACGGACTGGCTCGGGATGCCGACATCGGCACTGTCCGCGCTCTCCGCCCGCGCGATGTCGACCCGCTCGAATGCGGCGCTGCGCACGGCGAGCAGGCTCGTCCGCTCGCAGTTCGGCGGCGCTCCCCTCTTCGAGGACGAGGGCCGCACGCTCCGCGTCGCCACGGAGTTGCTCGTCGCCGCGCTGCGACGGGAGGGCCGTCGCGGCGCGCCCGGGCTGTCGCACGACGCGCTCTACGCCTCGTTCCGTCGCACGATCGCCGAGAACCTCGACGATCCGCTCCTCGGCGTGCCGGCCATCGCCGACCTCCACGGGGTCTCGGTCCGCACCGTCCACCAGGTCTTCGCCGAGCGCAGTGAGCGTGCCGCCGCCCTCGTTCGCACTCTCCGCACCGCTCGGGCCCGCACGCTTTTGCGGGAGACAGCGCTGCCGGTGCCGGATGTCGCCGTGAGGTGCGGCATCCCCGATCCGACCGTGTTCGCACGCACGTTCCGACGCGAAGTCGGGCAGAGTCCCACGCAGTTCCGAGCGGCCCAACGCGAACGATCGCGCCATTCCTGATTTCCGGCGTGCTATAGTCACCGACGCAGGCGTCACACCCTGCCGACGATTTCCGGATTGTTACCGCGCGAGCGGGCAAGACCTGAATCCACACGCTTTCGAGCGATGAACGGATTCGGGTCTTTTTTATTGCCCGAAACACCCGGAGCGTCGCCCGAATATCTCGATGAGGCCGCACAGGAGCGGCGAAAGGCAGGCGGATTCCGATGGTGGATCACGCGAAGACAGCGACGGCGGTTGTGGCCGGCGTCGGCGGAGAGAGCAACATCACCTCGCTCGTGCACTGCGCGACGCGGTTGCGGTTCGTGCTCAAAGACGAGAGCAAGGCGGATGCCACCGCCCTCCGGGCCACGCCCGGGGTGATCACCACGGCGCAGGCCGGGGGCCAGTACCAGGTCGTCATCGGCAACGACGTCCCCGACGTCTACGCGGCGATCCAGGCGCAGACGAAGCTCGGCGGCGCAGGCTCCGAGGGCGGCGACGAAGGCCCCAAGGGCAATCTCTTCAACCGCTTCATCAAGATGATCTCGTCGATCTTCACGCCGATCCTCTGGGCCCTCGCCGGCACGGGTCTGCTGAAGGCGTTCGTCGCCGCGGCGGTCACCTTCGGTTGGCTGGATGCCACGAGCTCCACCTACGTCATCCTCAACGCCCTCTCCGACGCACTGATCAACTTCCTCCCGATGGCCCTCGCGATCACCGCGGCGCGCTACTTCAAGGCGTCGGAGTTCACCTCCTTCGCGATCGCGGGCGCGCTGGTCTACCCGAGCATCGTGGCGCTGAACGGCCAGCCGGACATCACCTTCTTCGGCATCCCGGTGACGATGGTCAGCTACGTCTCGAGCGTCATCCCGATCATCGTGATCGTGTGGCTGCAGAGCTACGCCGAGCGGTTCCTGCTCAAGGTGCTGCCCGGCGCGGTGAAGCGCTTCCTCACGCCGATGATCGTGGTCGCGATCGCGGTTCCGCTGGTCTTCCTCGCGATCGGCCCGCTCTCGAGCCTCATCGGCGGCGGCCTCGCGGCGGCCATCAGCTGGGTCTTCGCGACCGTGCCGTGGCTGGGTGGCGCGATCATGGGCGGCCTGTGGCAGGTCTTCGTGATCTTCGGTCTGCACTGGGGTCTCGTGCCGCTGTTCCAGCTCGAGCTGCAGACCACCGGGCAGATGCTCCTCATCGGCCCCGTGTTCGCCGCCGTCCTCGCCCAGGCCGCTGCCGTGGCCGGCGTCCTCGTGCGCTCGCGCAACAAGAACCTCCGCTCGCTCGCCGCCCCGGCGACCCTGTCGGGCTTCCTCGCCGGCATCACCGAGCCCGCGATCTACGGCATCAACCTCCCGCTCAAGCGCCCCTTCGCCTTCGGCATCGTCGGCGGCGCGCTCGGCGGTGCCCTGATCGCCATGGGCGGGGTCTTCTCGAAGGCGTTCGTCGTCCCCTCCGGTCTCGCCCTCCCGGCGCTGCTCGGCAACGGCAACATGGTCATGCTCGGCATCGGTCTCGCGGTCGCGATCATCGTGCCGTTCGTCCTCACCGTCATCGTCGGCTTCAAGGACCCGGTCGACGACGCCGCTCCCGCGGCTCCCGCCGCGGCGACCGACACCGTCGTGCTGAGCCCGGTCGACGGCACCGTCGTGCCGCTCGCCGAGGTTCCGGATGCCGCCTTCGCCGACGCCTCGCTCGGCAAGGGCGTCGCGATCCGGCCCACGTCGGGCGCGGTCTACGCCCCCTTCGACGGCACCGTCGTCGCCGCGTTCCCGACCGGTCACGCCATCGGTCTGCGCGGTGTCGACGGGGTGGAGCTGCTGATCCACGTCGGTCTCGACACCGTCAAGCTCGGGGGCGAGCACTTCACGCTGAAGGTGCAGTCCGGCACCGAGGTGAAGGCCGGCGACCTGCTGCTCGAGTTCGACGGCGATGCCATCGAGCGCGCCGGCTACGACCTCATCACCCCGGTCATCGTCACGAACGGTGACCTGTACCCCGACGTCGCCGACGCGGCATCCGGACCCCTCTCGCACGGCGAGACGCTGTTCCGCGCCGTGTCCGTCGACTCCCTGTCCGCCACCCGCTGATCCCTGGAGACCTCCGCATGAGCAACACCCCCTTCCCCGACGGCTTCCTCTGGGGCGGTGCGACCGCCGCGAACCAGGTCGAGGGCGCGTACGACGAAGACGGCAAGGGCCTCTCGGTGCAGGACGTGATGCCGAAGGGCATCTCGGGCCCCCGCAGCGCGGAGCCCACGCCCGACAACCTCAAGCTCGTCGGCATCGACCACTACCACCGCTACGCGGAGGACATCGCGCTGTTCGCCGAGATGGGCTTCGGCGTCTACCGCTTCTCGATCGCGTGGAGCCGCATCTTCCCGAAGGGCGATGAGACCGAGCCCAACGAGGCGGGCCTGGCGTTCTACGACCGCGTGCTCGACGAACTCGAGAAGCACGGCATCGAGCCGCTCGTCACGATCTCGCACTACGAGACGCCGCTGCACCTGGCGGAGCAGTACGGCGGCTGGACCAACCGCGAGCTGATCGGCTTCTACGAGCGCTACGCCCGCACGCTGTTCGAGCGGTACGGCTCGCGCGTGAAGTACTGGCTGACCTTCAACGAGATCAACTCTCTGCTGCACGCGCCCTTCATGAGCGGCGGCATCCCGATCCCCGAGGGCGGCGTTCCCGAGGGCGAGCTGTACCAGGCGATGCACCACGAGCTCGTGGCATCCGCCCGCGCCACGCGCATCGCCCGCGAGGTGGCTCCCGAGGCGAAGGTCGGCTGCATGGTGCTCTCGATGCCGGTCTACCCGCTCACCCCGTCGCCCGACGACGCTCTCGCGGTGATGGATGCCGACCACGGCAACCTCGTCTACGGAGACGTCCACACCCGTGGCGCATACCCCGGGTACTTCCTGCGGACGCTCCGCGAGAAGGGCATCGAGCTCGACATCACCGACGAGGATCGCGACGACCTGACGAATACCGTCGACTTCGTCTCGTTCAGCTACTACATGTCGATCGCCGAGACCGCCGACCCGGCGAAGCGGTCCGAGGGCGAGGGCAACATCATGGGCGGGGTGCAGAACCCCACGCTGCCCGCGAGCGAGTGGGGCTGGCAGATCGACCCGGTGGGCTTGCGCCTCGTGCTCAACCAGTTCTGGGACCGCTGGCAGAAGCCGCTCTTCATCGTCGAGAACGGCCTGGGCGCGCGCGACCAGCTCGTCGAGGTCGACGGCGAGAAGACGGTGATCGACGACTACCGCATCGCGTACCTCAACGACCACCTCGTGCAGGTCGGCGAGGCGATCGAAGACGGCGTCGAGGTGCTCGGTTACACGTCGTGGGGCTGCATCGACATCGTCAGCGCCAGCACCGCGCAGCTGAGCAAGCGATACGGTTTCATCTACGTCGACCGAGGCGACGACGGAACCGGGACGCTCGATCGTCACCGGAAGAAGTCGTTCCACTGGTACGCCGACGTCATCCGAACCAACGGCGCGTCGCTTTCGCGCTGATCCCCCTGACCGGACCGGCCCCGGGTCCTCGCGACCCGGGGCCGATCCCCTTGGAGTGCACCATGACCCGCATCGCCTTCCTCGACGTCGACGGCACGATCCTCGAGCACGGCTCGCTGATCGCCCCCTCGACCGTGACCGCGATCCGCCAGGCCCGCGCGAACGGGCACCTCGTGTGGCTGAGCACCGGCCGTTCGGCCGGCGACGTCCACCCCGACGTCCTCGCGATCGGGTTCGACGGCGCGATCACCAACGGCGGGGCCTACGCGACCCGGGGCGAGGAGACGCTGGTCGAGCAGCCGATGCCCCGCGCCGATGTCGAGCTTCTCGAGCGGTACTTCGAGGCCCACGGCATCCACTACTTCCTCCAGACGCACGGAGGCGTCTTCGCGAGCGAGGGTATGGGGCCCGTGATGTCGGCCTACCGTCGGGAGCGCCACGCCGAGCGGGCCGCTCAGCTCGCGGCCGAGGGGCTCACCGCGGAAGAGCCGCTGTGGAAGGAGCCACGCCCCGTCGCCGAGGTCGATCGCGACGCGGTCGCCAAGGCCGTGTTCGTCAGCCCCTCGATCGACACGGTCGCGCACGCGGCCGCCGAGCTCGGCGACGGCTTCCACGTCATCCCCGGGTCCATTCCGCTGCCGGGCGGATCGAACGGCGAGATCGGCCAGGCCGGTGTGACCAAGGGGTCCGCGATCACGTCCGTCCTCGCCCAGCTGGGCTTGCCGGCGACGGATGCCATCGGCATCGGCGACAGCTGGAACGACGTCGAGATGTTCGAGGTCGTCGGAACCCCCGTCGCCATGGGCAACGCGGCGCCCGAGCTGCAGAAGCTGGCCGGGCGCGTCACGACGTCGGTGCTCGAGGACGGCGTGCACAACGCCTTCGCGGAGCTGGGCCTGATCTGACGCGCCGGGGCCAGGCCGTCGATAAACGCCGATCCTGCCGAAACACGCGGCGTCACAGCGTGTCTCGGCACGATCGGCGTTTATCGGTGGGGAGGGCGGGACTACCCCTCCACGACCAGGTCGAGCAGGTGGCCCGACAGGGTCTTGCCGTGGGGATCCGCGGCGCGCGAACGTGTCACACCCCCGTCGAGACGGCCCCGCACCACGACGGTGAACGCGCCGAGACGCGGCACCGGGTGGATCGTGACGTGTGCGGCGTCGACACCGAAGTGCGCGGCGACGCGGTCGGGTCGGAGCGTGTCGTCGAGGCGCGCGTAATCGTCCCGTTCGTACGGCGCGACGACCAGGATCGAGGTGTCGCCCTTGTCTCCCGCGCGGGCGTGAGCCAGATCGCCGAGGGTCGTCATGACACCATCTCCACTCGGGGTTCGACCCGATCGCGGTCGATGAAGGTCGACACGATCCCCACCGTCTCCTTCAGGCTGAGGTCGGCACCGCCGCCGCCGGCGGGACCGTTCGTGTAGAGCGCCTCGACCTCACGGTGCAACAGGGCCGCCGCCGTGCGGTCGAAGGTGCGCAGAGAGAGCCGTGCTCGCACCTCGGCCGGCTCGCCGGACGGCTCGTGCCAGGGCCGCAGGGAGTTGTAGCCCTGCAGGTCCGCACGAACCTCCCCCGGATCGCGGCCGTGCACCGCCTCCCACCGCTCGCGCACGATCCGCAGCGCCAGCTCGGCGCGCTCGCGCGCCCCTCGGCCCGCGTAGGCGATGCTTCCCACCGCGAGGAACCCGTCGCGGACGCCGACGCTCACCTTGAGCTGCTCGGGCCGTCCCTCTGCGGAGGCAGCGGACACGCGCACGCGGTCCGGCCCCACCTCGTCGATGCGCACGTCGCCGAGGTCGAGAGTGGCATCCGGGGTCTTGTACCGACCGGGGTCGTCGATCTCGTAGAGCAGTTGCTCGAGCACGGTCGCGCGCGAGATGAGCCCGCCGGTGCCCGCGGCCTTGCCGAACTCGGCGACCCCGTCGGCGGCGACGTCCGCGAAGGGGAAGCCCAGCGTCGCCAGCCCCGGCACGACTTTGCGGCCGCCGTCGGCGAAGTACCCGCCCGTGAGCTGCCCCGCGCACTCGAGCAAGTGGCCCACCAGGGTGGGGGCGGCCATCTCGTCGGGCGAGGCGTCGTTCCAGCCGTGGTGCACGGCGACGGGCGCGGCGAAGAGGGCCGCATCGCCCATGCGGCCGGTGATCACCACGTCCGCGCCGTTCTCGAGCGCGCGCATCGCGGCTCCGGCACCGATGTAGGCGTTGGCCGATACCAGGCGGTCGCCGAGATCGCCGATGGTCAGGTCGGTGCCGGTGATGCGCGCGTCCGCGGGGATCGCCGCCGTGACGTCGTCGCCGACGACCGCCGCCACCCGGCGTCCCGCTCCCCGAGCGTGCGCCGCGAGCAGGTCGACGACCGCGCGCGCGAGACCGACGGGGTCGGCGGCTCCGGCGTTGGTCAGCACGCGAGTACGTGGGGACAGGTGCGGCAGCACGCCGGCGAGACGGTCGAGGAACACGCGGTCGAAGCCGGCTCCCGCCGAGGTCGCGGCGCGCTGCTGCGCGAGGCCGATGGTGCGCTCGGCGAGACACTCGAACACGAGGGCATCGAGGTCACCGCGCGCGGCGAGGATCTCCGCGGGTTCGAAACGGTCCCCGGCGAAGCCGCTCCCGGCACCGATGCGGTAGGTGCTCACGGTCGGGCCACCCCCTGCCAGATCGAGACGAGGTCGTCGGGAGCGATGGATGCCGCGGGCACGACGCCCGCGACGAGGGCGGCGTCGAGCGCCCCGCCGTCCACGCGTCCGTCACGGATGAGCGTCACGAGAATCTCCTGGATCGCGCGCGAGCGCGCATCGTCGCCGCGCGCGAAGATCCCGGCCAGCTCCGCGCCGTGACCGCCCGGTTCATCGCCCTCGCGGCCGACCTCGAGGTACGCGGCACCTCCGCCCGTGGCGCGCTGCGCCGCGACGAGCCGCGCGGCCGGCAGCCGGTAGATGTAGTCGCCGAGCAGGTGTCGCCACGCCGCGGTCGGGTCTTCGCGGCCGTACGCGTCGACGACACCCTCGGGTGCGGCACCGGTCAACGTGTGCACCGCTTCCGCGAGCGGCCCTTCCAGGTCGGGCACCGCACCTGGACCGAAGCCCTCCATCTCGTCGGTACCGGCGGCGGCGAGCACGAAGGTGTCGCGCAGGAGACCGTCGCGCACGGCATCCAGGGGATGGCGGGGGACGACGGCATCCGGGCTCCCCCCATCGATCGCGACGCCGAAGCCGACCGGTCGGACGCCGTTGCGTACGCCGAGGTCGCGCGGGGCGACCGCGGCCTGGGCCGCGAGAACCGTCTCGGGGTCGAGGTCGATCAGGTGCGGCGTGTCGAGCTGGTCGAGGATCGCCTCGCCGAATCGTGTCGCGTCGTCCGCGGCGATGACGCGTGACGCGCCACCCGAGAAGCACGCGAGGGCTCGCGGTCGCGGGACGCCCGGTGCCACCGCGGCGGCGGCGGCGAGGAAGGCACCCGCGCTCTGCCCGACGAGCGTCAGACGAGAGGCGTCGCCCCCGAACGAGGGCACCGCGGCGGCGATCCACCGCAGGGCGGCGCAGACGTCCTGCACGCCCAGGTCGTGCGCGGCAGAGAGTTCGCCACCGCGCTGCGCGAAGGCGCCGAAGCCGAAGGCGCCGACGCGGTAGTTGAGGGTCACGACGACGCTCTGGGCTGCGGCGGCGAGGGAAGCGCCGTCGAAGACCGGCGTCGAGGCAGTGCCCATCTCGAAGCCCCCGCCGAACAGCCACACCGCGACGGGAGCGGACTCCACCCCGCGGGGCGCCCAGACGTTGAGGGTCAGACAGTCGGTCGCCGATTGCCCGGCCGGCAGGTCGAAACCGGCGACGGGAGCCTGGATGGGGGCGGGGCCGAAGTGCCCGCCCGGCCTGGCCGGTGCCACCGGGTCGGTCAGGACCGGGGCCGCGAACGGGTGCACGAGCGTCGCGAATCGCACGCCCCGCCAGGAATCGATCGCGGCGCTCACGGTCGCCCCTCGATGGTCGGGATCGCGTCGATGAGCGACCGCGTGTAGTCCTGGGTCGGGTGCGCGTAGATGTCGCGCTTGTCCCCCTCTTCGACGAGGTCGCCGAGGTACATGACGCCGATGCGGTCGGAGATGAACTCCACCACCGACAGGTCGTGCGAGATGAAGAGGTAGGAGAGTCCGAACGCCTCCTGCAGGTCCTTGAGCAGATTGAGCACCTGCGCCTGCACCGACACGTCGAGCGCCGACACCGGCTCGTCCGCGACGATGAGCCGCGGTTGCAGGGCGAGGGCGCGCGCGATCATGATGCGCTGGCGCTGACCGCCCGAGAAGTCGACGGGCTTCTTCTCGAGCGCGGCCGTGCCGAGGCCGACGTGGTCGACGAGTTCTCGCGCACGGTCGCGCTGGTCTTTCGCCGTGCCGCGCCGGTGCACCTGCAGCGGCTCCATGATGAGGTCGGCGACCGTCATGCGCGGGTTCAGCGCGCCGAACGGGTCCTGGAAGACGATCTGCACGTCGCGCCGGTACTGCTGGCGCGCCGCCCTGTCGAGTCGGGTGACGTCGACACCGTCGAAGCGGACGGTGCCCGAGGTGGGCTCGGTCAGCCGGGCGATCATGCGCGCGACGGTCGACTTGCCGCTGCCCGACTCCCCGACCAGGCCGTACGTGCGCCCCTTCTCGATCTGGAACGACACGCCCTTCACGGCTGTGACCTGTCGGCGGCGCGAGACGTGGAAGGTCTTCGTGAGGTCCTCGACCTCGAGCAGGGCGGTCATGCCGCGACTCCTTCTGCTTCTCGCCGCACCCGGTGACCGGGGGCGACCGTGACGAGTTCGGTGACGGGGCGGAGGTCGGCGGCATCCTGTCGCGCATCGCGCAGCCACGGGGCGATGGATGCCACGGTCGGCAGGCGCGGGCGATCGTCGCCGAGCACCGGGATCGACATCAGCAGGGCCCGCGTGTAATCGTGTGCCGGGTCGTGGAGGAGCGTCGCGGTCGGGCCGCTCTCGACGACCTGTCCTCCGTACATGACGACGGCCTCGTCGCACGTCTCGGCGACGACTCCGAGGTCATGGGTGATGAGCATGAGCGCGAGGCCCAGCCGCTCGCGCAGGGAGCCCAGCAGGTCGATCACCTGACGCTGGAGGGTGACGTCGAGCGCCGTGGTGGGCTCGTCGGCGATCACGAGCTCGGGCTCGCACGAGATGGCCATCGCGATCATGACGCGCTGGCGCATGCCGCCCGAGAGCTGGCCGATGCGGTCGCCGCGGATGTCGCGCGCCTTGCCGAGGCCCACGATGTCGAGGAGCTCGCGCACCCGGTCGGCGCGCTGGCGCCGATTCATGTCGAAGTGGGCGCGCAGGCCCTCCTCGAGCTGCTGCCCGACGGTGAGGATGGGATGCAGGGACGACATCGGCTCCTGGAAGACGAAGCCGATGCGCCGACCGGCCATCGCGCGGCGGTCCGCGGCGCCCATGCCGATCAGCTCGCGGCCGTCGAAGCGGACCGAACCGCGGGGCGTGAGCTTCTCACCGAGGAGCCCGGCGATCGCGAGAGCGGTCAGCGACTTGCCGCTGCCGGACTCGCCGACGACGGCCAGCGCTCGCCCGCGGTCCAGGTCGAAGTCGACCGACCGCACGGCGTCGTAGGGTCCGCCCGCGGTGTCGGCGGTGATGGAGAGGCCGGAGACCTGCAGCAGTGGGGCGCTCATGCGCTCTTCCTCCCGAGACGGACGCGCGGGTCGACGACGGAATACGACAGATCGACCAAGAGATTGACGATGATCACGAAGAGGCCGGTGAACAGCACGATGCCCTGCACCAGCGAGTAGTCCCGACGCCCGACGGCATCCAGGAGCAGGCGGCCCATCCCCGGAACGCCGAAGATCGTCTCGACGACGGCGCTGCCCGACAGCAGGCTCGCCACCAGCAGTCCGGCGACGGTCATGATCGGCAGGGCGGCGACGCGCACGATGTGCACCGCGCCGATGCGTCGCGGGGCGACCCCGAGCGAGCGAGCGGTCGTGACGAACGGCTCGCGGACGACGTCGAGGATCGCGCCGCGGGTGATCCGGGCCACGAACGCCGACTCGGCGATCCCGAGCGACAGAGCCGGGAGGGTGATCGAGCGCAGGTGCGGCCAGAACCCCTTCGACATCGGCACGAAGCCGCCCACGTTGAACCAGTGCAGCCAGGCGGCGAACACGACGATCAGGATCAGCGCGACGACGAACTGCGGCACCGAGATGCCGATGATGCCGAGGGCCGTGGCCACGCGGCCGGCGGGGCGCCCGTTGCGGAACGCCGCGAGAGCACCCAGCCCGATGCCGAGCACGAGCGCCACGATCAGCGCGATCACGCTGATCTCGAGGGTCACGAGGGCGTAGTCGGGGATGACGGCGACCACGGGCTTGCCGAGGAAGAGACTGTCACCGAGGCGGAGGGTGACCACGTCGCCGAGGAAGCGGCCGAACTGCTCCCACAGGGGAGCGTTCAGGCCCAGCTGCTCACGGAGGGCGGCGACCTGGTCGGGCGTCGCGGAGTCGCCCAACAGGATGGCGGCCGGGTCGCCCGGGGCGAGACGCAGCAGGAGGAAGACCAGCACCAGGGGCACGGCCACGGTGGGCAGCAGCGCGAGGAGGCGCTGCGCGAGATAGCGGAGCATGTCAGCGGCCTCCGGCGCGCGGGTCGAGGATGTCACGGACGTTGTCGATGACGATGTTCATGGCGAGGACCGTGAGAATCAGTGCGAGCCCCGGGAAGCCCCACATCCACACCGCCGAGGTGAGATAGCTGCGGGCCTCCGACAGCGACGCTCCCCAGCTCGGCACGTTCGGCGGGAGCCCCGCGCCGATGAAGCTCAGCGCGGACTCGACGAGCACGGCGGTGGTGAAGGTGATGGCCGCCTGCACGAGCACCGGGGTCGTCGCCTGCGGGAGGATGTACCGCCAGAAGATGCGGATGCTGCCGGCGCCGATCGCCCGGGCGGAGTCGACCATCGGCAGTTCGCTCGCGACGAGCGCCGAGCTGCGCACCACGCGGGTCATGCCCGGGACGAATACGATCGTCATCGCGAGAATCACGGTCCCGAGCCCGGGCCCGAGGATCGCCGTCATCGCCAGCGCGAGCACGATGATCGGGAACGACATCACGCCGTCGACGATGCGCATGACGACCGCGTCGAACCAGCGGAACATGCCGGCCAGGATGCCGAGGACCACACCGATCGCGGTCGTGATGACGGCCGTGACGACGCCGACCGTGAGCGATGCCTGCGCCCCGAACACGGTGCGCGAGTACACGTCACGTCCGAGGTTGTCGGTGCCGAAGATGTGCGTCGCCGAGGGCGGGCGCAGCCGTTCGACGGCGACGAAGGCGTTGGGATCCCCCGCGAGGACGGGGGCGAGCAGAGCCGCCCCCGCCATCACGAGAAGGAGGATGAGCGCCACCACGGCGATCGGTCGGTGCAGGAGTCGACGCCACAGTCGTGGTCGCACGGTGCGCGCGGCCGCCGCTTCGATCGACGTCGTCGTGGGGACGGTCATCTCGGACATGGGGGATCCTTGTCGGGGGTGGAGCGGGGTCAGGACTGGTCGAGCCAGGTGTTGTAGTACCAGCCGGCCAGTTCGTCGGGGTGCTCGGTGTGCACGCGGTTGGCGGTGATGAGCAGCGGGCGCGACGTTCCGAACTTCAGGAACGGCAGGTCTTCGTACACGAGGGTCTGCAGCTGCTCCCAGGTCGCTTTGCGGGCGGCGGGGTCCGACTCGGTCGACAGCGTCGCCAGCAGTGCGTCGCGATCGGGCGAGACCCAGGTTCCGGGGAAGGTCTGCTGCAGGTACGGCAGCAGCACCGGATCGGCGTAGGTCGGGATGCCGGACGAGAACAGGTCGAAGGCCGTCGGGTCGGTGCGCCGCTGGATGACGCTCGCGCGGTCGATGACCTGCAGGTCGATGTTGATGCCGGCTTCCTTCAGCTGCTGCTGAGCCGGAAGCGACGGGCCGTACCAGGAGGGGTCCTCCTTGGTGGTGAGCCAGCGGATCGGCTCGCCCGTGTAGCCGGCCTCGTCGAGGAGCTTCTTCACGCGGTCGAGGTCGGGCTTGTTGTAGTTCTCGGTCCCGGCGTCGGTCGCCCAGGTGCTGTTCACCTCGGGGATGATGCTGCCGTCGACCGAGTAGAACTCGGGGTTGCCGAAGGCGGCGAGCATGATGTCGTCCATGTTCAGCGCGGCGAGGAACGCCTGCCGCATGGAGACGTTCGACATGATGCCCTGCGCCTTGTTGAACACGACGGTCGAGCCCGAGGTCGGGCTGAGCAGGACGGCTTGGGCCACCCCGCCGCTGCTGACGGAGTCGTAGTCGTCGTACGACAGCGAGCCGCCGATGTCGACCTGACCGGCCTCGGTCGCCTGGCGGCGCGTGGACGCCTCGGGCATCGGGGTGAAGACGATCTGGTCGGCGTACGCGTTCTTCGCGCCGAGCCCGCCGTCGCCGGGGGTGTCGAGCTTCTTGTAGCCGTCCCAGCGGTCGAGGACGACATCACCGTCGGCCGCGTAGCTGGTGAGCTTGTAGGGACCGGTGCACACGAGATCGGAGACGGCGTCGGTGATCGGGCGGTCCTTCACGATGCTCGCGGGCATCATGTACGCGGTCGTGAGGAGCGTCGGGAGCAGGGGGCTCGGCGTGTTCAGCGTGATCGTGAGGGTCGTGTCGTCGACGGCGTCGATCGAGGTGGTGAGCGACTTCAGGATCGAGCCGTTGCCCGGGGTGAGGAAGTAGCGGTTGAGACTCGCGATCACGTCGGCCGAGGTGAACGGCTCGCCGTCCTGGAAGGTCACGCCGTCCCGCAGGGTCAGCGTGTAGCTGCCGCCCCCGTTGTCGACGAGATCCTTCGCCAGCACGGGGCCGACCTCGAACGAGGTCGAGACGTCGAAGAGCGGCTCGCAGACCTGACGAGCGATGACCCAGTCGGCCTGCAGGCTCGTCGCGAACGGGTCGATGATCGACGGCGTCGCGGACAGGGCCACGGTCAGGGTGCCGCCGGCCTGCGGTTCGCCGCCGTCCGAGATGCTCCCGGTGCTGGTGGTGCCGTCGGCACCGCAGCCCGAGAGGACGAGGGCGGATGCCGCCGCGAGCGCGGCGAGCGGGATCAGCCGGCGCACGCGCCGGTTCGGTCGAACATCGTGCCTCATTGCAGAAACTCCATCGTCGGGGTTCGGGATGCCGCGTCGGGGGAACGCGTATCCACTGTATACACTGGATCCAATGGATACGCAACGCGCTCGCCCCTATCCTCGAACGAACGGGTGACGGCGTCCGCGACCGAACGAGGAGGCAAAGTGGCGGCATCGATGAGCCCCGAGGTGATCGCTTCGCGGATCGCCTTGGCCATCCGCGAGAAGGTCATCCCCCCGGGTGCGGCGCTCGTGCAAGAGGACCTCGCCCGACGGTTCGACGTCAGCCGCAGCCCCGTGCGCGAGGCCCTTCGCATCCTCGCGACCGAGGGCGTGATCGAGATGACGCCCGGCGGGGGTGCCTCGGTCCGCACGCTCGATCGCGACGAGCTCGATGAGCTCTACGAACTGCGGCTCCTGCTCGAGCCGACGATCGCCGACGACATCGTTCGCCGCATCTCGCGCGGCGAGATCACGGCGCTGGAGTCACGGGTCGCCGAGATGGAATCCTCGGACGACGTCGGCCGGTGGATGCGCGCGAACTTCGAGTTCCACTCGCGCCTCTACGACGCGGCGGGACGCCCCCGGACGGCGGAGATCCTTCGCGGGCTCCTGGCCGCGGTGCAGCCGTACTCCCAGGAGAACATCGATCATCTCGGCGGTCGAGGCCAGGCCGACGAGGAGCATCGCGAGATGCTCGCCGCCATCCGCGACGGCGACGGCGCGCGCCTGGCGGAACTGCTGCGCACGCACCTGGTCAGCGCGAAGAACCGCGTGGCGCACGCACTGTCCGAGGGCGAGGACGACCTCGACCCGCTCGCACTGTTCCGCGGCGAGAGCTGACGCCCGACTCTTCCGCGGTGGCTTCGACGAGCTCAGCCACCGCTCCCCGCGCGATAACCCCGCGCACGCACCCCCGGTCCTTGAGCCTGCCGAAGGGACCGGAACCCGCTCCGAACCTCAGTCCAAGAAGATGTCCGGGTACATCGCCGCGTCCGGCGTCCCCGGCACGGCCGCGTACCCCGAGAAGTCCGTGACTCCGGCTGCCTCGAGCACGTCCTCGACGATGAGCGTCTGCCCGGTCCGCTCCCGCGACGGGGACGTGAGCACCTCGTACGCGGCGTCCGCGTAGATCTCGGGCGTGCGCGACACCCGCATGAGGCGGTCGCCGCCGATCACGTTCTGCACGGCCGCGGTCGCGATCGTCGTGCGCGGCCACAGGGTGTTCGCCGCGATTCCGTCGCCGGCGAACTCCGACGCGAGGCCGAGCGTCGCCATCGTCATGCCGAACTTCGCGAGGCTGTACCCGGTGTGCGCGCCGAGCCACTTCGGCGTCACGTTCAGCGGCGGCGAGAGCGAGAGAATGTGCGGGTTCTCGGCATCCTTCAGCTGAGGGATCGCCGCGCGAGAAAGCAGGAACGTGCCGCGCACGTTGACGTCCTGCATGAGGTCGTACTTCTTCGTCGCGAGCTCGAGTGAGCCCGAGAGGTCGATCACGCTGGCGTTGTTGACGACGACGTCGATGCCGCCGAACTCCCCGACCGTGCGCATCACGGCTTCGGTGATGGATGCCTCGTCCCGCACGTCGCCGACGATGGGCAGCGCCTGCCCGCCCGCCGCCCGGATCGCCTCCGCCGCGGTGTGCACGGTGCCCTCGAGCTTGGGGTGCGGGGTGTCGGTCTTGGCGAGCATCGCGATGTTCGCGCCGTCGCGCGCGGCGCGCAGCGCGATCGCGAGGCCGATGCCGCGGCTCCCGCCCGACATGAGGATGGTCTTTCCGGCGAGCGTCACGAGCGTCCTTTCGCGGAGGCCGCGGCGAACGCAGCGACCCGCGCCTTCGCCTCGGGGGTGTCGAAGGCGGCGCCGATCGTGGCGGCCTCGTCGTCGAGGTTCTCGGGGAACGTGCGGCCGGCCCCGACCCGCACGAGACGCGTCGCCTGCCCGAAGGCGGCGGTCGCCCCGTCGAGCCAGAAGCGCGCGATCTCGTCGACCCGCGAGACCAGATCGGCGGATGCCACGACCTCGGCCACGAGACCCCACTCGCGCGCCTCGTCGGCCGAGAGCATGCGGTCCTGCAACAGCAGCTGCAGGGCGCGGCGCTGGCCGATCGCGGCGGGCAGCAGCGTCGAGACGCCCAGGTCGGGAGTCAGCCCGATGTTCGCGTACCGGCTGACGAAGCGCGCGTTCTCGCTCGCGACGACGTAGTCGGCGGTGAGCATGAGCCCGAGCCCCCCGCCCGCCACGGCCCCCTGCACCGCGGCGACCATCGGCAGCGGTGCCTCGGCGAAGGTGCGGATGCCGTCGTGGATCGCCTCGGCGGTCTCGGTGACCTCGGCCCCGGACGACCCGCTCGTCGACATGGCGACCACGTCGCCGCCGGCGCAGAACGCGGGGCCGTTGGCATCCAGGATCACCGCTCCGACCGAGGAGTCGGAGGTGACCTCGTGCGCGACGGCGCGCCAGCGGCGGGCCATCGGGAAGTCCATCGCGTTCAGTGACGCGGGGCGATCGAAGGTCACGCGGGCGAGCCCTCCCTCGACGTGGAGCAGGATGCCGTCGGTCATTTCGGCGCCATCCGGATCGCGCCGTCGAGGCGGATCGTCTCGCCGTTGAGGTAGCCGTTGTCGACGATGGCGAGCACGAGCCGCGCGTACTCGTCGGGCGCTCCGAGGCGCGAGGGATACGGCACCTGTTGCCCGAGGGAGTCTTGAGCCGCCTGCGGCAGGCCCTTGAGCATGGGCGTCTCCATGATGCCCGGGGCGATGGTCACGACCCGGATGCCGTGGCGCGCGAGCTCGCGGGCGATCGGGAGGGTCATCGCGTGGACGCCGCCTTTGCTCGCGGAGTACGCGGGCTGACCGATCTGTCCGTCGAAGGCCGCGACGCTCGCGGTGTTGACGATGACCCCGCGGTCGCCCCCGTCGGCGGGATCGGTCTTCGCCATGACGGCCGAGGTCTGCGCGATGACGTTGTACGTGCCGATGAGGTTGACGCGGATCACCCGTTCGAAGTCGGCGAGCGGCGAGGGAGCACCCTCGCGGTCGAGCACCTTGGCGGGTGGGGCGATGCCGGCGCAGTTGACCACGACCCGCAGCGGACCGGCCTCAGCGGCGAGCGCCGCGGCGGACGCGATCTGCGCGGCATCCGTGACGTCGGCCGGGGCGAAGGCCCCGCCGAGCTCGTCGGCGACCGACGCGCCCGGAGACGAGGGCAGGTCGACGATCGTGACACGCGCGCCGGCTGCGGCGAGGCGGCGCGCGGTGGCGAGACCCAGACCCGAAGCGCCACCGGTGACGAGGGCCGCGACTCCTGAGATATCCATGCGTTCTCCTTCGAAGCAGAAACTCAGTACCACCCTACCCGGGACTCAGGTTCGCACCTCTCCTCGCGCGCGTCGGCGTCCCGGCCGCCGCGGGTGCGTGCGGACGGCGTCCGTCGTCGCCCCGTCGACCAGCAGCGCGATCTCGTCCGGCTTCCAGTCGTACAGGTCGCGCAGGCGATCGCCGAGTTTCGCGACGGCGTCCGGCATCGAGATCTCCACGCCGCGGGGAAGGTCTCGCGCACCCTCATCGAACGACCGCGCCGCGCTCTGCAGCTCGGCCACCATCGCCCGCATGCGCTCCTGCCCGTAGGCCGCGGATGCCAGCGGCCAGTCCCCCACGACGACCGAGCGCCCCACCGGGCAGTCGGCGGAGGCCGCCGCGGCGCGCGGACCGATTCGAACGCGAACGACCGCGACACCGATCGCCACGATGGCGAGGGATCCGGCGAAGGTCGCCGGGCCGAACGAGAACCCGAGGTCGTACAGCGACGACTCCCACCCCGCCGTGGCCCCCACCGCGACGCGCGCCGCCGAGTACGCGGCGTAGACGGCGTTCGCGACCAGGATCAGGCGCATCGGCCAGCCCGGCTCGAGGCGCGAGCGCGCCGCCGCGAGCGCGCACAGCGTGCACGGCACGGTGATGAGGAGGATCTTCACCGCCAGAGACGTCGGGAGAGGGACCGTCGCGGTCACGGCCGCCGTCACCAGGGCCAGGAAGAGGCTGGCGATCGCCCAGCGTCGGGCTCTCCGCCCCTCGAGTACCCGCAGAGCCACGAGCAGCAGCGCGGGAGCGAGCACCATCGCGACGTCACCGAGCACGAGGGCGATGATGCCGTCGCCCGCGGTGTAGATGAAGTACATCGCGCTCGAGCCCACCGCCGACACACCCGACACCGCGGCATAGCGCAGGAACAACGTCATCGCCCCCGGCGTGCCGATTCGCGGCAGCGCGGCGAACAGCACCGCCGCGGCCACCGCGACGCTCACCGCGAGCATCCCCAGCGACAGTTCCATGACACCCCCGACTTTCCATTGTGCCTGTCCCCTCCCCGCGCCCTCCTCCTTCCGCCCCTCCGCGCAGGGCGCCTCGGACCGCCGGAGCACGCGACCCTCACGACCCTCCCCGACGCACGGAGCTTCCCGGGCGGCGGAAACGGGGAGAAGATCGAGCGGTGACCATTCCCGCGGCCTCCGAGCCGGTCCCGCTCCGTGTGCGAGAGCTCGCCGGCGACGCCGTTCTCGAGCCGGTCTGGCGCAACGCCATTGGCGGACTGACGTTCCGAGCGACGGGGGCGGACGGCATCCGGTTCGTGAAGTACGGTCCGCGCAATGCCGAGACCTCGATGAGCGCCGAGGCGGAACGCCTGCGCTGGGCGGGCGCGTTCACCCCCGTCCCGCGAGTGCTCGAAGAAGGCCGGGATGCCACGCACGAATGGCTCGTGACCGCTGCGACGCCGGGACTCTCCGCGGTCGACCCCCGGTGGATCGCCGACCCCGCCCGGGCCGTCCGAGCGGTGGGCCGAGGGCTGCGCGCGCTCCACGACGCGTTGCCGGTGGCGGAGTGTCCGTTCTCGTGGACGGTGCCCGACCGTCTCGCGAACGCCGCGGCCCGCGGCATCCGGGTGCCCGTCGAACGGCACCAAGCCCCGCCGATCGACCGACTCGTCGTCTGCCATGGCGATGCGTGCGCGCCGAACACGCTCGTCGGCGACGACGGCGAATGGGCAGGGCACGTCGACTTCGGCGCGCTCGGGGTCGCGGACCGCTGGGCCGACATCGCGGTGGCGACGATGTCGACGGAATGGAACTACGGCCCCGGCTGGGAGGAACCGCTCCTCGCCGCTTACGGAGTGGCTCCGGATGCCACCCGCCTGGCGTTCTACCGGGCGCTCTGGAACGAGACCTGACGCCCGCGTGACTCGAGGCCGCGGCGCCCGGGCCGCGGCCTACGTGCCCACCACGCGGAACGCCCCCGACACCAGGGCGGCCGTGAGCGCCACGGCGACGAGGGCGAGGGAGCCAGCGAGGGCGACGGCATCCCGGCCCGACAGGGTCGAGGGGCGTGACCACGTCCGCTCGACATCGGCGCCGAAGCCGCGCGCCTCCATCGCGGTGGCGAGCGTCGTTCCCCGGCGCACCGCGAAGACCAGCAGCACGAACGCCATCGAGAAGAAGCGGCGGAGCGCCCCCCGATCACCGAGTCCGCGAGCGCGCCGGGCGAGGGTCATCGTGCGCCAGTCGTCGACGAACAGCCCGACCGTCCGCGCCCCCGCCAGCACCCCGAGCACGAAGCGGCTCGGCAGTTTCGCGACCTGCGCCAGGGCGTCGGCGAGGTCGGTCGGGTCTGTCCGAGCGAAGAGCAGGATCATCGGCAACGCGAGCGCGACGACGCGCAGCAGCACCGCGAACGACAGCGCGAGAGAATCGTCGCTGATCGTCGCGAAGAGGAAGGTCCCGTAGACGGTCCCCCCGGGCCGCGCGTACAGCAACATGCTCACCGCCGCGATCGGCGCGAACAACAGCACCGGCACCAGCCGCTTCCCCACGACCCGATACGCCAGGCCCGTCACCGGCACGCACAGCAGCTCGAGCGCGAGGGCCGTGACCGCGCTCACCGCGTCCACCGTGACCAGGAGCGGCAGCGCCAGCACCACCACCATCACGACCTTCGTCACCGGGTTGACCCCGTCGAGCCACGCGGTGCGCGAAGCGGTGTCCACGGCGGTCACGCCACGGCTCCGAGCGCGATGCGGTGCTGGCCCAGGTGCCGCACGACGTCGGCGTCGTGGGTCACCGCGACGACGGTCCGCCCGCGCGCGATCTCGCGCTGCAGCAGACCCACGAGCTCGCTCCACCCGCGCCGATCCTGCCCGAACGTCGGCTCGTCGAGCACGATCACCTCGGGCGAGGCCGCGAGCACCGTCGCGACCGACAGTCGCCGTTTCTGCCCGCCCGACAGGGTGAAGGGGTTCGCCTGGGCCAGGGGGGCCAGGTCCAACCGCTCGAGGAGTTCGTCGACGATCGCGTCGACCTCGGCCGCCGGCATCCGCAGAGCCCTCGGTCCCACGGCGAGCTCATCGCGGAGGGTCGACGCGAGGAACTGGTGCTCCGGCTCCTGGAAGACCGTGCCGATGCGCGTGAGCAACTCGGTCGAGCGCCAGCGCGACGGACGACGCATGCCGCGGGCCGCGAGGGCCTCCGCGGCGACCACCTCACCCGACAGTTCCGGCAGGAGCCCGGCGAGAGTCAGGGCGAGGGTCGACTTGCCCGCCCCGTTGGGTCCGGTGATCACCGTTCCGGCCCCGCGCGGAACGGCCAGGGCGAGGTCCGCGGCGACGATCGTGCGTTTCTCGCGCCCGATCGACAGCGCCGACGTCGACAGCGCGGCATCCGGGATCTCCAGCGGCGGCAGCACCGGGAGCTCGACCGGACGCCCCGGCACCCAGACTCCCGCCGCCGCGAGCGCGTCACCGTGCTGGGCGAAGACCCGGTCAGGCGGACCGTCGGCGAGCACTCCCCCGCCCGGCGCGAGCACGACCACGCGGGTCATCAGGTCGGACCACACCGCGGTGCGATGTTCGATCAGCACGACGGTGGTCCCGTCGGTGCGCGCGACGTGCTCCACGGCCGCACGCACCTCGGCGACGCCCTCGGGGTCGAGGTTGGCGGTCGGCTCGTCGAGCAGCAGGAGCCCCGGACGCATCGCGAGCACCCCCGCGAGCGCCAGACGCTGCTTCTGCCCACCCGACAGCGCCTTGGTCGGGCGATCGAGGGGCACGGCCAGACCCACGGATGCCACGGCCTCCGCGACGCGCGCCGGGATCTCGGCCGCGGGCACGCCGAGGTTCTCGCAGCCGAAGGCCACGTCGTCGCCGACCTTCGACAGCACGATCCCCGCCTCGGGATCCTGGAGCACGAGACCGATGCGGCCGCGCTGGCCCTCGGGGGCGCGGTCGTCGACGAGGATCCGCCCCGTGGATTCCCCTTCGTCGCTGCCGCCGAGAAGACCGGCGAGGCCCGCGAGCAGCGTCGACTTCCCGGCTCCCGAGGCACCGAGCAGGAGGACCCGCTCGCCCGGCTCGATCGTCAGGTCGACGTCACGCGTGGCGGGGAGCCTGCGGCCGGCGTAGCGCCACCCCCAGCCCTCGACGTCGACGCGTGCGGGGGCCGGCATCAGACGTCGCGGCGCGCTTCCCGCCCGGCGGCGAATCGGCTGAGCGCTCCCGTCGCGGCGAGCGCGCGCACGAGCAGCCACCCGACCAGCCCCGCGAGGAGGGCACCCGAGACGACGAGCGTGCCGAGGTAGGTGAGGTTGAACTCGACCGTCTTGGCGATGTTGGGCGACGAGCCGACGAAGAGCTCGTTGACCCAGGCGCCGACACCGGCGCCGACGCCCGCGAGCATCGCGACCGGGAGCGAGAAGCGCAGGTAGAGGAACGCGAGGAAGATCAGCTCGGCGCCGAGGCCCTGGGCGAGGCCCGAGACGATGGTCAAGGGTCCCCACATGTTGCCGATGAGCGCCGAGACGACCGCCGCGATGAGCTCGACGAGCAGCGCAGCGCCGGGCTTGCGGATGATCAGGCCGCCGATCACACCACCGATCAGCCAGATGCCGACCGCGATGCCGCCGAGGCCGGGCGTCAGGCCGTCCATCGCGGCGAACCAGAGTCCGCCGACGGCGTTCCAGCCCCAGAAGACGAGGCCGACCGCGACGCCGAGGACGGCGGCGACGACGATGTCGACGACGCGCCAGCGGTAGCGGTTCGTCGAGGTGACGGCCGGGGCCGTGCGCGCAGACGTGGACGTGTGCATTTCTTCTCCTCCCTGCGCCGGCATGATCCGGATCAGGTTCGACGGTCGAAGCGTGGATTCGCTTCCTCTCAGCCCGGCTCACCGGACTCCCGTGGTTGTGCTGACGAGTATAGAGGGACGCCCGGGGTAGCGTGGGCGGGTGCACGAGCAGACTCCGGCCACGCGGCGAGCCGCGCGCGACTCCGCCGATCTGCCCGTCGAGGCGACGCCCTCCGCGGCCGATCCCGGTCTCGAGACCGCGTCTGCGAGCGACGATTCCATCGCGACCTCGCCTGCGGAAACCCGGGCGACTGCGGAGCCGACTCCGGATGCCAGCGGGCCCGAGCAGCGGGCGACGACGACTCCGGGTGCCGGCAGGTCTGAGCCGCGAGCGACGACGACTCCGCAACCGACTCCGGACGCCAGCGAGCCCGAGCCGCGGGCGACGACGATTCCGGAACCGACTCCGGATGCCGGCGGGCTCGAGCCGCGGGCGACGACGACTGCGGCGCCGGCTCCGGCTCCGGCTCCGGCTCCGGCTCCGGCTCCGGCTCCGGACGCCACCGGGCCCGAGCCGCGCGGGGTAGCGACGGCGCCGGCTTCGGATGACGTGTCTGCACCTGCGCCCGCGACGCCCGGTGCGGGCGCTGCGGCGAACATGGCCGCGCAGCCCGCCGGCGCGGCGTCCTCCCCCGTCGGCCCCGTCCCCGCGCAGTCGGGCACCGCGGCGTCCGCACCCGGCTCCGCGCCCGTGCAGCCCCGGGCCGGGGCGACGGCACCCGCACCGGAATCCGACGCCGCTGCGGCATCCGTTCCCGCCGTGTCGAATCCCCCGGCGGATGCCACCGCGGATCCCACCGCGGCGGCCCTCGGCGCGCTCGGGTGGGTCGACCCCGATGCCGCCGGTGCGCCGCGGCCAGCCCCCGCGTTCGTCGTGTCGGGAGCGACCGGTCGCCCCGCGGACCTGCTCGCCGGGCGTCGTCGTCGCAGAGCTTTTCGTCCCGCGACGGTCATCCCGGCGGTCCTGCTCGTTCTTCTCGTCGGCGTGTACACCGCCGCGACGCTGCTGTGGCCCCTGTCGGCGGTCCAGCCCACCGTGCGCTCCGTGGCCCTCCAGCCCACCGCGGCACCACCCGCCGACCCCGCGTGGCCGGCGCAGGGCGAGGCGGCGATCGCACTCGACGGCGTGCCCGGGGAGCTCTCCTCGTCGGCCAGTGCCCCCGAGTCGATCGCCAGCATCACCAAGATCGTGACGGCCCTCGTGGTCCTCGACCGTCTCCCGCTCGCTCGAGGCGAGCAGGGACCGTCGTACTCCTTCACCCAGGCCGACAGCGCGGACTACTGGCAGTACCGGGCGCGCGGGGAGTCGTCCCTCGACGTGCCCGTGGACGGCAGCCTGACCGAGCTGCAGATGCTCCAGGGCATGCTGATCGCCTCCGCGAACAACTACGCCCAGCGTCTGGCATCCGATCTCTTCCCCTCCAACGCCGATTTCGCCGCCGCTGCGAACGCCTACCTGGCGGAGCGCGGGATCACGGGCATCACGATCGTGAACCCGACGGGCATCGAGGCGGGCAACACGGCCACCCCGGCGGCACTCATCGCCCTCGCCGAGAAGGCGCTCGCCAACCCGATCATCGCGGAGATCGTGCGGACGCCCGAGCTCACCCTGCCCGGTGCCGGGTCGTTCAAGAACGGCAACCCGCTGCTCGCCGATCCCGGCGTGGTGGGGGTCAAGACCGGGACCCTCGACGCGTGGAACCTCCTGTCCGCGAAGGACTTCACCATCGGCACGGTAACCGTGCGCGCGTACGCCGCGGTGCTCGGGCAGCCCGGGCCGGACGAGCGCAACCAGGCCAGCCGCGACCTGTACGCGCGCATCGCGGAGGAGCTTCAGCCGCGCCCCTCGGTGACAGCGGGCACGGTGATCGGCCGGGTCGAGACGCTCTGGGGGCAGGACGCCGATGTCGTCACGACAACGGATGCCACGGTCGTGCTGTGGAACAGCGCCGTGGCTCAGACCTCGACGCGGTTCGACCTGGGTGATTCGCGGACGTCCGGCGACACCGTCGGCACCCTCACGGTCATCGGCCCGCTCGACACCGACACGGTCGACGCGCAGCTGTCGGGCACGATCGACCCACCGGACCCGTGGTGGCGCCTGACGCACCCCCTCGATCTGTTCGGCCTGAACGGCTGATGAGCCTCGATATCCGGGTGGATGCCACCTCCCCCGCGCCCCCGTACGAGCAGGTGCGCGCGCAGATCATCGCCGCGATCGACGATGCCTCGGTGGTCGCGGGAACCCGTCTCCCGCCGGTGCGAACGCTCGCGGCCGACCTGGGGCTTGCGGCGAACACCGTCGCCCGCGCGTACAAGGAGCTCGAGGAAGCGGGCTACGTCGAGACCCGTGGGCGCGCCGGAACGGTCGTTCGCGGCCGGGATTCAGCGGCGGCGCAGGCGGCACGGGCGGCCCGGATCTACGCCGACACCGTCCGCCGCCTGGGCGTGGCGCCGGTTGATGCGCTGGAGCTGGTGCGGGCGGCGCTGGGCGATCGCTGACGGCTCGCGGCGGGTTGCGGCGGGTTGCGTCGGCGGGTTGCGTCGGCGGGTGGCGCCGGCGGGTGACGGTGGACGTTGGCGGGACGCGTCGGCCGGTGACGGTGGGCGTTGGCGGGACGCGTCGGCGGCTGACGGTGCGCAGCGGAGGGCTGACGGTGCGCAGCGGCGGCTGGCGGGTGGGCGTCAGCAGGGAGGGGCGTCGGCGACTGCGCGCCGAGGTGCGAGGGCCTTTCCTGCACATTCGTGGGGTGTGCGGATTCGTCCCCAGCGGGGCTCTCTGAGGTCTGTCGATGTCGGACCCCCTCGCTAGCATGCACACATGTTCATGGAAGCCTCATCGACACCCCCGGGCCCCGGGCCGCGGGCCCTATCCGCGGTGCTCGCAGAGGTCCTCCGCACCGGCGCCGCGGTCGCCGCCGCAGAAGCGGCGCGCACGCGTGCTCTCGCCGAAGCAGGGCACCTCGCCCTCGATGTCATGGCGGAGCGGCCCTCGTCCTCCCGGGTCGCGGAGATGGCGTTGCGGGAGGTCGCGTCCGAGATCGCCGCGGCCGAGCACTGCTCCGACCGCACGGTGCAGACCCAGATCACCCGCGCCATGACCCTCGTCGACGACTACCCGGGGACCCTGACCGCGTGGGAGGAAGGGGCGATCACCCGCGCCCACGTGCACACCATCCTCGAGGTCGGGACGCCCCTCCCGTCCGAGGTCCGCGCCGAGTTCGACACCCTCGCCGTCACCACCGCCACCGCGGGGCTCAGCCCCGGCCGGCTGCGCACCCGCCTGGCCGTGCTCGCCGAGACCCTGCAGCCGACGACGATCACCGAACGTCACCAGCGCGGCCGCGACACTCGGTGTGTCCGGGTTGTGACCGGGCACGACGGGATGTCCGACCTCATCGCGACGCTGCCGACGGTCCTCGCCGTCGGCATCTACGACCGCCTCACCCAGCAAGCCCGCACGATCATCGACACCCGCGGCGACACCCCGGCCACCGCCACGACCACCGC
>NZ_LDRT01000068.1 GCF_001476655.1 Microbacterium testaceum | reverse complement strand
GGCACGCCGGGGGCGGGACGATCCTCGGACAGATCGCCCTGACCTCCACCCTCGCGGTCGACGACGTGCTCGCCCGCCCGGACCTCCTCTCCCCCAGAGAGACGGAGACGCTCAGCCGGCAACGGAGCGATCTTCTCGCCCTCGTCCGCGAGGCGGACACGACCTTCGGCGCCGACAACGGCCCCGACGTGGTCGTGCGCCACGTGGACCTGATGAAGAGATGGCGCGAAGCCGAACGCCGCCTGGCAGTCACGCTGGCAAGGATCCAGAACCGTCTCGAGAAGAAGATCCCCCGCGGAACGACGTCGCACCTCGCCGCCGGGGAGCTGGATCGGCGTCTCCAGGAGCGGGCGCGCATCGCCACCGGCGGCGCGGCGGACGCCGTCGGCGAGCTCCGTTCCTCGCTCGATCTCACCCCGCGCAAGGGGCTTCCCCCGGCCCACCACGCCGAACGGATCCTGCTCATCGCCGACGCGCTCGACGCCGGCACACGGGGCGCCACTCCCCCGCGACGGGCGGGTTCCGGCATCCCCGTCGACAGGCTCGCACCGGACTTCGTTCCCCTCGCCGTCGCCGGAATCCCTTTGGTGGCGGCTCTGATCGCCGGCTTCGTGGCGACATCCGCCATGGAACGCAGCGATGCCACCTACGGACGCGAGCTGACCGGCGACGTCCCCCTCGCCGGCCTCGAGATCGTGGGCGACCCTGCTCTTCTGCCGAACCTCACCGACGCGAAGGATGCCGCGCGGGAGGGGCCGAACATCGAGACGCTGTCGCTGGACTTCGTTCGGGATGCCATGGAACGCACGGCGCAGCGCACCGAGAACGCCGCGCTCCTTCCGGAACGGATCGAGCTGGTCGTGCCCCTGCTCCCGATCGACGACTACGTCACGGTGCACCCGAACCCCGAGGTCGAGGACGGCGTGACACTCGACTACTTCGAGCTGCTGAACGCGTACTCCCGCATCAAGACGGAGGTCGAGACCGCGGTGCCCGGAACACTCGATCCCGCGACGGGCGACGTGCGAGCCGGACACGCGATCCTTCCGCTCTGGATCCGGGACGACGGCGCCTACGGGGTCGGTCTCCCCCTGACGGGAACGCTCAGCACGGGGACCGAGAGCCGTCTCGGGGCGTACGACTTCGTCGCAACGGAGCCGCGCTTCACGAACAAGCCGGGGCAACGCGGGTCCGCTCCCGCGGGCTGGGTCGTCGCGTCCGAGATGATCGAACTCGGCCGACAGTTGGAGTACAACGATCTCCGCGTCAGCTCCACAGACCCCTCGGCGCTGTTCTGGGTCGTCGCCCTCGCGACGTGGACCGGCGTTCAGACCCTCGCGATGATCGTGTGGTCGCTCGCCCAGGTGCTCCGACGCGGAGCCGGATCCCGCCGGACGCGCGCTCAGCTGCGAGAGTTGCGTGCCCAGCTCAACGCGCTCGCGATGGGCCTCGACCTGTCGAGACTGGATGCCGTCGCCGTCCTGGGAACGGCAGACGGCCACCGGGGCCAGGCGGCCGAGGCCGACCAGCAGCTGTACGAGACCATCCTGTTCACGGCCTGGCGCGAGATCCAGGCGCTCGAGACTCTCCCGCGCCGCGAGCAGCGCGGACCGGAGTGGCGTCGGCGCGTGGAACGGATGGCATCGGTGATCGGGGCGCTCGCGGTACGCGAGGCCGGAGTCGCGGAGCGGGCGTTGGTGTTGATCCGGTCCTACAGCTGACCCGGCACCCCGCTGACCCGGTCACCCCACTGACCCGGTCACCCCGCTGACCGGTCGACGAGCGACGCTCGTCAGGAGGAGGCTGCTTCGCGCAGCCCTTGCTCGATCTGCTCCGTCGCGGTGAGGATCGCGGCCTGATCGGGGTGAGCGAACAACCCCGACAGCGCCCGGCCGTAGAGGCCGCGAAGCTGCTCGATGACACGGATGCCGCGGGGTTCGAGGTGCAACAGCGTGCTGCGCCGGTCCCGAGGGTTCGGCCCGCGACTGACGAAGTCCCGAGACTCCAACCGTTCGATGACCGCGCTGACGAGGCTGCTGCCGGCCTGCAGGAACTGCGCGAGGTCTTTCGGCGTCCGCGGCGTCTCGTCCACACCGAGGAACTTCAGCGCGCGGAGATCGATCGGGTTCAGTTCGTGCTCCATCGCAAGGCGCTGGAGCAGGTGCGCGTTCTGCACCTGCATGCGGTACCACGCCGACACGATCGCCTCGGAACTCACGGAGGGGAGCGAGTCCCTTGCGGGATTCTGCTCATACCCCATGCATCGAGAATAGTCCACACTATGTCTCATATTTTGAGTAACTAGTTAACCGTACTTATAGTCCAGCTAGGCACTTTTCGTAATGCCGAGAGAGCAGTTTCTGGTCGGCCTCGACCTCCCGTGATCGACGAACCACCCCGCCTTACCGCACGCGCTTCATTCCCACTCGCCCTCCCTCTCCCAGGAGTCACCGTCATGCGCAAAACCGCCGCCACCCCTTCGCGTCGCCTCGGCAAGATCGCGACCATCGCCGTGATCCCCCTGTCCCTGATCGCCGCCGGCGCCCTGGTCTCCACCGCGTCCTACTCCGCCTTCTCGGCGACGACCTCGAATCCGTCGAACAACTGGTCGGCGGGCTCGGTCGGGCTCTCCAACAGCTCCCCCAACAGCGCAGCGTTCGATGCGACGAACCTGAAGCCGGGGTCGACGGGCACCACCTGTGTCGCCGTGACGTCCACCGGCAGCTTGCCCGCCGCGGTCAAGCTGTACGCGACGAATGCCTCGCAGAGCCAGGGCATCGGCGATTGGCTGAACCTCACGGTCACGCAGGGCACCGGCGGCGGGAACGGCACCTGCAACGGCTTCTCGCCGATCGCGTCCGGTGCGTCGGTCTTCGACGACTCACTGACCTCGTTCGTGAGCGGTGCCACGGACTACAACAGCGGCGTAGGCAGCTGGGCCCCCGCGGGTGGGGACACCCCCGAGACGCGCACGTTCCAGATCACGTACGCGGTCTCGGCGAACGCCCCCTCGTCGATCATGGGCGCCACCGCCAACGTCAACTTCACCTGGGAAGCGCAAAATCAGTGAGCTGAGGAGTCGTTCCACCGACGGCGCGGGCGGGACATCCACGACGGATCCCGCCCGCCCGCTGTGGGCCTGGCTCCGCTTCGGCACGGTGATCGCCGCACGAGCCGCTCTCGCCGTCGTCTTCGGCATGACCTTCTGGGCGGTCGCTCCGCTCGCGATCGGATGGCAGACGACCACGGTCATGACCGGCTCGATGGAGCCGGCGATCCGCACGGGCGACCTCGTCGTCAGCCGCCCCATCGATCCTGCCGAGCTGCGCCCCGGTCAGGTCGTCCTCGTCCGCGACCCCGACCGCCCCGGACTCCTCCGCCTCCACCGCCTGTACGCCGTCGAGGGCTCCGAGCTGACCACCAAAGGCGACGCCAACCCCGAGGCCGACTCGTCGCCCGTGCTCCGATCCGACGTCCTCGGCATCGGAGCCCTCCGCGTCCCCTGGATCGGCATCCCCATCCAGCAGGCCCGCGACGGCGATGCCGTCGCTCTCGCCGCGACGGTTCTCGGCCTCGTCGCCGTGATCGCGCTCGCGATCGCTCGTCCGACCACGCGCGATGAGGACGACCCGCCGACGCCGCGCCCCGCTTCCGCCGCCGGGGAAGGTTCACCGGATGCCGACCCCTCGCGCCGCCGATCCCGCACAGCCGCCTTCGTCGCGGCGTTCACCATCGCCACCGTGGCAGCGGCGTCGCCGGCGCACGCGGCATCCTTCTCCGCGCACACGCAGACTTCGGGATCCCTGCAGGCGGCGATCCCCCAGGCTCCGTCGGACCTGACCTGCCAGAACAACTTCGACGGCTCCGTCACCATCGGCTGGAGCTACGACGCCGAGTCACCCGACAGCTTCGATGTCCTCGTCGACGGCCGCGGCTCCATCGCCACCCTCGGACCCGACGCCCGCTCCATCCAGCTCCGGGCGAACACCCCGTTCTCGTTCGGCAGAACCTCGGTGGTCCGCGTGCGCACCAACCTCACACCGACGTGGGGCGCCACGAGTTCGGACGCGCGCAGCGTGACGACCATCACGATCCTGTGGGTCGGGGTGGCGCGGTGCGGCTGAGGCCGCCAGACCAGGGCGCGTCACACCGGCTTCGACCGGGCGGTCGTCGACCCACATGGCTCGTCGCCTCGACCTCCGCTCTCCTCAGTCCCGCAATCGCCTCACCGCGCGGCGTACCGTCTCGCGCTGGACGGGCGGAAGCTGGTCGTCGACGTAGACGTCGAACGATCGCGCGACATCCGGAGTGGGCCGTGAGGCCAGAAGCAGAGGCGTCACGTGGCGGAGCACGGATACGAGCGCGTCCACGACCGTGTCGAGGTGCTCGCGAGAGGCATCCTCGTCGAGGTCGAGAAGAGCGGCCGACACGTCCGCCAATCGCTCGATCTCATCCTGACGAAGCGCGGTGAGTCGTGAGATCGACGCCGGGTCGAGGATCGACTCGAGGAGGAGAGCCGCGTCCCGCTCGATCTCGACCGACGGCGTCGGGAGCTCACGCCGCCCACCCACCACCGCGAGATACTCCCGCGCGAAGGCGGGGGTGTCGACGGGGGTGTCTCGCTGGCGCAGGGCGCGGATCGCTTCGCGACGTCGTCGGAGATGCTCGATCTGCCGGGCGTAGTCGTCATCCAACAGAGCGAGCTCGGCGTCGATGTCCATGAGGGGATCGATCCGCGAAAGCGGCATTCCCAGATCGGTGAGACGCCTGACCCGCAGAACCCGGATGAGATCGGATGCCGCGTAGCTGCGGTAGCCGTTCGCCGACCGGGGCGGCTCGGGGAGCAGCCCGATCTGATGGTAGTGGCGCAATGTCCGCACCGAAACGCCCGCGAGCCGAGCGAGATCGCGGCTTCTCACGTCATCGCCTCCGTCCGCCGAGGTACCCGCGCCTGGAGCCACGGGGTGATCCTCCAGAGTACGAGAGTGATGGTGACGACCAGGAGCACGGGCACGATGAGGATCGGCCCGGACGGGGTCGAAACGGATGCAAGCTCGCCCGCGAGAATGACCGGCAACAGCAGCAGCGTGTTGTTCGCCGCGTGGATGAGGACAGGAACCTCCAATCCCCCGGTGCGCTCGGCGAGAACCGCGAAGCTGATCCCGATGACGATGTAATACGCAACGGCCCAGGGATCAGCCGACCCGTGAATCACGCCGAACTGGACGGCGGTGATCGTCGTCGCGACGAGGAACGCGACCGCCGGGCGAACGAACCGCGCGCCGACGGCGCGGAAGATCAGCCCGCGAAACAGATACTCCTCCCCCGCCGACTGAAGGGGGATGGTCACGATGGCGACCAGTCCGAGAAGAAGATGGGAAGCACTCCACACGGGCTGTCCCGTGCCCAGTACCGGCTGGATGATGGCCGCGTACGCACCCCATACGGGCACGACCACCACCGCCGCCCGTGCCATCACCGACCAGCGAAACCGCCCGGACACGGACGACAACGTCCCCCACGCCGCACCGTAGATGAGCTTCTGCAGCAGCATGCTGGCGGGGATCAGCAGAGCGAGGAGGAGGTTGCCGGCGACCCAGAACCCGATCGTGAATGTCGGTCGAGACGGGTCGAACGGTGCGACGCCGATCCACCTGTCCACCGCCATGCCGGCGGGAATGGCAAGTCCCCCCAGCACGACGAGCATGACCAGAAGACCTCCGACGACAGCGGCGATCGTCCGCCACGCCTGCGGCCTCGATCGGAGCCCCTGAAGGTATCCGGAGAATGGCGACGACGAACGGGGATGGTGTGAGGTCATGAGGGCACCTGTCTCTGCGAGGAACTCGTACCCCCTCAGGCAAAACGATGACGCCGCGTCATAGTCAAGCAAGCGAAATGATCGCGGCCGTCCTGGCCTCGAAGGGATCGCGCAACGGTCTCACCGCGTGCCCACCCCGGCTGTGCCGCAGATGTGGCGACCGCACCGTGATCGTCGTCCGATTCGGCGTCAACCACGAATCGTAGAAACACTCCGGGTCCAGCGGGTGCCCGGTCTGCGTGGAGGTCTGCACGCCGGGGTCTGCTGGTGTGATGTCCAGGGACGTTGTTCGGCGACACGGCGTTGAGGAGCTGAAGGGCGAGGGCGTCCCGGTTGTGAAGTGGAGCTGTTGAGTTCAACCGCTTCACGAACCAGGAGGCTGATCGATCCAGCCGCCCACGGTCGATGCCTGCGAGGACGTCGGTCATCGCTCGGGCGCTCGGGCTCTTAGCATGCCTCGTGTGTCAGTCGGCCCGAGCGGAGCGCGGCACGATCGCGAACGCGGCGACTGCTCCGATCGCTAGCAGCACCGCGCCGTATCCGAGCCCGGCGCGATAGCCCTGGGCGAGCGCGTCGACGGGGGTCGCCGCCGCCGCACCGGTCGTTGCGGTGGCCACGGCGACCAGGGCGGCGAGTCCGATCGTGCCGCCAAGCTGGCGTGAGCTGTTGAGCACCCCCGAGGCGATGCCGGCGTCGTGCGGCACGACGCCGGAGGTGCCGGCCGACCCGAGCAGCATGAAGGCCCCTCCGATGCCGACGGCGGCGAGCAGGGAGGGCCCGGCGATCCCCTGCCAGAACGCGAATTCCGCGGGCATGAGGGAGAACCAGCCGAGCCCGGCGGCGCCGACGATACCGTGGACGAGGAGCGCCGTGCGCATACCGACCCGGGCCGCGAGGCGCTGCGCGATCGCGATACCGACGACCACGAAAAGGGAGAACGGCAGGAACAGCACCCCCGCGAGGGCGGGCTCGATACCCCAGACCTGCTGAATGTAGAGCGAGCAGAAGTAGAACGCGGCAAGCTGTCCCGCAGACAGGAAGAAGCCGAACACGTTCGCTCCGACGAGACTGCGCACGCGGAACAGCCGCAGGGGCATGATCGGGTGCGCTGTCCGCTGCTCGACGATGACGAAGGCGATCAGGAGCACGACCCCGGCAGCAGCGCACAGGAGTGTTGATGCAGCGGTCCAGCCGTCCTCACTGCCCGTGGCGACGGCGGCGACGGCCGCTCCCACACCCGTGGTGACCAGAACTGCCCCGAGCACGTCTAGACGCTCAGGGCGCACCCCTCTTTCGTGGCGGGGGACGCCGACCCACACCGCGGCGAGGGCGATGAGCACGATGGGCACGTTCGCCCCCAACACGGCCCGCCACCCGAAGGTCTGTGTGAGCAGGCCGCTGGCCACGACACCGACCGCGCCGCCGCCGGCCCCCGCTCCCGCCCACAGCCCGAACGCCCGTCGGCGCACCGCACCCTCGGGCAGGTTGGCGGTGATCAGGGCGAGGGACTGCGGGGCGACGAGAGCTCCCGCGAACCCCTGACCCGCGCGCGCGGCGATCAGCGACCCCGCGTCGCCTGCGAGCGCTCCCCACACGCTGCACACCAGAAACAACGCCAGGCCTGCGAGCAGCACCGACCGTCGCCCGCGCAAGTCGCCGAGGCGTCCGCCGAGCAGCATGAATCCGGCGAAGGTGAGCAGATACGCGTTCACGACCCACTGCAGCACCGACCCAGACATCCGCAGGTCGGTGGAGATGGCCGGAAGGGCCACGTTGAGCAAGGCGACATCGAGCGCGACCAGGAACTGCGCGACGAACACCGTCGTCAGCAGGGCTCCGGTGTGCGCAGGCCGGGTGGGCTGAGCGGTAGGGGTCATCGCATCCTCTTTCGTACACGTACGAATCGTACGCGTACGACAATAGTAGGATGGAGTTCCGCCGATCAAGGAAGAGACTGGATGCCGCACCTCCTGCACACCACGCGCCCTCATGTCTGAGCGCGGGAGCATCGACCGGGACCGCATCGTCGCGGCCGCGCGCGCCATCCTCGAAACACGCGGCATCGACAGCCTGAGCATGCGGGCACTGGCCGTCGCGCTCGACTCAAAACCGATGACGATCTACCACTACGTCAGCGGCAAGCCCGAACTGCTCACCCTCGTCCTCACGCAGGTCGCCGAGGAAATCGACTGGACACCACCCACCGGCGCGCCCCGCCATCGCATGGTCGAGGTGGTCATGGACATGTTCGCCCGGCTCAGCGACATCCCCTGGATCGTGCCCATCCTCTCCCAGGGCATCGCCGTCGGAACCCCGGCACTCATCCTGGCCGACCGGTTCCTTTCCGCCGCCCTCGAAGACGGCTGCGACGAGCAGACCGCGCTGTCCCTCTGGCGCTCAGCCTCCTGGATAGCGCAGACAGAACTGATCTTCCGCGCGAGCGTGGCGCGCCGTGCCTCCGACGAGACCTCCTGGCATCAACGCCTGAACGCCGACGACCTCGACGACATGCCCGTCGTGCAGTCCCTGCTGCCCCGATGGGGGCAGCACTCCGCCGACTACGACCTCCGCGCCGCGATCACCTGGCTGATCGACGGAGCGCCGCGCGCCAACTCCCCCACCACGCCCTCTGCAGACTGAACGCCCGCGGCGGCCAGCGCTCGCGTGCGCGCCGAGCAGCACCGTCGACACCGTCGAGCGACCGCTCACCCCAACCGCCGGGGGACCAGAAGGGGACCAACGAAAGCGGCCCACGGAAACAATCGAGCCCTGACAAAACTCGCGTTCTATCAGGGCTCTTCTGTCGAGCTCGTCTCCCTCTGTTCCAACAATTCAGTGCCCTCTATGACGCCGGCCCGGATCCGCGAGATTCTGGGCTCCGTCGGGGATTTGCCATGCGATCTCCAGCCGAGAGCGCGGGCGGAGCTGGAACCGCCCGAGTAGCGAGGCACGAAACGGAGTTGCTGTGCGATATGAGGCCGGCAACACCACGACGCAGCTCGCGAAAGACTACAGCGTTGCAAAGTCCACGGTCACGTCGACTACGTGCACGGAACCCACCACCACGCAGTCCACGGCGAGCACTACGACGAGCACTACGACGAGCACTGAGCCGACGTCGCGGGTCGCGTGCTGACGAACAGGGGCTGGCGGGGTACCGTCGGCCCCTCTTCGCATGCGCGGACATCAAGCCGGTGAACTCTTCATGCGGCGAAACCGCGGATGGATCATCACGAAAGTCGCGACGATCGCCATGATTGCGGCGCCGACGATCACCGACAGCGGGCCCCACGCGCCGTAGAGCACGGTGGCGGCCGTGGGTGCGGCGACGAACGTCAGGCCGTTCGTCGCCCCGGTAAGGCCCGCCAGTGCGCCCTGTTCCTCCGCTGCGCGGCACGATGACCGTCTGCGCGATGATCAGACCGAGTCCCGCCGCGAGCAGGGCGACACCAGTCACCACCCCGGTCATCGCGGAGTCGAGTCCGAGCCGGTCCTGCACGAGGAATCCGATCACCACCTGGATGAAGCCGAGGGCGGTGAACATCCCGAATCCGGCCAGACGGAACGGCCAGATCCGGGTGTCACGCGGGCTGACGCGGGCAGGCACGGACATGAGCTCGTGCCGCTTCTCCGGGCGGAGGCAGAGTGCGATGATCGGGTTCAGGGTCATCTGGCCGAGGTAGACCAGGAAGACGGCCCCGAGGACGAGGGGATCTGTGGCTTCTCCTCGGTCTGGCGGGTGGTCGATGACGTCGTCACGTCATCTCCTTCACGGATGCCGGCGTCGGTGGGGAGGTGGTCGCTGAGGACGGTGTCACGAGGGACAGCTGCCGGTCCGCGGCGAGGGCGAGCAGATCCTCGTCGTGGCTGATGAGCAGTACCACTGCGCCGTCGGCGGCGACGCGACGGATCTGGTCGGCGATCGACTGCAGGTGTCGGCGGTCGACGCCCGACGACGGCTCGTCGAATACGACGATGCGTCGGCCCGCGACCCGCACGGCTGCCACGACAAGGCGCTGCTGCTGACCGCCGGACAGCGACAGCGGGTGACGCTCGGCGAGATGGTCGAGATCGAGGGAGGCGAGAACTGCGTCGGCGTCGGTCGCAACCGCGTCGGCGCCCGCGAGGGCGATCTCCGCCGAGACCGTTTCGGTGAACAGCTGACGCTGCACGTCCTGCATGACGACGGCGCTCGCGCGCTGTCGCGCGCGCAGGGAGAGGGCGGCGCCGTCGAGGCGTACGCTCCCCGCGCTGCGCTGCAAACCGGTGACGATGCGGGCGAGGGTCGATTTCCCCGCCCCGTTCGCGCCGCGGATAGCCGTGACCTCCCCAGCCGCGAAGGCGGCGCGGTCGAGGTCGATCACCCTGCGGCTGCCGAGTGTGCAGCGGATGCCTTCGAGCACGAGTGCCGCACCGGGCACCGACGCGGCGGGCGATGCAGCGCTCGCGCCGATCGCGGCGATCTCGGGCAGCGTCGCAGGCGTGACGACACCGCGCAGCCCCTCGGCCGCGAGTGTCTCGTCGGAGATCTCGCGGAACTCATCGTGGGTCCAGACGACGTCGACCGCGCCGTCCCGCATCACGACGACGCGGTCGAGCACGTCCTGCAGGTAACGCAGGCGATGCTCGGCGATGACGATGGTCGTGCCGGCGTCCTTGAGTGCGGCGAGCGTCGCGGCGAGCCGGTCAATGGCATCGACCGACAGGTTCGACGACGGTTCATCGAGGAGGAGCACTCGCGGCTCGTGCGCCGCGGCCGATGCGATCGCGACCTGCTGCTGCTGGCCGCCTGACAGGGCCTGCAACGACTGCCCGAGCGGCACAAACGCAGCGAGGCCGTCGAGAGCGTCTGCGACGCGCGCGCGGGTGCGCTCACGCTCGTATCCGAGATTTTCCATCGCGAACGCTACTTCGTCGCGGGCGGAGTCCGTGAAGAACTGCCTGCGCGGGTGCTGCAGCACCGTGCCCGTGACGGCGCCGAGCGCGTCGAGCTCGACGGCGGTTGTCACGACGCCCGCGACCGTGACGGTTCCGGTCAGCACTCCTTCGTCGTGGAACTGCGGCACCAGTCCGTTGAGCAGCCGCAGCGCCGTCGACTTCCCGGAGCCCGAGGCCCCGCACAGCACGACGAGTTCGCCCTCGCCGACCGTCAGGTCGAGACCTCGCAGCGAGGGCCGCTCCGCGTGCGGGTAGGTCCACTCGACGTCGTCGACACGGATGACAGGGGTCATGAGAGGCCCTTCGACAGCAGGGTGACCGCGGCGAGGGCGGCGGCGAGCACCAGGACGAGAAGGTCGCCGAGCCCGAAGCGAGGCGGCACGAGTGGCACCGGCGTACGATGCGAGCCGAGACCGCGCAGGATCGCCGCCGCCGACAGGTCCTCGCTCGCGCGTAGGCTCGCGGCGATCATCGGCACGACGAATCGTTCGACGGACCGCAGCGGATGCCGCGCAATACCGCGCGCGCCGACCAGGCCACGCAGTCGCATGGCATCGAGGACGGCGCGCGCTTCGTTGGCGACCACCGGGAAGAAGCGCACCATGACGCCGAGTGTCACGGAGATCGGGCGGGGCACCCGCCACGCGCGAAGGGAGGCGCTCAGACGTGTCGGAGTGGTGGTGACGACCAGGTGAGCGCCGATGGCCGCGACGAGAACGAAGCGGAGCATGTAGGAGGCCCCGACGCCGGTGGTCGTCGTGACCGCGTTCGGCCACACGATCGGCAGCCAGAACCCGAGAGCTGCGAGCACACCGACGGTGACGAGCAGAGTGAGGACGCGGCGCCACGCGCGCTCCCAGATTGTGAGAGTAAGGCCCACGACGAACGCCGCCGGCATCCACCTCACACCGTCCACCTGCATGACCGCAACGCTTGTCGCAACCAGGAGCAGGATGGCCGTGCGAGGGTCGAGCCCGGGGGCCGGGCGCGAATGGGCGGTGTCGACGCCGACGGCATGCGTGTTCGTGCGACGAGTGCCGTCGACGCCGACTCGGGTCATGCCAGGCCGGCCTTGCGGAAGTGCTTCGCGAGCAGGCGGGTGCCCAGCAGACCGCCGAGGAACCCGCACACTACGGTCGCGAGGAACATGAGCAGGATCGTCGGCACCGTCACGAGTTCGCGGAACACCCGGGCGTAGTCCTCGCCGTAGGCTTCGAGGCCGTAGTTCGCGAGGTATCCCGCCGGGTCGATCAGGAAGGGCACCCACGGTCCGATGAACCAGGCGGAGAACACCGTGTAGGTCCAGATGGCCGCCCACGTGCTGCGGTAGTTGCCCGCAGCCATGATGAACTCGCCCACGAGCGAGACCACCACGATGACAAGCGCGGACTGCCACGGGTGACCGATGACCAGGTCGAGGGCGGCCAGCGCGACACCCATGAGGGTCACCACCCCCGCGTGACGCACACGGGTGAGGAAGAGCATGTACGGGATGCCGGCCACGATCGGTGTGAGGGGAAGGGTGGTAATCATCACCACGGGGCTGATGACGCCGAGCATCGCCATAGCGAACACGACGACGAAGTAGATGACGGCGAAGATCGCGACGTTGACGATGTCGCGGGCGGTGAGGCGCAGCGACCGCTGAGCGGGTGCGGGTGCAGCCTTCGCGTCGGTGGGCGGGGTCATTGGGGTTCCTTTCGGGTGGGGTGCGCGAGATGCGCTGGGAGATCGGTGCCGGCGAGCTGCCAGCCAGCGGCATGCACCCGCTCCCGCCAGTACTCGGCGTAGGTACCGTCCGCGGCGAGCAGCTCGGCGTGGGTGCCGGTTTCGCGGATACCCCCCTCACCGTCGAGCATGATGATGCGGTCAGCGGTCATGATCGTCTGCAGGCGATGCGCGACGACGATCATCGTGCGCCCCGTGCGCGCATGATCGATCGCACCGCCGATCGCGATCTCGTTGCCGATGTCGAGCGCGGATGTCGCTTCGTCCAACAGCACGATCGGCGCATCTTTGAGGAGCGCCCGCGCGATCGACACACGTTGTCGTTCTCCGCCGGAGAGGCTCGAGCCCCCTTCGCCGACGCGTGCGTCCCAGCCGCCGGGAAGTCGTCTGGCGATCTCGTCCACGCGTGCACGCCTCGCCGCTGCGATGACCTCGTCACGGGAAACGTCGGGGTTGCCGATCCAGATGTTGTTCAAGATCGTGTCGTCGAACAGGTATACGTCCTGGAACACCGGGGCGACGGCATTCTCGACCACCGCGGTGCCGAGGTCGGGAAGGGGTACGCCCCCGATCGACACGGAGCCGACCTCGGGGTCGTAGAAGCGGGCGATGAGCTTCGTGATGGTCGTCTTGCCCGATCCGGAGGGACCGACGAGCGCCGTCATGCGTCCGGCTGGGGCGGTGAAACTCAGTCCGCGGAGCACCGCCGAGCCGCGGTAGCCGAAGGTGACGTCGCGGAACTCGACGCTCCAGTCTTTGGGAACGGCCGGCGCGGCCGGCTCGGGCAGCGGCTCGACGGCGTACAGCGCGTCGAGCTGGTCGAGCGTGGTGCGGGCCACGGCCACGCCGCCGCCGAGATCGCCGGCGTTCATGATCGGCTCGTTGAAGCGGATGCCGAGGACGAGCAGCGCGATGAGCGTCGCCGGCTCGACCGATCCCCCGATGGCGAGGAACGTCCCGAGGACCAGGACGACCGTCATCGATAGCTGCACGAGCCCCGCGAAGGTGGCGATGCCGGCCCCACCGCCGAAGAGCAGTCGACGGTAGGCGTGGTGCTGGTTCTCGAGCGCCTCCGAAACGAGCCGGTCGGCGACCGATCCGTCTCCCGCGGTGCGAAGCGTCGGCTGGACGCGGGCGAACTCGATGACACGGCTCGAGGCTTCCGAGACGGCCTCGGCGTGCACTTTGTCGCCACGGACGATCGCGGTGTGGATGGTGCGGTAGCCGACGGCGAGGACGGGGACCATCACCGTCATCGCCACGGCGAGCCGCCAGTCGAAGAAGTACATCCCGACGAGGACCGTCGCGGGGGTGACGAAACCGGTCAGGATCGGCCGCAGCACAGCGTACGGGGCGGTGGAGACGAACATCGCGCCCTGCGTCGCGATGCTCGTCGTGAGACCTGTGCGGTCTGTGGTGAACCAGGCGATCGGCAGGTCGACGAGACGATCCCCCAGGCGCTCGAGGAGAGACTCCAGGACGGCGGTGCTGGCCTCCATGCCGACCTGGCTCGCGACCCACGCCGTCGCGAAGTACAGCGCCGCGACGATGGCCTCGACGAGCAGCCACCCGCCGACGGCATCCGTCTTCGCCGTGAACAGCGAGCCCAGCAGCGGAACGAGCAGCAGGAACGCGACTCCCTGGAGGATCGCGGATGCCGCGACAAAAGCGAGCTCGATCAGGACGAGTCTGCGCGCTCGCGCCGACGAATAGTGCAGCATGCGGCGGATCATCGCGCCGCTCCTTCCGGCAGGGTGCGGGCGTGGTTGGACTGGTACTCCGCCCACATGCGGGCGAATCGGCCGTTCGCCGCCACCAGCTCGGCGTGGGTGCCTCGCTCGACGATGCGCCCCGCGTCGAGCACGAGGATCTGATCGGCGCCCGTAATCGTGTGAAGCCGGTGCGCGATCACGAGCACCGTGCGATCGGCGGCCAGCGTGCTGAGCGCCTTCTGGATCGCTGCCTCGGAATCCGGATCCGCGAACGCGGTGGCCTCGTCGAGCACGAGCACGGGGGCGTCGGCGAGCAGGGCACGCGCGATCGTCACACGCTGCGCTTCGCCGCCCGAAAGATTGGCGTCGTCGCCGAGGACCGCGTCGTAGCCGCGCTCGAAGCGGAGGATCCGATCGTGGATCTGCGCCGCGCGCGCCGCCTGCTCGACCTCGGCATCTGTCGCGTCGGGACGGCTGAGCCGGATGTTCTCGCGCAGGCTCGCGCGGAGCACCTGCACGTCCTGGAAGACGAACCCGACATCGCGGTAGAGCTCGCGCGAGCGGAGGTCGCGCACGTCGACGCCGCCGATCGCGACGCGTCCGGCGTCGACGTCGTAGTACCGCGGGACCAGCTTCGCGAACGTCGACTTGCCCGAGCCCGAGGTGCCGACCAGGGCGGTCACCGTGCCCGGCGCGCACGCGGCGGCGACGTCGTGGAGCACGCGGTGTTCTCCGTCGTAGCTGAACGACACGTCGTCGAACGCGACGTCTGCTCCCTCGGTGGTCTGTGGCTCGACGGGCTGTGAGACGGGCGGCAGGGCGAAGAAGGCTGACAGCGCGCGCCGAGCCTTGGCGGCGTTGCGCAGGAACTGTCCCGATGCTCCCAGCTTTATGAACGGGGCTGTGAGTCCGAGTCCCAGCACTACACCCGGGAGGATGTCGATCGGTGTGGCGAGTCCGGCGCTCACGAGCCACGCGCCGGCGCTGAGCAGGATCAGTAGTGCCGTGACGGGGGAGCAGATGAGTTCGACGACGGTGAACGCGATCGCCGTCTCACGGGTCCACTCGTCGACGAAGTGCACGTAGCGCTTCGTCGCATCCCGGTATCGACGGTGGCTGCGACCGAGTTGCCCGAACCGCTTGACGACAGCGATCCCCTGGACGAACTCGACTGTCGCCCCCGACAGTGACTGCGTCGCCTCGTCGTATTGCTGATATTTCTCGCCCGCGCCACGCATCATCAGCGGGTAGCACACCGCGACACCCAGCAGCGGTACGAGAGCGGCGACGGCCATCTGCCACTGCGTCGCGAACAGGTACACCAGGCTGACGACCGGAACAGTCACCGCGGTCAGCACATCCTGGATCGAGTGCGCCACCAGCTGATGAAGTGCCGTGACGTCGCTCTCGACCAGCTTGCGGACACTGCCCGAGCTTCGCCGCCCGAACCAGCCCAACGGCAGCTGCTGCAGGTGGCGGATGATCCTCCTACGCAGCGAAACCTGCAGCTCGGCATCTGCGAGGTGGCTTATGAGGCCGGAGAGGAATGCGCAGCTGACCGCCACGACGAGCGCGGCGACGGCGACGATGACGACTGTCCACGCGCGAGCCTCGTCGATCGGCTCGCCGGATGCCGCCGGCAGAAGGATCCGCGCGAGCTCGACGATCGCGATGAACGGAACGACGCTGCTCGCCGCGCCGACGACGCTGAGCGCGATGATGCCAGCGAGGCTGCCGCGTACTGGCGCGAAGAAATCTGTGGTCGAGTCGTCGGTCATGGGGCTCGCATTCCAGCTTGTTGAGAACAGTTCTCATTATAATAGAACGGTGTTCGAATGGGTGCGAGTTTATTAGTAAGGGTAGCCTTACCTGCTGTCAACCTCGGCGTGCGTCGGCGAGACTGGGTGTCGAACTCGAAAGGCACAATGATGCGCAACCAGACGACCGCATTCCACGTCGGCATGACGGCGGACGCGGTCATCGACGCCGCCGCCGAGTTGACGCGTGATTCGCACCTGTGGGGCTGGTCGATCCGGGATCTCGCCCGCAGACTCGACGTCTCGCCTTCGGTGATCTACCACCATGTCGGGGGTCGCGACCTGCTTGCGCGTCACGTCGTCGAGCGCGTCGTCGAAGGTTTGAGCGTCCCGCCGCCCGAGAGCTCGTGGGACGAGTGGTTCCGCACCTTCCTCATTTCTGCCTACGGTCCGGTCACGGCGTACCCCGGTGTGGCGAAGTGGCTGCTGCTCCATGGACCCACTTTCCTCACGACACTCGAGGTAATAGACACCGGCACCGCACTGCTGCGGCGCGCAGGATTCGGAGGCGACGCCGGATTCGCGTATGCGGCTCTGCTGAATAACGCGATGCTCACCATCTCGATCGGCGACGACCGGCTGGTCCACGAGGACGACGGCCCCCGCGATCACGCGACGATGATGGACGAGTTTGCCCGCACCGCAGTGGGCCGACCCGGTGTCGAGGTGCTCTCGGCATCCCTTCTGACGCCCTTCGCCGAGGGCGGCTACGGCGCCGAACAGCTGCGCGAGCGTTACTTCCGATTCGTCGTCGACACCACAATCGCCGGGCTCGCGACGCTGCTCGGCCCGCGCTGACGACATTCCCGCCGACAGTGTGGCCGCCGAGAGAGTCAGCCCTGGGATTTCATTGTCAGAGGGAAGAACGTGAGTTGCGGCACGCCCGCATCATCCGCGCGACGGGGCCTGCACCTGCGCACGGGCTAGATGTACTGACCTAGACCGCGCGTTGCGGGCGGCTCCCCCGCCGTGACCGCAGTCTCTGCCGGTGCGGCACGACCGAAGAGCTTGCTCAGCAATCCCATGATGTGATTCTGGACTCAGCTTCCCTTCACTTACTGCCCGCGAAACGTAGACGTTGCTCTTGTCGAGCGGCAGTTCTCCGGGAGTGAACACCTGACTGGCCTTGGGCAGACGGAAGAGCCCCAGGCCAACACCCTGGTCGGCAAGGGAGCCGGAGGGGTTCCGGAGGGGTTGTTCGTTCGAGCCAACGCCAAAGGGCCGGAGACTCTTGCGAGTTTCCGGCCCTGTTCTGGTCGGGATGACAGGATTTGAACCTGCGACCCCTTGACCCCCAGTCAAGTGCGCTACCAAGCTGCGCCACATCCCGTCGCCCGCGAGCGGGCAACTCCCCTATATTAGCCGCTTCGCGACCATGCCGCGAACCGGGCGCACCCCGGGCGTGTGCGGGATGGACCGGAGGGCACCCGAGAGCCGAGCGATCGCTCCTGTCTTGTCCGGTGTCCGAGCCCCTCGCCAGCGTCACCCCATGACCATCGAGATCCTCCCCGCGACCGGCGACCGCTTCGACGACGCCGAGGTCGCCCTCGACAGCGGCGACGGCCCGGACTGCCAGTGCCAGTGGTGGCTCCTCCCCAACGGCCCGTGGAAAGAGGCATCCGTCGACGAACGCACCGACCTCTTCCGCGCCGAGTTCAGCGAGAGCCGACCGCCCGGACTCATCGCCTACGTCGACGGCGAACCCGCGGGCTGGGTGCGCGTCGGACCCCGCACCGCTCAACCGCGCCTCGCCCGCACGCGCGATGTGACCGCCTCGACGTCCGAGCCGCTCGACGCCGACGACGTGTGGGCCGTGTCGTGCTTCGTCGTCCGTAAGGAGCACCGCGGCAGAGGTCTCACCGGCCAGCTCCTGGATGCCGCCGTCTCCGCCGCCCGCGATGGTGGCGCCCGGGTGGTGGAGGGGTATCCGCTCGACCCGCACGCCGCGAAGCGGTCGTCGAACCAGCTCTTCCGCGGCACCGTCTCGGTGTTCGAGGCGGCCGGCTTCGACGTCGTCGATCGCCCCAAGCCCGATCGCGCCCTCGTCGCGCTCACGCTACGCGACTGAGCGCCCGTCCTACGATGGAGGTTCGCCGACGGAAGACCTGACATGACGGATGCCACGACCACCGCGCGCGTCGACGCCTGGCTGTGGGCGGTCCGGGTCTACAAGACCCGCTCGGCCGCGACCACCGCGTGCCGCGCAGGTCACGTTCGTGTCAACGGCGAGAGGGCGAAAGCCGCGCAGCCGGTCCGGCCCGGAGATGAGCTCCGCGTGCGCATCCAGGGGTTCGACCGCATCCTCGTCGTGAAGAAGACGATCGCGAAACGCGTCGGAGCCGCCCTCGTCGCCGAGGCGCTCGATGACCGCACTCCCCCTCCCCCGCCGCGCGAGAGCATGCCGTTCGTCCCGGTCCGCGACCGCGGCGCGGGCCGCCCGACCAAACGCGACCGCCGCGACATCGAGAAGCTGCGCGGCCGCGACCTCGACTAGGCCGCCACACCCACCCTCCGCGGCGCGCACAACTTCCGCGATTTGCACAACCTCAGCCCGAAAGCGGCGCGATGAGCGGAGGTTGCGCGAATCGCGGAGGTTGCGCACGGGCCCCCATCGCAGAAGCTGCGCACGGGTCCGTGTCACGGAGGTTGTGCACGGGGCCGTGCCTCAGCCCAGCTGCTCCAGCAACCACCGCGTCCCACGCACCGACGCCCCCAGCGCCTCCACGCGTTCCGCCAATCCACGGTCGCTCGTGACCACGACCACCGGATCCCACGACCCGACGAGCTTCGCCGTCACGCGCACGATCTCGTCATCGCCCGATCCGCTCGCCCGCCACACCGCGACAAGATCGTGATCGACGTCCGTCGCACGCGCCTCGCCCTCCAGCACCGCCCCTACGAACGGGAACCAGCGCGTGGCGGAGAGGCCGAGGGCCTCGGCATCCATTCCCGAAGACGTCAACGCCGACAGGCGGGTGAGCAGACGCCCGGCCGCGCCGGCGCGGTCCTTCCACCACCCGTCGGGTACCGAACCCATGACGTTGGCGACATCGACCACCACCGCGGGACGCACAGACAGCGCAGAGCGCAGCGCCGGCCACGACGCGGCGAAACCGGGATGCAGCGGACGGGACGCGACCTCATCGACCGGAACCCACTCGAGCGCGACGCTCTCGGGGTCACTGATCACCGGCTCGAACGGCGTGGTGACGTCGGCCACGAGGGTCGTGTACGTCCAGATGCCGAGATCGAGAACGCTCTCGAAGCGCGCCTGCACCGCATCCTCGGGCACGCCGGCCTCTTCGCCCGACTCGCGAAGCGCCCCGTCGCGCGCCGACTCGTTCTCGTGACGCGCTCCGCCGGGGAGCGCCCACGTGTCGCCGAAGTGGCTCCACGAGACCCGGTGCTGCAGCAGCACACCCCGCTCGGCATCGAGGGCCAGCAATCCGGCGGCACCGAAACGCCCCCAGTACTTCTCCCCCGTCGGCGCGACGACCCACGCGTCCCCGGGATCGCGGGGACCGTGCGGGCGCCGCGGTTCACCGGGGGCGGGAGGCTCGATCGTCATCCTCTCCAGCCTGGCACACGTCGGCGGGCGCGGGTCATCCCTGCGACTCATGGCGCCGCAATCGCACGAGCCGCGCTCGAGCCGTCCCGCGGATCCGGATGCCGTCACGTCGACCCCACGTCACCCGAAACGGCGTGTCCCCCACCGACTCCGCCCCACGGCCCGCCCACGCGTAGCCACCGCGACACCCGACGCCACCGCAACGACCCCGATCCCGCCGCGCGCCGGCAGAGGCACCCGGAAACACCGCGTGCCCCGACCCGCAGGGGGCCGGAGCACGCGAAAGAAGAACTCAGCGGTCGAAACGCGCACCCTCGGGCTTCGAGCCGAGCAGCATGAAGACGAACAGGATGATCGGGCCGGCGAGCGGCACGAAGTAGATGAAGATCCAGAAGCCGCTGCGGTTGCTGTCGTGCAGACGACGGACGACGAGGGCGAGCTGCGGAATGAAGATCGCGAGGCTCCAGATCGCGGTCAGCACGACGAAGATCACCCCGGGGCCGCCCTGCACCTGCCAGACTCCGTCGGAGCCCATCCGGGCGGCGCCGGTCGCCAGGATCAGCATGCTCAGCACGAAGCTGACGATTCCGCCCGCGAGCACCCACCACCAGTACTCGCTGCGGCTCGCGCGGCCGGTGAAGGTCGCGTACTTCTTGAAGAAGCGACGGACGGCCGCTCCGATGGTCGCCCCGTAATACGGCTGGTCGAGCGCCGGTTCGGCGTGAAGATTCGTCATGGTTATCCCCCTGGTCGGCGCGGCCACGTGCCGCGCGCGGGCGGGCCGGTAGCCCGCCGCTGATGCAGCGTATCGATTCCTGGGAGATTTCTGTGAGAGATCGCGTGAGTGTTTCCCGAACAACGACGAAACGCCCCGGCCGCCGCAACGGCACCCGGGGCGTTCTCGACGCGTCTCAGCGCTGGCGCTTCTCGCGGATGCGCATGTTCAGCACGATCGGCGTGCCCTCGAAACCGTAGATCTCGCGCAGGCGCCGCTGGATGAACCGGCGGTAGCCCGGGTCGAGGAATCCGGTCGTGAACAGCACGAAGGTCGGCGGGCGCGTCGCCGCCTGCGTGCCGAACAGGATGCGGGGCTGCTTGCCGCCGCGGAGCGGGTGCGGGTGCTCGGCGACGAGCTCCGAGAGGAACGCGTTGAACTTGCCGGTCGGAATGCGGGTGTCCCACGATTCCAGCGCCGTCTCGAGCGCGGGCACGAGCTTGTCGAGGTGACGGCCGGTGCGCGCCGAGATGTTCACGCGCGGAGCCCACGCCACGTGCGCGAGGTCCTGCTCGATCTCGCGCTCGAGGTAGCGGCGACGGTCCTGATTCTCCATGTCGTCGTCGTTGAGGCGATCCCACTTGTTGAACGCCAGCACGAGCGCGCGCCCCGACTCGAGCACGAGGTCGATGATGTTGAGGTCCTGCACGCTGATCGGCTGCGAGACGTCGAGAACGACGACCGCGACCTCGGACTTCTCCAGGGCGGTCGAGGTGCGGAGAGAGGCGTAGAAGTCGGCGCCCTGCGACAGGTGCACGCGACGACGGATGCCGGCGGTGTCGACGAGCGTCCAGAGCTTGCCGCCGAGCTCGACGACCTCGTCCACGGGGTCGCGCGTGGTGCCCGCGAGCTCGTTCACGACGACGCGCTCTTCGCCCGCCGCCTTGTTCAGCAGCGACGACTTGCCGACGTTCGGGCGACCGAGGATCGCGACGCGACGCGGTCCGCCGATCTCGTACTTCGCGACCGCTGAGACCTCGGGGAGCACCTTCATCAGCTCGTCGAGGAGGTCGGCGACCCCGCGTCCGTGGATCGCCGACACCGGGTGCGGCTCGCCGAGACCGAGGTTCCACAGGGCCGTGGCCTCGGGCTCCTGGCGGGCGTCGTCGACCTTGTTGGCGATGAGGAAGACGGGCTTCTTGCTCTTGCGCAGCAGCTTCACGACGTGCTCGTCGGTCGAGGTCGCCCCCACCGTGGCATCCACGACGAACAGCACGACGTCGGCGAGATCGATCGCGACCTCGGCTTGGGCGGCGACCGAGCGGTCGATGCCCTTCGCGTCGGGCTCCCAGCCGCCGGTGTCGACGAGCGAGAAGCGACGGTCGAGCCACTCGGCCTTGTAGGTCACGCGGTCGCGGGTGACACCCGGGGTGTCCTCGACGACGGCCTCACGGCGACCGAGGATGCGGTTCACCAGCGCCGACTTGCCGACGTTCGGGCGACCCACGATGGCGACCACCGGCAGTGCCGGCAGGAACTCGATCGCGCCCTCACCCGAGGCGAGGCCGGCGAGGAGAGCGGCGTCGTCCTCGTCGAGGTCGAAGTCCTCGAGGCCCGCGCGCAGCGCCTCGGCCCGCTGCTCGGCGAGAGCCTCGTCCAGCTCGGCCATCTTCTCGGCGAGCTGGTCGGGCCCGCCCTCGTACTCGTCTTCAACGCCCATCGCGGGCTCCCATCGTGGAGTCGACGACGCTCAACACGGCATCGACGGTCTGTTCGAAATCAAGGTGGGTCGAATCGACGACCTCGACGCCGGGGGCGGCGGTGAGGAAATCGACGACCGTGGAATCAGCGGCATCGCGCTTGTGCAGGGCCGCGGCGACCGCAGCGGCGTCCTGCGAGGTGAGCTCTTTGCTGCGCCGGGCGGCCCGCACCTCGGGGGCCGCTGTCAGAAGGATCCGCACGGCGGCATCGGGGAAGACGACGGTGGTGATGTCGCGCCCCTCGACCACCACTCCCGGAAGCCCCGCGGATGCCACGAGCCGACGGAACAGCTCGTTCACCGCGTGCCGCACGGGGGCGACGCGCGCCACCCCGCTCACCGCATCGGTGACCCGCGGCTCCCGGATCGCGGCGGTGACGTCGGCCGAGCCGACGCGCACCCAGCGATCACTCGTGTCGAGCGAGATCGCGTAGTCGAAGTCGCCGAAGACCTCGAGCACCGCGGTGGCGTCGGAGGTGTCGGCACCGTGCTCGAGAGCGTGCCACGCGAGGGCGCGATAGGCCGCTCCGGTGTCGAGGAAGCCGTACCCGAGGCGCTGGGCCGCGGCCTTCGACACGCTCGATTTGCCACTGCCGGCGGGACCGTCGATCGCGACGACGACGGGCGCGCCGTCCGAGGACGACCCCTCGACGGGGCCACCGAACGCGGGCTTGAGAAGGGATTCAGTCATGGGTGGTGCTCGCAATCCGCCATCCGCGCTGCTGGAGTCCGTCGACGGCTCGGCGGACCGCGTCGGGGACGACGCTGATCTCGGCGAGGCCGAACGGGGCACCGGGCGAGTGCTCGAGGCGCAGGTCTTCGACGTTGACGTCGAGGTCTCCGAGCTCGCCGAAGAGGCGGCCCAGTTGGCCGGAGGTGTCGTCGACCATGACGACGAAAGTATCGAAACGGCGGTTCTGGCCGTGCTTGCCGGGAAGACGCTCGACGCCCTCGTTACCGCGGCGGATGGTGTCGGCGACGGCACGACGGGCACCCGGCACGTCGGGGTCGCGCAGCGCCTCGGCCACCTCGGCGAGGTCGGCCGAGAGCCGGTCGAGCACCGACACCACGGGGGCGGCGTTCGCGCCGAGGATCTGCACCCACAGCTCGGGAGCGGATGCCGCGATGCGTGTCGTGTCGCGCACGCCCTGACCGGCGAGGCGGAGGGAGCCGTCGGGGGCCTCGACGAAGCGTCCGGCGAGCAGGCTCGCGACCAGCTGCGGCACGTGCGACATGAGGGCGACCGACTCGTCGTGCTCCTCGGGCGTCATCTCGATGAGCGTCGCCCCGAGGTCGAGGGCGAGGCCCTCCACGAGCGACAGGTCGTGCGCCGAGGTCTCGCCGTCGCGGCAGACGACCCACGGACGACCGACGAAGATGTCGGCGCGCGCCGAGATCGCTCCCCCGCGCTCACGTCCGGCCATCGGGTGCGACCCGATGTAGTGGCGCAGATCGACCCCGCGCTCCCGCAGGGTGCGCAGCGGCTCGAGCTTGACGCTCGCGACGTCGGTCACCACGGCATCCGGGAACGCGGCGAGCTCGCGCTGCACCACGTCGGCGGTGACGTCGGGCGGCACGGCCACCACGATCAGCGAGGGCGCGTCGTCGTCGCGTGCGGCGCGACCGGCACCGTAGTCGATGGCCAGCCGTAGCTGGGAGGGAGAGGCGTCGACGAGCACGACGTCGACGCCGCGCGCGGTCAGCGCGTGGCCGATGCTCGCGCCGAGCAGGCCCGAGCCGACGACGCGGACGGTGCCGCTCGTGCGGGTCGCCAAAGGACCGGCCGCGCGCGCGGACGTTCCGTTCGGTTCGCTCATCGGGTCTCCTGCCCTGGGCGGCGCCCCTGGCACCGCAAGACGCCCCGGAGGCTCACTCCGCGGGAGTGTCGCCGTCCCGACGGGACAGCGTGAGCAGGGCGCCGCGTTCTACTGTAGTCAACTCGCGCGCCTTGCCCACCGGGAGTGTTCCCAGGTGCAGGGGCCCGAACTGCCGACGGACCAGCTCGACGACCGGGTGGCCGACCTCGGCCATCAGACGCCGGACGATGCGGTTCTTGCCCGAGTGCAGCGTCAGCTCGACGAGGCTCTCGCCGCGAGACGCGTCGAGCAGCCGCGCCTTGTCGGCCGCGATCCGCCCGTCCTCGAGGTCGACGCCCTTCAGCAGGCGCTGGATCGTCTGGGGCAGCACCTGACCCTCGACCTTCGCGATGTACACCTTCGTCACGCCGAACGAGGGATGGGCGAGCACGTGCGCGAGGTCGCCGTCGTTGGTCAAGACAAGAAGGCCCGAGGTGTCGGCATCCAGGCGTCCGACGTTGAACAGGCGCTCGTCCCAGTCCTTCGTGTACCGGCGGAGGTCGGGCCGGCCGCGGTCGTCGCTCATCGAACTGACGACCCCCGTGGGCTTGTTCAGGATGACGTAGCGCTTGGACGCGTCGAGCTGGATCGCCGTGCCGTCGACGTCGACCAGGTCGGTATCGGGGTGGATCCGCGAACCGAGCTCGGTCACGACCACGCCGTTCACGCGCACGCGGCCCGCGACGATCATCTCCTCGGAGACACGGCGCGAGGCCACGCCCGCGTTCGCGAGCACTTTCTGCAGGCGCACGCCCTCTTCGCTGGCATCCGTCATTTCAGTACCTCTCCGTCGAATCCGTCGGCGCCGTCGTCGAGCAACGGCGAGATGTGCGGCAGCTCGTCGAGCGAGTTGATGCCGAGGTGGACCAGCAGCTGGTCGGTGGTCCCGTAGTGGATGGCACCCGTGTCGGGGTCCGTGAACACCTCGGTGATGAGTCCGCGAGCCAACAGCGTGCGTACGACCGAGTCGACGTTCACCGCGCGGATGGATGCCACCTGCCCGCGCGTGACGGGCTGCTTGTACGCGATGACGGCCAGGGTCTCCAGCGCCGCCTGCGAGAGCCGCGAGGGTGCCTGGGTGTTCACGAAGTCGCCGACGACGTCGTCGTACTCCTCGCGGACGTATAGACGCCACCCTCCGCCGACCTCGCGCAGTTCGAAGCCGCGGACCGGTCCCCCGGTCTTGCCGTCGTAGTCCGCGACGAGCGCCTCGATCGCCTGACGGACGGCGGGCACGGGGGCCGCGACCGCGGCCGCGAGGCTCACGAGGCTCTGCGGTTCGTCCACGACGAGCAGGACCGCCTCGAGGCGACGGGCGACGGATGCCGGATCGCTCGGACGCGGAGCCGGGATCGGGGCCTGCGGGTCAGCGGTCATAATCGGCTCCCAGGGCGGCGAGGTTCTCTTCCGACCACCGCTCGGCGGTCCAACGCAGCGTGAGCTCGCCCAGCGGTTCGAGCTGCTCGAACGACAGCGCGGCGTGACGGTACAGCTCGAGGATCGACAGGAAACGCGCCACGACGATCCCCGTCTCGGTGACACCGGCGACGAGGTCGCGGAAGTTCAGGGTGCCCGCCGAGCGCAGGAGCGTCACGACGATCGCGGCCTGCTCGCGGATGCTCACGAGCGGGGCGTGCAGGTGATCGAGCCCGACCGTCGGGATCTGCTTCGGCGCCATCGCGACGACGGCGAGGGCGGCGAAATCGTCGAGGCTGAGCGTCCACACCAGTTCGGGCACGGCCGCGCGGTACTTCTCGTCGAGCCGCACGTCGCGGGTGTGCCGGCGGTCCTCGCGCTGCAGGCACCGCGCGAACCACGCCGACACCTCCTTGAACGCCCGGTACTGCAGGAGCCGCGCGAACAGCAGGTCGCGCGCTTCGAGGAGCGCCACGGATTCGGCATCCACGAGCTCGCCCTGGGGCAGGAGCCCCGCGATCTTCATGTCGAGCAGGGTCGCGGCGACGACGAGGAACTCCGATGCCTCGTCGAGATCCTGCTCGGGTCCGAGGTCGCGGAGGTAGGCGATGAACTCGTCGGTCACGCGGCTGAGGGCGACCTCGGTGATGTCGAGCTCGGCGCGCGAGATGAGGGTGAGGAGGAGGTCGAAGGGGCCGTCGAAGACGGGGAGGGTGACGCGGAAACCGGCGGCGTCGGTTCCGGTCCCCTCGACGGGCTCGGGGACCTCAGCCGGGAGGGGGTCGCCGGTCGCGAGGTGGCTGAGCCCCTCGGAGCCTGCGGGAGCCGGCGCATCGGTGCCTCCCGCGGGCTCGGGACCCGGCCGCGCCGCGACGGGGCTGCCCGTGGGAATGTCGTCAGGCGACGGCGCCACGCGCGACCAGCTCCCGCGCCAACCGCAGGTAGGCCTGGGCTGCGGCGTGCTCGGGCGCGAACTCCGTGATCGGCATGCCCGAGACCGAGGCATCCGGGAACTTCACCGTGCGACCGATGACCGTCTCGAGGACGTCGTCGCCGAACGCCTCGACGACACGCTCCAGCACCTCGCGCGAGTGGAGCGTGCGGGGGTCGTACATCGTGGCGAGGACGCCGTCGAGCTGGATCGCCGGGTTCAGGCGGTCGCGCACCTTGTCGATGGTCTCGACCAGCAGCGCGACGCCGCGGAGCGCGAAGAACTCGCACTCGAGCGGGATCAGCACGCCGTGCGCGGCCGTCAGCGCGTTCACCGTGAGAAGGCCCAGCGAGGGCTGGCAGTCGATGAGGATGACGTCGTAGTCGGCCGCGACCTTGCGGAGCACCCGGGCGAGGATCGTCTCGCGCGCGACCTCGTTGACGAGGTGCACCTCGGCGGCCGAGAGGTCGATGTTGGCCGGCAGCACGTCGAGACCCTCGACACGCGTCTCGACGATGACCTCGTGCGGGTCGCGCTTGGTGTCGAGCAGCAGGTCGTAGATGGTCGGCACGTCGTGCGTCTGGATGCCGAGACCCGCCGACAGGGCCCCCTGGGGGTCGAAGTCGATCGCGAGCACACGGCGGCCGTAGCCGGCGAGAGAGGCGGCGAGGTTGATGGTCGTCGTCGTCTTGCCGACGCCGCCCTTCTGGTTGCACAGCGCGATGATGCGCGCCGGACCGTGGCTGTCGAGAGCCTTCGGGGTCGGGAACCCCTGGTAGGGGCGACCGGTGGGTCCGAGGATGACCTCGTCTGCGCCCGTCTTGTTGCCCTTCGTGCTCGCCGACACCGAGTCTCCCGCCTTCGTCATAACGTCGTCGAGTCTAACCGCCGCCCGCCCCGCGGCCCGCGTGACCCGCGGGCGGGTGCGGGCGGGCACGGGTGGAATGCCCCGGACAGGCGGATGAAAGAGCGCTCCGCGAGGCGGGACGGGCGCGCGAGCCGCTTAGCGTGTCCGAGTCGTCGACTTCGCGACGGCCCCCCGAGAGGATTTCGATGGCCCGCACCTCGCCCGTCGCCCTTGTCACCGGAGCCTCCGGCGGGATCGGCTCGACCGTCGCCCGCGCCCTCGCCGAGGAGGGGTACGCCGTCGCCGTCGCCTACGGTCGCGGCGCCGAGGCCGCGGAGCGGGTCGTCGCCGAGATCGAAGCCCGCGGCGGAACCGCACGGGCCTTCCCCGCGGATCTCGCCGACGCGTCCTCGCTCGCCGCGCTGTTCGACGCGGTCATCGCGGCGTTCGGCGGGATCGACGTCGTCGTCCACGCCGCCGCGGCCTTCCACAAAGCGCCGATCGTCGACACCGCCCCCGAGACCATCGACGAGATCGTCCTCGCGAACATCGCCGGCACGCTGCACCTCGCCCGCCTCTCGGCCCTGCACGTGCGAGACGGCGGCGCGATCGTCTTCGTCTCGAGCGCGATCACGCGGCTGCTGCCCGCCGGATACACGCTCTACGCCACCTCGAAAGCGGCCGTCGACGCGCTGACCACCGTGCTCGCGCGCGAGCTCGGCGCGCGCCGCATCACCGTCAACGCCGTCTCCCCCGGCCCCACCCGCACCGCGATGATGACCGCCGATCTCACCGCCGGCGGCGATCCCGACGCGCAGGGCACGGGCATCCTCGCGGCGACGCCCCTCGGCCGCTTCGGCGAGCCCGACGACATCAGCGCCGTGATCCTCGGCCTGCTCGAACCCACCCGCTGGGTCAACGGGCAGACCATCCAGGCCAGCGGCGGCTTCGTCTGATCCCGGGTGCCGGCACGCTCGGCCGCGACCCCGTGGCCGTCCGCTCGAGACGGCGTCGCACCCCGGTGTACGTGTTTCCGCCCGCGCGCGCCGCGCCCCGTCTGCCTGTGCGACGGCGGGCTACCGCACGCGGGCTCGCCGCGCCTGCACGAGCAGCGCGAGCGCGAGCGTCGCGACGCCCCACACCGCGGCGACCTTCACCAGCACGCCGTAGATGAGGTGGGTCGGGGTGTAGTCCGTGTCGAAGCCGCCTTCGAGCACGAGCGCCCCGAGGGACGCGACGACGAGCGCGATCGGCAGAGACAGCCACCAGCCCACGCGCGCGGCATCCGGAAGCACCCGGCTCACCGGACGCGGCGACCGCCGTGTCAGCCACCACAGACCGAAGATCGCCAAGCCCGCCAGTCCGAACGCCCCCGAGCCGTACTGCAGCCACTTCACGCCGAGCAGAGGCCCCCACTGCTGCTCGAGAGCCGGGAACAGGGCGTCGCCCGCTCGACCCTCGTGCGTGAAGAAATCCCAAGCCACGTGCGTGACCACCCCGAGCGCGAGCGAGACGATCACCCACAGGATGCCGACGACTCCCCCGCTCACCGTCTCGCGTGCCGCCGCGGGGGCACCGGCATCCCACCCTCCGGGCAGGCGTTCGGCGATGCGCCGCGGCAGCAGCTCGCGCGTTGCCGGACGCAGCACGCACCGCCACACCAGCAGCAGAACGAACGCCATCACCACCGTCACCGGCAGCCACGCCAGATCGTGCGTGATGGCGTACGGGGGTACGAGCCCCCGCAGGAACAGCGGCAGGTCGGGCGTCATCGCGCCGATCGCGATCGCCGCCGGAACCAGCGGTGTCCGCACGAACGGCAGGGCGACGACCGCGTGGCTGACCGTGAACGGCATGTCAGTCGAGGAAGAGTCCCGCGAGCGTCTTCTTCCCGCGCCGCAGCACCGAGACGCCGCCGGGCAGCGTCCCCTCGACGATCGCGTCGTCGGACGTCACCTTCGCGCCGTCGAGCGAGACGCCGCCCTGTGCGATCGCGCGGCGCGCGTCGCTGAGGCTCGTGCTCAGGTTCGTCGCGAGCAGCGCCTCGACGACGGTCCTGCCGCGCTCGATCTTCGCGTTCGGCAGCTCGCTGAGAGCGGTCCGCAAGATCTCGGGGTCAAGCCCTCTCACATCGCCCTGCCCGAACAGCGCCTCGGTCGCGGCGATGACGGCCTCGGTCGCGTCGGCGCCGTGCACCGTCGTGACGACCTCGCGCGCGAGACGCTTCTGCGCGGCGCGGCGGAACGGCTCGGTCTCGACGAGTCGCTCGTACTCCTCGATCTCGGCGCGGGTGAGGAACGTGAACACCTTGAGACGCTCGATCACGTCGCGGTCGTCGGTGTTGAGCCAGAACTGGTACATGGCCCACGGGCTGCACATCTCGGCATCCAGCCAGATGGCGTTGCCCTCGCTCTTGCCGAACTTCGTGCCGTCGCTGTTGGTGATGAGCGGGGTGCCGATCGCGTGGACCGACGCTCCCTCGACCTTGCGGACGAGGTCGGTGCCGCTGGTGAGATTTCCCCACTGGTCGCTGCCTCCGGTCTGCAGCACGCACCCGTACTGGCGGTAGAGCTCGAGGTAGTCGAGGCCCTGGAGGATCTGGTAGCTGAACTCGGTGTAGCTGATGCCGGCCTCGGAGTTCAGCCGCGCGCTCACCGCGTCTTTCTTCAGCATCGTGCCGACGCGGAAGTGCTTGCCGATCTCGCGCAGGAAGTCGATCGCGCTCAGCGGAGCGGTCCAATCGAGGTTGTTCACCATGCGAGCGGCGCTGTCGCCCTCGAAGCTCAGGAAGCGCTCGACCTGGGCGCGCAGGCGCGCGACCCACTCGGCGACGGTCTCGCGCGTGTTCAGCGTGCGCTCGGCCGTCGGGCGGGGGTCTCCGACAAGACCGGTCGAGCCGCCCACGAGCCCCAGCGGGCGGTGCCCCGCGAGCTGCAAGCGGCGCATGGTGAGCAGCTGCACCAGGTTGCCGAGGTGCAGGCTCGGCGCGGTCGGGTCGAAGCCGCAGTAGAAGACGATGGGCCCTGCGCCGAGGAGCTCTCGCAGCTCGGTCTGGTCGGTGGAGACGTGGATGAGTCCGCGATACACCAGCTCGTCCCAGACGTTGTCGAAAGTCGGGTCGTTGGCGGGCTGGAGGGCGCTCACGGGCGCCGCGTCGATCGGTGCAGACACCCGTTCAGGCTACCAGCGGGGGTGTCGGACCCCGGATGCCGGAGCTCGGGCGGCCGCCGCGGTCGCCGCCGCTCGCGCTCGCCCTGGTGGGGGCCGTCACCCCGCGTGGATCCCCCACCACACCAGGAACGCGGCCGCGAGGGAGGTCACCCAGCTGACCAGGCTCCCGATGAGGAAGTACTCCGCACGATTGCCGCTCCTGCCGTCGGCCGAGATCTCGGGAAAGCGGACGATGCCCTTGGCCGCGAACACCGCGGCGATGAGCGTGTACGCGCCCGCGAGGGTGAGCACGAAGACGAGGATGCGCTCGAGGGGGCCGATGAGGCGCCCTCCCTTGAGCACCGGGCTGGGGGCGGAGTCCGCATCGGCGGAGGCGTCCGGCACGGGGTCGATCGAGGCGGGGCCGGACGGCGAGGGGCTCGGG
>NZ_LDRT01000067.1 GCF_001476655.1 Microbacterium testaceum | reverse complement strand
TAGTTTGATCATAGCGAGCAGCCAGAGATCTAAACGCGTAAGAGCGTCGGCAGCGGCAGAGGTGTATAAGGGACAGCCGGTGCAGCGAGTGCCCGCGCCCGCGCGAGCACTCGCTGCACCGTCGCGGACCCGCACCTTCACGCGAGAAACGCCGCCCCTGACGAGACACGGTGCCGCACCGCGTGTTTCGCACGACACGGCGTTTCTCACGCGGCAAGGGCGGCGACCTGGCGACGCCCTCCGGCCGGGCGTAGCCTGCCCAGATGACCGACGACGATGTCCTGGCCTGGCTGGCCGACAGCGATCCGAGCCTGCGGTGGAAGGTCGAACGCGACCTTCTCGACGCCCCCGAGGAGCGATGGCAGGCGACCCGCGCCCGGGTGCCGCTCGAGGGGTTCGGGGCCCAGCTTCTCGCCGTGCAGGGAGACGACGGGCTCTGGGCGGGCGGCGCGCACTTCCCCGCCGATTTCACGCGGGGCGACCCGCAGCCGTGGACGGCGACATCCTGGTCGCTGATGAGCCTGCGCGAATGGGGAGTGGATGCCGAGGCCCTCCGCCCCGACACCGCCGGGCTCCTCGCGCGCAACGCGCGCTGGGAGTACGACGACCTGCCCTTCTGGGGCGGCGAGGTCGACGCCTGCATCAACGCTTTCACCCTCGCGAACGGAGCGTGGCTCGGAGCGGATGTCAGCGGCATCCGGAACTGGTTCGTCGAGCACCAGCTCGGTGACGGCGGCTGGAACTGCGAGTGGGTGGAGGGGTCGATGAGGTCGTCGTTCCACTCCACGCTCAACGCGGTGATCGGGATCCTCGACGACGAGTGGCGCACCGGGGGCACGCCGGACCTGCACGCGGCGCGCAGGGGTGCCGAGGAGTATCTGCTCGAACGGCAGCTGCTCTACCGGCTGTCCACCGGCGAGCGGCACACGTGGGCGCATCACCTGGGGTACCCGTTCCGCTTCCGCTACAGTGCGCTCCGCGCCCTCGATCACTTCCGCGCCGCGGCTCGGTTCGACGGCACCGCGCCCGACCCGCGTCTCGCCGACGCCATCGCGCGCGTGCGGACGTCGCGCGATGCCGACGGCACCTGGCATCAGGCGTATCCGCCGGAGGGGCGCGAGTGGTTCCCGGTCGACGTTCCGGCGGGCGAGCCCTCGCGCTGGCTGACGTTCTTCGCCCTGCGCACCCTGCGCTGGTGGGACGACGATCGGGGCTGAGTCCGGACGTGCAGGATGGGGGCATGGATGCCGCCGTGCTCGCCACCACCTCGAAGGGACGTGTGCGGGGATTCCGCCGCGGTCGGACCGCCGTGTTCCTCGGCATCCCGTTCGCGCAGCCCCCGGTAGGGCCGTTGCGCTTCGCCGCGCCGGTGCCCGTCGAGCCCTGGGAGGGCGACCGCGACGCGACCGCCTACGGGCCGACCGCGCAGCGGGGCGACGCCGGCATCACCCTCATCCCCGAGCCGAGCGTCCCGGGCGACGCCACCCTGAACGTCAACGTCTTCGCGCCCGCCGATCGGGATCCGGATGCCGCCCTCCCGGTGCTCGTGTGGATCCACGGCGGGGGCTACACCTCGGGGTCGCCCGCGAGTCGGTGGTACGACGGCGACGCGTTCGCGCGAGACGGGGTGATCACCGTCGTGATCTCGTACCGGATCGGCTTCGACGGCTTCGGCCTCATCGAGGGGGCGCCCGCGAACCGCGGCCTCCGGGACCAGATCGCCGCCCTCGAGTGGGTACGCGACGAGATCGGGGCGTTCGGCGGCGACCCGGCGCGTGTGACGGTAGCCGGGCAGTCGGCGGGCGGCGGGGCGGTTCTCGCGCTGATGGCGAGTCCGGCGGCATCCGGACTCTTCCACGGCGCGATGGTGATCTCGCCCGCGATCGGCGCCGTCACCGTCGACGCCGCCCGGCGCTTCACCGAACGCGTGGCGGCGCTGGCCGGCGTCGCCGCCGACCGCGAAGGCTTCGCGACCGTGCCCGAGGAACGGCTGATCGCGCTGCAGAAAGCCGCCGGCAAGCCCGCGCGCGGACGCGCCCTCGCGGTGCTGGCGGCACTGTTCGACGAGGGGCTTCCCCTTGGGCCGGTGGTCGACGGCGATGTGCTGCCGCGGCATCCGCTCGAGACGCTCGCCGCGAAGCCCGGCGTGCCCCTGGTCATCGGCTCGACCGACGACGAGTTCACGATGTTGACCTCTCGCTACCGGGCCGCGCTGCGGGTCGTGCCCGTGTCGCTGGCGCTGGCCGTGCTGGGTCTCGGTCGCTCGCGGAGGCGCGCCTACCTCGAGCGCACGCGGCGTCGGGGAACGGCGGCGGTGCTCGGTGGGTACGCCACCGACCGGGTGATCCGCGCGACCGTGCTGCGCGCGGCGCGGGCAACGGCTGTCGCTCTCGCCGAGGCGGAGAGGACAGCGGATGCCGCGACGACGGCGTCCGGTGCCCCGACGGCGGCTCGCAGCGCGAAGAAGACGGCGGGTGCCGCGGCATCGCACGGCGGCTCGCTCGCCGTGTCGAGGCCCGCGACCTGGGTCTACCGCTTCGCCTGGTCGTCGCCGGTGTTCGGCGGGGCATGCCACTGCCTCGACGTGCCCTTCTGGTTCGATCACCTTGACGCCGATGGGGTGACCGCGATCGCCGGAGACTCCCCTCCGCGGGCACTCGCCGACCAAGTGCACGGTGCGGCGGTCGCGTTCGTGAGAGACGGCGACCCCGGGTGGCCGCGGTGGGATGCCGCGGATCGGCGTGCGCGGGTGTTCGACGTCACGGCATCCGCCCCGCCCGTCGAGGTCGGCGCCTACGCCGACGTGGATCCGCTCGTCTGACGCGCGCGGTGCGTCGAGGTGAGTGGGGCGGGGCGGGGAGACCGCCGTCGGGGCGCGGCTGCTCTCGGGCATCGGAGCATCGGGGACGGCTGCTCTCGGGCACAACAGCCGCCCGCCGCGCGCTCCTACAGGGCGGGGATCACCTCGCGCTCGAACAGCGAGATGCCGGAGGTGTCGTACGCCGCCTCGGGGAAGTAGTGGATCGCGTAGCCGAGGCCGTGCGCGGCGCGCTCGCGCAGACGCTCGACGATCTGCTCGGGGGTGCCGAACGCGTCCGATGAACGGTAGTCGGCCTCGATGGCATCCGCCCGCTCGTCACCCACGTGCGGACGAAGACGCGCGACGACGGCCGCCAGACGCTCTTCGGCCTCGGACTCGGTCTCGGCGACGATCGTGTTGAAGTTCGTCGACTGCGTGATCTCGCCGACATCGCGACCGAGCGCGTCGCAGTGCCCGCGCAGGACCGCGGTCTTGTGCTCGAACTCCTCGATCGAGCCGCCGAAGTTCGTGTACGAGGCGTACTTCGCCGCGATCTTGAGCGTGACCTTCTCACCGCCGCCCGCGATCCACAGCGGGATGCCGCCGTCTTGCAGCGGCTGCGGCTGCACGATCGCGCCCTCGACCTCGTAGTACTTCCCGGACAGCGTGGCCTCGCCCGTGGTCCAGGCCTGGTGCATGATCTCGACCCCCTCGCGCAGGCGGCCGAGGCGCTCGCCGATCGGCGGGAAGCCGTAGCCGTACGCGCGCCACTCGTGCTCGTACCAGCCGCCCCCGATGCCCATCTCGGCACGGCCGCCCGAGATCGCGTCGACGGTGGCCGCGACCTTCGCGAGATACGCCGGGTTGCGGTAACCCATGCAGGTGCACATCTGGCCGAGGCGCACGCGGTCGGTCGCCGCCGCGAAAGCCGCCATGAGCGTCCACGCCTCGTGTGTGGCCTCGGCACTCGGGACCGGCGTGGTGTGGAAGTGGTCGTAGACCCACAGCGATGCCCAGGGGCCGTCGTCGGCGCTCTGGGCGAGCGCGTTCATGACGCGCCAGTGTTCGGAGGGGTCGATGCCGACGAGGTCGAAGCGCCAGCCCTGGGGGACGAAGATTCCGAATTCCATGGGCTCACCCTAGGCGCGGCCGCCGACATCGGGGGCCGCAGGCCGGGCGAGCCGGCACCATCCCGCGGAAACGGCGGACGACACGCCGCCACGAGCACACCGCCCACGGCGCGTCCACCCTCCGACTCCGCACGACGGCACGGCACAGGCCACGACGGCACTGCCGCGACGGCGCGGCCGCAACCAAGCCCGCTCAGCCCGCGAACGGCTCCAGGCGCTTGTGCATCACGGCCACGGCATCCGCGTTGTCGTCGATGAGCACGGCGTCGCGGCCGAGCGGGGCGGCGACCGCGCCGAGCGTGCCGCTGCCGGCGAACATGTCGAGCACGCGATCGCCGGGGCGGCTCGAGGCCTGCACCATGCGCCGCAGCACGCCCTCGGGCTTCTGCGTCGGATAACCGGTCTTCTCGCGGCCCGTGGTCGGCACGATCGTGTGCCACCAGACGTCCGTGGGCATCTTGCCACGCGCGGCCTTCTCGGCGGTCACGAGACCGGGAGCCATGTAGGGCTCGCGGTCCACGGCATCCGAATCGAAGAAGTAGGTCGCGGGGTTCTTCACGTACACGAGGATCGTCTCGTGCTTCGTGGGCCAGCGGCGCTTGGTCTTCGCGCCGTAGTCGTACGCCCAGATGAGCTCGTTGAGGAACTTGTCGCGACCGAACAGCGCGTCGCACATGACCTTGGCGTAGTGCACCTCGCGGTAATCGAGGTGCAGGTAGAGCGTGCCGTCATCGGCGAGCAGGCGCCACGCCTCGATCAGTCGCGGCTCGAGGAAGCCCCAGTAGTCGTCGAAGCGGTCGTCGTAGGTGCGCAGGTCTCCGCGCAGCCGCGCGTACTCGCGCCCGTGGAAGCCGCGCTGCACCACAGGCGGCGGGGGCGGCTCCTCCTCGGGGAAGTCGAGCATGTTGGGATCGGATGCCACAGCCTCGGGCTCTGCGGCATCCTGAGGCTCTTCGACCGGGGGCGTCCACGTCGCCGACTCGACGGCCTTCGAGCGGGTACGCCCGGTGTTGAACGGCGGGTCGAGGTAGACGAGAGCGAACGAGCCGTCGGCGTAGGCCGGGGTGACGGTGAGGTTGTCGGCATGGTGGATCTCGACGCGGCCGGGGGCGGGGGCGTCGGGCAGGGCCTCGGTGCTCACGGGACGCGCTGCAGCCACGCGTCGGTGGCGAACTTCGTCTCGACGAGCGCTTCGGCCTCGGCGTACTCCTCGTCGGAGATGTGCCCCTCGGTCGCGCCGTAGAGCGTGGTGAAGGTCTGGATGAAGCGCTCGATGACCTCATCGCGCGGCAGACCGGTCTGACTGCGCAGCGGGTCGACGCGCTTCGCGGCCGAGACGGTGCCCTTGTCGCTGAGCTTCTCGCGACCGATGCGCAGTACCTCGGTGAGGACCTGGCCGTCCATGTCGTAGCTGAGGGTCGCGTGGTGCAGAACGCCGCCGTTGGCGAGGCGCTTCTGTGCGGCTCCGCCGATCTTGCCGTGGGGTCCGGCGATGTCGTTCAACGGTTGGTAGACCGCGTCGATGCCGAGCGAGCGGAGGGCCTGCAGCACCCAGTCGTCGAGGAAGGCGTACGAGTCGGCGAAGGTCATTCCGGCGACGAGGGATGCCGGCACGTACAGCGAGTACGTCACGATCGAGTTCGCGGCCATGAGCATCGCGCCGCCGCCGGAGATGCGGCGCACCACGTCGAAGCCGTGCTTCTCGGCGCCCTCGGGGTCGACCTCGTTGCGCAGCGACTGGAACGAACCGATGACGACGGCGTTCTCGTTCCACTCCCACAGGCGCAGCGTGGGCTTGCGGAGCCCCGCGCCCACGCGGGCGGTGAGCACCTCGTCGAGGGCGAGGTTCATGCGGGGCGAGACCGGGCGATCGTGGACGACCTCCCACTCGAAGTCGGACCAGCCGGGAGCCGTGACCAGCGCGCGACGGATGGCCGTGGCCACCGACTCGGGCGTGAAGCCGAGCAGCTGCGCGCCCGCGGGCAGCGCCTGGCGGATGGCCGCCGCAATCGTGGGGACGTCGGACTCGACGGGCAGCCCGTTCACGGCCGCGTCGATGTCGTCGAGGGCGTCGTCGGGTTCGAGGAAGAAGTCTCCCGCGAGGTGGAAGCCGTGGATGCGGCCCTCGCGCTCCTCGAGGTCGACGACGACCAGCTTTCCCCCCGGGACCTTGTACTCGCCGTGCATGCGTCCAGCCTACGGCGGGGCACGACCGGTCGCCGCGAACCGCGAGACGGCCTCCCGCTGAGGACGCCGTTGCCTGCGGCGGGGAGTCGTCAGCTCCGCGCCGTCTCGGCGGCCTTCGGGGCGGGAGCGGGGGCCGCGGCGCGGTGGCGACGCTCGATCGCCTGGCCCGCGTAGGACGCGGCGATGATGAGCGCTCCTCCGGCCAGGCCGGGCAGACCGAGGGCCTCCCCACCGATCACCACTCCCACGGCGAGCGCCCACACGGGCTCGGTGCCCATGAGGATGCTCGCGCGTGTGGCCGACGTCCGCCGCACCGCCCACAGCTGCACGACGAAGGCGAACACCGAGCACATCAGGCCGAGGAACAGCACGTCGACCCACCCGGATGCCGTGAGCCGGCCGACCGCGAGGGGAAGGTCGGCGCCGGCCACCGCCGACGACGTCAGCGCGCACACGACCAGTTGCACGCACACGACCGCGAGGGTGCTGTCGCGGCGACCTCGCGTGAGATGCCCGCTCGCAGTCACGTGCACCGCACGGACGACGGCGGCGGCGATGACCAGGGCGTCTCCCGCCGTCGGCAGGCGGAACCCGGCACCCGAGACCAGGAGCGCCACCCCGACCACAGCGGCGACCGCGGCGACGAAGTACGACCGCGGCAGCCACGAGCGCGAGGCGATGCTCTCGAGCACCGGGGTGAAGACGAGAGCGAGGCTGATCAGCAGCCCCGCGTTCGTCGCCGAGGTGAGGTGGACGCCCCAGGTCTCGAGGCCGATCACCGCCGCCTGCGAACATCCCAGGAGCGCGGCGATCGCGAGGCCTCGGCCGCGCGGCATCCGTTCCCTCCGGATGAGGCAGATCACGCCGAGAGCGGAGGCGGCGACGAGGAAGCGCAGCGCGACGGCGGGGGCGACGCCCACCTCGGCGGCGAGCTCTTTCGCGGCGAGGAAGCTCGCGCCCCACACCGCCGCCACGGCGATGAGGAGCACGTCGACGACGATCTCGGGCGTACGGCGGGTCATGCGTCCACCGTGGTCGCCGGAAAGCAGAAGAACAAGAACAGCTTGCTTCACCGTCCCGTAAGTTCAGACTTATGGATGCCGCACACCTCCGCCTCCTCCGCGAGCTCGGCGACCGCGGGAGCGTCGCCGCGGTCGCCGTGGCGCTGCACATCTCGGCCTCCGCGGTGTCGCAGCAGCTCGCGCACCTGCAGGCCCGGGTCCCCGTACCGCTCACCGTGCGCCGCGGGCGGGTGCTGACGCTGACCGCCGCGGGCGAGGCGCTCGCGGCGGCGGGAACCCGGGTCGACGAAGCCCTGACGGCGGCGCGGGAGGCGGTCGGCGCGTTCCTCGACAGCGACGACCGCCCGGTGCGGGTGTCGGCTTTCCACAGTGCGGGGCTCGCGCTGTTCGGTCCGCTGTTGCGCGAGCTCGGCGGCATCCCTCCCGTCCGACTCGCGGACGCCGACGTGGCGCACAGCGACTTCCCGGGGCTCACCGCCGACCATGACCTCGTGATCGCGCACCGACTCTCGCACGACCCACCATGGCCCGAGGATCGGGTGGTCGCGTCACCGCTGCTGACCGAACCGCTCGACATCGCCCTGCCCGCGGGGCACCCGCTCGCCGCGCGCGAGGCGTTGATCGCCGACGACCTCGCCGACGAACGGTGGGTGTCGGTGCATCCCGGATTCCCGCTCGCCGGGGTGCTCGATCATCTCGCGGCGCACCTCGGGCGCCCGCTCGACATCGCGCACCGCATCAACGAGTTCTCGGTCACTGCCGAGGTGGTGCGGGCGGGGGCGGCGATCGCCGTGCTGCCGCGGACCACCGGGCTCCCGCTCGCCGGGCACGGGCTCGTGCTGCGGCCCCTCGCCGACCTCGCGCTCGTGCGGCACGTCGACGTGCTGGCGCGGCCCGACGCCCTGGCGTACGCGGCCGTGCGGCGGGTGCTGCGCGCCCTGCGCGCCGTGGCGGGCCGGGCGGCGGAGGCTGCGGGCTGAGGCGGACCCTTCGACGAGCTCAGGGGCCTCCGCCGCGAGGGGACCGCCGACGGTGCTCACGGATTCACGCGAGACGGCGCGCGAGCTCCCTCAGCACGACGAGCTGGTGGTGCGGTCCCCCGCCCTCGTGGCCGTTGTAGGGATAGACGCGGATGCTCTTCTCCCCCGCGTAATGGTTGTAGGCCGCGAACACCGTGGAGGGCGGGCACACGGCATCTCGGAGTCCCACCGAGAAGATCGCGGCAACGCTCGCGCGCGCGGCGAAATTGACCCCGTCGACGTACGACAGCACGCGGAACACCTCGTCCTCGTCGCCCCGCCGGGTCTGCAGATACGTGACGAGTTCGCTGTACGGCGCCGCGTCGGTGAGGGCGACCGCGCGGCGGATCGCGCTGAGGAACGGGAAGTCGACGGCCGCGGCGACGAGCCCCTCGGCGAGCGCCGCCGCCGCGAGCGCGATGCCGCCGCCCTGACTCCCGCCCCACACGGCGATGCGGTCCGGGTCGATCGCCGGGTGCGCACGGACCGCGTCGACGGCGCGGACCGCGTCGCAGAACACGCGACGGTAATACGAGTTCGCGGGGTCGTCGAGGCCGTCCGTCAACCGCCCCGAGGGGTGCGGGGCGCTCCCCACCGGGTCGGGGGTCGATCCGGGGAGGGCGCCGCTGGTCTGTCCGCGTGTGTCCATCACGAGAACGGCGAGGCCCGCGCTCGGCAGCAGCGTGTGCTGGTGCGCGAGGCCGCGGCCGGAGTTGTATCCGATGTACTGCACGACGCAGGGCAGCGGCCCGCTCGCCCCGCGCGGTCGGAGCAGCCACGCCCGGACGGGGTGGCCGCCGAAGCCCGCGAACTCCACGTCGTCGACCTCGACACCGGTGACCCCACTGTCGTGGGCGGCGACGGGACGGAACCGCGGCTCCCACCCGGCCGCTCGCGCCTCGACGAGCGTGTCGGCCCAGAAGCGGTCGAAGTCGGCGGGCTCGTCGCGCGGGGGACGGAAGGTCTCGAGCTGGTCGAGCGGAAGATCGAAGTGCGGCATCGGGCTCCTCAGCGGCCGAGAGAACGGGAGATGTGGTCGCGGGTCGCGGCGAACGCGGCGGAGCGCACCGCGCCGAGGCCGTCGTACTCGCGGTGCCCATACGGGAGGACGGCGAGCTCGAGCTCGGCCCCGGGCGCGGCATCGATCGCGTTCGCGACGGCGAACTGCCCGGGAGGCGGCACGTGCCGGTCGACCAGCGCCGCCTCGACCCGCACGGGCACGCGCGCGAAGCCGGCCGCGGTCGACGCGTCGAAGAAGCGCAGCACCTCGCGCGCGGAAGGATGCGCCGCGACATACTGCCGAACGCGCTCGCCGCTGCCCTCGCACGGCATCCGCAGCCGGAGGTCGTACTGACCGAAGCTCGGGACGATCAGCGTCGCCCCGACGAGCCGCTCGTCCCAGGGCAGCGCGAGGGCCCCGATCCCTCCCCCGAAGCTCTCGCCGACGAGGTAGAGGGGAACGTCCCCGGCGAGGGTGCGCAGCGCGGATCCGGCGTGCCACAGGTCGACCGCGCAGCGACCGAGCACGTAGTCGTCGATCGAACGGATGCCGTGCAGCACATGCCCCTCGGCGGGGGTTGGCGCACCGACCCCGGCGTTCAGGCGTCCCTGTCCCCGGGCGAGCGAGAAGAAGACCGCGGCGTCTTCCGGGACGCGATCGAACTCGGGCTCCTCGCGCCCGCCATAGCCGTGGCTGTGCACGATTCCGACGCGGGTCGGGCGCCCGTCCACGGCCGTGGCGAACCAACCGCCGAGGCGCAGTCCGCCAGAGACGACGTGCTCCACCGCGAACAGGTCGCGTCCCTCGCGGCGGCCGAGCGGGCGCACGCGCAGGTCGGGGTCGACCGCGAGCGCCTCGTCGTACCAGGACCGCCACCGCTCGACGAAGCCGGGCGGAGGCGGCACCGGCGGCACGGCCCGGAGCGCCGCGAGGTCGAAGCCGTAGTCGCCGTCGCCGGGCTCGATCGTCGCGCCCGTCATGAGCGGGCCGCCGTGGAAGACTGGAGGCCCGACCGAGAGGAGCGATCGTGCTCGCCGCCGAACGCCGATCCCGCCTGCTGGCGGAGGTGCGCCGCCACGGCGCCGCCGCGGTTCCGGACCTCGCCGCCGCTCTCGGCGTGAGCGAGATGACGATCCGCCGCGACCTCGACGTCCTCGCCGCCGACGGCCACGTCGACAAGGTGCGCGGCGGCGCCCGCCACCCGCGACCCGGTGACGCCCCCGCTCGCGACCTGACCGCGCAGTCGCGCCGCCACGGCGCGGAGAAGACCGCGATCGCGCGCCGCGCGGCGGCGCTCGTCGAGCCGGGCATGTCCGTGGGACTCAGCGGCGGCTCGTCGACGTGGGCGCTCGCGCGGGAGCTGCGCGGCGTCGCCGACCTCACGATCGTCACCAACTCGCTCCCCGTCGCCGACGTCTTCGCGCGTCCGGACCGCGCCGACGAGCCCTACACGCAGACCGTCGTCCTGACCGGCGGCGTCCGCACGCCCACCGACGCTCTCGTGGGCCCGGTCGCCGTGGCATCCCTCGAGCACCTGCACTGCGATGTCGTCTTCCTCGGCGTCCGCGGGATGGAGGTGACGGCGGGGCTGACCACCTCGAACCTGCTCGAGGCCGAGACCAATCGCGCGCTCGTCGCCGCGGGAGCGCGCGCCGTCGTGCTCGCGGACCACTCGAAGTGGGGCGCCGTGGGGCTCACGACCATCGTCGACCTGAACGAGGTCGATCTCGTGGTGACCGACGACGGGATCGCGGCCGACGACGAAGAGGTGCTCCGCTCCCACGTCGCCGAGCTCTGGGTGGCGCCCCTGGACTCCACGGACGACTGAGGATCGCCGCGCCGCCCGGGGCGGTGCGGCGACAGTCCCGCGCGTCACCGGGCCGTGCTCGCGCGCGCGATCACCGTGGCATCCACCACGATGTGCCGCACGGGGACGTCGGCCCCCGGGGGCGCGGCCATCTGCCGCTCGAGCTCGGTGAACGCCGCCTCGACGATGCCCTGGTCGTCGGGGGCGACCGAGGTGAGCGCGGGGACCGAGTAGGTCGCGGCGTGCACGTTGTCGATGCCGATCACCGCGACATCCGCCGGGACGGTGAGGCCGACCTCGTGGAGCGCGGCGAGCACGCCGAAGGCGACGGAGTCGTTCGAGCACACGACCCCGTCGAACGGGGTCCCCGCCGCGTGCAGTCGGCGCAGGGCGGCGACCCCCTCCTCGGGGGTGAAGGCGTCGACCGCGACGATCAGTCCGGGGTCGTCGGCGATGCCGAGGCGGGCGACCGCGTCGCGATAGCCGGTGAAGCGCTGGTCCGCGGCATCCGAGGGTCGGGACAGGCGCGGGCCGATGAAGGCGACCCGGCGGCACCCGACGGATGCCAGGTGCGAGGTCGCGAGGTCGGCCGTGCGCCGGTTGTCGATCGAGACGTGCGTGAACGGGCTCACGGCGATGTGCTCGCCGAGGAGCACGAGCGGTCCCGGCGACGTGCGGCGGGTGAGGTCGCCGACGGTGAGCGAGCGTGGGATGTGGATCAGGCCGTCGGTCGCGGGAAGACCCACGCCGTTGGCGATGTCGATCTCGCGCTGGTGGTCGCCCTCGGTCTGCTGGATGAGGATCGACAGCCCCCGCGCCTCCGCCCCGCGCGCCAGGAGCGTCGTCAGCTCGGCGAAGTAGGGCTCCTCCAGGTTGGGGACGGCGAGGGCGACGATCCCGGTGCGCTCCCGCCGGGTCAGGGGAGAGACCCGCCGCGCCGTCGAGGGGGAATCGGTCATCGGGGAACTCCTCGCACGCCTGGTCGGCCGATCGACTCTGGGGGATACGGTATCGCGGGCCATCTCACTCCTGGACGCGGAACGCGACGACGCGCGCCTCGGGGGATCCGTTGGTCGCCGTTATGGCCACGCGCGCCGCGGTCACCGCCCCGAGCTCCGGCACGATGGGGTGCGCCCGACGACGTCGCCGGTTGTCGACCACCTCGGCCACCGTGTGCCAGGCGCCGTCGGCGGTCTGCACCTCGACCCGGTAGTCGCGGACGAGCGAAGGCATCACCAGGTGCGGGTCGCGGTGGTGGTGCAGCGTGTTCAGCTCGACGTCGGGATCATCGTCGAGGACGAGGACGATCTCGCGCGCACGCACGGGCTCGTCCCAGTCGAGCCGGAGCCACGCGGGCTCCTCCGCCAGCGGTCGCGAGGCCCAGGCGTTCGGACCGCCGAAGGGTCGCTGATACCCGCCCACGGCGCGCTCGGGGGCGAGAGCTTCGGACGGGGCCGTCGAGCGGAACACGATCGAGCGGCCGCGCAGCGGCTTGGTCGGCCACTGCACCAGCAGTTCGTCGAGGCTGACGTGCACGTTCTGATCCTCGGCATCCGAGGTGTGAACCAGGGTCAGGATGCCGGGGGGCAGGTCATCCGTCGTGAACAGCGTCACGCCGGGCCGGGCCCGGACCACGATCACGGCGTTCGCGGGGATCTCGGGCTGCCAGCGCACCGGGGCGCTCACCCAGCGGGCGTCGCCCGCGGAGACGGGGACCGTGACACGGTGCTCGAGCCGCTCGGGGACGACGTTCTGCGCGAGACCGGTCGAATGGACCTCGACCTCGAGCTCGGTGTCGGTCTCGCTCGCGACGAGGAGCTCGATCCCGTCGAGGTGCGGGTGCACCGGCACGACGATGCCGATGTCGTGGGCCAGGGGGTGGGGGGCGCTCGGCGCGGAGGGGTGCGGCCCGAGTCCGTCGCGCACGCCGGAAGCCGAGACGCGCGCGGTGAGCGCAAGGTCGGCGGGGTCGGCGTCGGCCACCCCGATGAGGGGAGCGTCCTGGCGGAGCAGCAGCTGCCGCAGCTCGGCGCGGTGGCTCTCGTAGACGCCGCGCGGCGAGGTGCCGTACGTCAGCGCGAGCGCGGCCGCGGTGCCCGCCGCCTCCCCCATCGCGGCGCACGTGGCCATGACGCGGGCGGCGCCGAAGGCGATGTGGGTCGCCGAGACGTCGCGGCCGGCCATGAGCAGGTTGTCGACGTCGGCGGAGTAGAGGGATCGGTACGGGATCTCGAAGACACCGTTCGAGAAGCGCTGCACGGCGCCCGCACCGGTGGAGTACATCCCCTCCGTGGGGTGCAGATCGATCGACCAGCCGCCGAAGGCGACGCCGTCGTCGAAGCGCGTCTGCTCGATGATGTCGCGCTGGTGCAGCGTGTAGTCCCCGACGAGCCGGCGGTACTCGCGCTTGCCGGGCACGTTGCCGATCCACTCGAGATCGAGGGTCTCGGCGTCGAACTCGCCCGAGTTCTTGATGTGATCCCAGATGCCGAGGATCACCGAGCGCAGCTCGTCGCGGATGCGCTCGTTGTCGTGGACGATGTCGAGCTCACCACCCCACTCGATCCACCAGTAGTGCGCCCCGCTGTCGCCGCTGCGGATGATGCGCGAGGAGGGGATCGGGGTGTCGCGGATGGCCTTCGCGGAGTCGGGGGCGACGAAGCGGACGGGGTGTCCGACGTCCTTCGTGTAGAACAGCAGCGTCGAGCCGAGGAAGGTGCGCTCGGCTTCGTCGGGGGCCCAGTCCTCGTCGAACTCGTCGCGCGCTTCCTTGCCGAGACGGGCGCGCGCGCCGGCGAGGTGTCCGATCAACCCGTCACCGGTGCCGTCGAGGAACAGCGGCGCGCGGAGCACCGTCTCGGTCTCGGCCCCCATCGTCCACCCCGTCACGGACACGATGTGGCGAGCCCCCTCGGGTCCGGTGGCGACGACATCGCGCACGTCGGTGTTCAGCAGCAGCGTGATGTTCGACTCGGCCCGGACCGCGTCGAGCACGACATCGTCCCAGTGCACGGGATTGCCGTCGGGGTTGCGGTACTGGTTCTCGAGGTAGAGCTCGCCGATGATGCCGTTCTCGCGGGCCCAGCGCTGATTGCCGTGGGCGGTCGCCCCGCAGACCCAGACGCGCACCTCCGACGAGGAGTTGCCACCCAGGACCGGACGGTTGTTGATGAGGGCGACGCGGCGACCGAGGCGCGCGGCGGCGATGGCGGCGGAGACTCCGGCGAGTCCCCCACCGACCACGACGAGGTCGAAGTCGGCTGTATGTGTACGCATGTCGCGTGAGTCCTTCCTGCGGACGCGGGCCGTCCGGTGCGGTGCGGGGTGGGGGGATCGGGCGCTCACTCCACGGCGATCGCCTCGATCTCGAAGACCCGGGCGACGTCGGTGGCGGATGCCGAGGGGTCGCTGATGAGCAGGCGCACGCCGTCGGCCACGACACCCGCGGCCGGGATGCTCACCAGGCGCTGCGTGTTGCCGGTGACGGAGCCGATGCTCGTCCACCCCGCGGACGTGCGCACCTGCACCTCGAAGGAACGCAGGACGGCCGCTGTGCCCGGCTCGGCGCTGTAGCCGCTGCGCACGCGCACCTCCGCGAGAGCCGCTGGAGCGGTGAGATCGAGCGAGATCCACGGCGCCGTGTCTCCGACGGCCGAGATCCACCGGCTCGCATCGCTGCAGACGCCGTCGACGGCGCGTTCCGGGCCGGTGTCGGCGCGCAGGCTCGACGAGGCGGTCGCGGTGGCGCCCAGAGCGACGTTCACCCCGCCCGGGTCGTCGCGGAGGTCGGCCACCACCTCCGACAGCGTGGTGGCCGGACCGACCGGGCCACCCCGCGGAACCACCGCGTGCGAGAGCCGGGCCGGAGCCGCGACCGGTGCCGAGAGATAGACCACGTCGGCGTCGTCGGTCGATCGCTCCTGGGCGCGCAGACGCTGCTGGCCCCGGCGCGCCTCGCCGACACCGGCGTACGACCAGCCGGAAGTCGCGTCGTCGCGCTCGGCGACCACCGCGCGGCTGTGCACCTCGCCGCAGACCTGCGCGGTCACCACGGTGTAAAGGCGGGTGGTGGAGCCGGCGCGCGTGACGTCGATGGCCGCCGAGGTGGCGACGCCGTCGCCGAGGGCTGCGGTGTCGACGACCTTCTCGTCGGCCCAGGCCGACCCGTTCCACCGGGCGAAGCGTGCGTCGTAGGCGGAGCGATCCTTCTCGACGAAGCGGTACCCGATACCCGCGAGCAACGAGCCGTCGAGCGCGAGCTTCGCGGACTGCACCGCGGGGGTGTAACTGCCGATGGTCTCCCCCGGCGAGAAGGGCCGCCAGATGAGAGCTCCCGCAGACGCGGGGGTGATCGGCCCCGACACCGTGGTGCCCGCGACGTCCGCGAGCGTCCCTGTCGCGGGGTCGTACACGGCGTACGAGCCGAGGTGACGGGCGGGGTCGGCGGGGAACGGTCCCCACTCCCACAGCACGTGCACGCGGCCGTCGGGCGACACCTCGAGGTCGTCGGGGTAGAAGGAGTAGCCCGTCGCGGCGGCGATCGTCGTCTCGCGCGCCCAGGATCCGGCATCCCGATCGAAGTGGTACAGAACTCCCTCGCGCGCCCCATCGGCGTCCGTCCCGGTGCGCACCAGCACCCAGGCATCGCCGTCGGCCCCGCGTGCGGTCACCGGGTAGGTGATGTCGACGTCGAGGTCGGGCATGGTCGAGGTGCGGTCCACCATCGTGCGCACGTCGCCCGCGGTGTCGGAGCGGAAGTAGTTCCACTGCTCGTTGTGCATCGACACGAAGGCGTGGATGACCCCGTCGCCGTCGACCACGATCGAGGGCTGGTTGTGGCCGTTGTCGTCGACGAAGGTCACGCAGGCGGCCCCGGCGGTCGCGCGGAGACATCCCTCGGTCCACGTGCCGTCGGCGGCGCGGGAGGCGAGGTACACCTCGTGCCGCGCGGCCTGGGGCGCCGGTGCGTTGAAGGCGAAGTAGGTCACGTCGCCCACGACGTCGAGGGGATTCCACCAGGCCGCCTGATTCGACGAGTCCACGGCGTACGGGAGCTCCTCGACGGTCGCCGTGGCGCCGCCCTCCGCGTGTGCGGGAGGCGCGACGATCAGCCCGAGGGCGAGCGCGGCGACGGCCGCCGCGCTCCCCCCGCGGAGGGCCCGCATCTCAACCGACCAGCTTCTGGGCGGCCTCGCCGGCCTTCTTCATGGCATCCTTCGGCGAAGCGGACCCGACCAGGACGGCCTGCACCTGATCGGCGATCGCCGACTCGATCTGCGAGTAGGCGGTGAAGGTCCACAGCGGGTTCGAGCTCGCGGTCGCGGTGATGCGCTCGCTGAACGCCGCCCCGAAGGTGTCGCTGGACACCTCGCTCGAGGCGAGTGCTTCGGTCGTCGCCGGCGGGAGCCCCCGCAGCGCGTAGTCGGCGAGGATCGCGTCGAGGTCGCTCGTGGCGTACTGCGCGAAGTCGCCCGCGGTGGGCGCGCCCGCGCCGTTGACGACCGCGATCGCACCGCCCCACACGAGCGCGCGCGGGGTGTCGCCGGCCTTCAGCACCGGCCGCGAGACCGGGGCGAGCTTGGCCGCGAGGTTCGCGTCGGGCGACTCCTTGGTGACCGCGCCGCGGCCCACGGGAGCGTCGTCGTACATCGCGGCGCGCCCCTGGGCGAAGAGACTGCGCGCGTCGAAGCGGTCGACGTCGGCGGCGATGAGGCCCTGGTCGTACAGGCCCTTGTACCAGGTGACGGCCTCGACGCTCGCGTCGTCGCCGATCGTGATCGTGTCGCCGTCGACGAGCGGGCTGCCGAAGGTCTGCATCCAGATGAGGATGTCCTTCAGCTGCGCGGCCTTGGTCGAGGCGGCGTAGGGGATGAGACCGCCCCCGAGGCCCTTGAGCTTCACCAGCGTCTTCTCGAACTCGTCGACCGTGGTCGGGAAGGCGTCGGGGGCGACGCCGACCTTGCCGAGCGTCTCGGAGTTGGCGATGAGGCCGATCGCGCCGATCGTCCACGGCAGGGCGTACTGCGTGCCGTCGAAGGTCGCTGCCTGCAGCGCCGAGGAGGTGTATCCGCGACCGGATGCCAGCGACGACAGGTCCTGCAGCTTGCCGGTGGCCGCGAGGCTCCCGAGCCACGCGACGTCGACGTGGGCGGCACCGGTGAACTGCCCGCCGGTCACCTGCAGCATGAGCTGGTTGATGTACTCGTTGTACGGGAAGGCGGTGCGCTTGATCGCGACTCCCTTCGCCTTCTCGTAGCTGGTGAGCGTCCCCTCGAGGGCCGGCTTCGCGGACTCCTCGGTGAGCGACCACGATGCGAACGAGAAGTCGGTCGGGTCGCCGCCGTCGAGGCCCGCGGCGCCGGCCGCGGGACCGGCGGTGCCGCTGGGCACGCAGCCCGCGAGGACCGCGGCGCCGGCGCCGATGCCGAAGAGCTGCAGGGCGCGACGGCGGCTGATGAGGGGGTTGGGCAGGGACGAAGCTGACATGGGTGTCCTCCTTGACGGTGCGAGCTCGAAGGTGCGAGCTCGAAGGTGCGAGCTTGAAGGTGCGAGCGAAGAGTGGATCGGGGAGCCGGTCAGCCCTTGACCGCGCCGGCGGTCATGCCGCTGACGAGGTAGCGCTGGAGCAGCATGAAGGCGATGGCGACGGGCAGCGACACGACGAGCGAGGCGGCCATGAGCTCGGGCCACGCGGTCGCCGCTTCTCCGACGTAGGTGTTGACGAGGCCCGGCGGAAGCGTCTGCTTGTCGGGACCGGCGAGCGTGAGGGCGAAGATGAAGTCGTTCCAGCCGCGGACGAAGGCGAACAGACCCGCGGCGACGAGGCCGGGCGCGGCCAGCGGCAGGACGATCGAGTGGATCGTGCGCAGGCGCGAGGCGCCGTCGACGCGCGCGGCCTCGATGAGCTCGTCGGAGATCGTGTCGAAGAACCCCTTCAGCATCCAGACGCACAGCGGCAGCGTGAAGGTCGTGAACGACAGCACCAGCGCGGTGTAGGTGTTCAGCAGGCCGTAGGCGCTGAACACGCTGTAGAGCGTCACGAGCAGAAGGGCCTGCGGGAACATCTGCGACGCGAGCACGAAGTACATCAGCTGCCGCCGTCCGCGGTAGCGGAACTTCGAGAACGAGTACCCCATGTACGCCGAGACGATCACCGAGAGCACGGCCGTGATGACCGACACGATGATGCTGTTCTGCAGGTAGGTGAACAGCTGGGGGTTCGCCACGAGGCCCGCGTAGGCGTCGAACGTGACCTGGGTCGGGAAGATCTTCGGCGGGTACGAGAAGACCTGGTCGCGCGGTGTGAGCGAGGTCGCGAGGAGCCAGTACACCGGCAGCAGGGCGAAGCCCCCGCACACGATGACCGCGGCCCACGCGGCGAGGCGGACGCCGGGACGGTCGGAGCGGAGACCGGATGCCAGCTGCCGCCGGCGGCGGCGCGGAGCCGGGGGCACCACGGGAGGTGCGTCGGGGGTCGGGGTGACGGTGGGCAGTGCGGTGCTGGTCATCGCTTCTCGCCCCTCTCGGAGAATCGGACGTAGACGACGACGAGCGCCATGAGCAGGACCATCCACAGCAGACCGAGGGCCCCCGCGTGGCCGAGGTCGAACCCGTGGAACGCGGTCTCGTACACCGCGGTGGCGAACGTCTCGGTGGAGCCGGCAGGGCCGCCGCCGGTGAGGACGTAGATGATGTCGAAGTGCTGGAAGTTCCAGATGAACTCGAGCAGCAGGACGAGCCCGATGATCCCGCCGATCTGCGGCACGGTGATCGAGAAGAACCGGCGGACCGTGCCCGCGCCGTCCATCTCGGCGGCCTCGTGCAGCTCCCGCGGAACCGTCTGAAGGCCTGCCAGGAGCATGACCATCATCCAGGGGAACGACTGCCACGTCTTGGCGACGATGACCGCGAACATCGCGGTGCCCGGCTGCGCGAGCCACGCCTGCGGCGCCACGCCGAGCGGCTCCAGGATCGCGTTCATCACGCCGTAGTTGGCGTTGAAGATCCACATCCAGAGGAACGAGACGACGACGCCCGGGACGAGCCACGGGATGAGCATGAGTCCGCGCATGATCTTGGACCCACGGATCTGGGTGTTCAGGGCGAGAGCGAGCGCGAAGCCGATCACGAAGGGGGCGATCGTGGTGCCGAGCGTGAAGACGAGCGTCTGCATCAGCAAGCGGAGGAAGTCGCTCTCGAGCACGTCGACGATGTTCTGGATGCCGACGAACTCGCGACCGGGGAGCACGAGGCTCTGCCGGAAGAACGCGGTCACGAGAGCCGAGATCAGCGGGTACGCGACGACGACGGCCATGAGGGCCATGCCCGGCACGACGAGGAGCAGAGCGAACATGCCGCTGCTGAGCCGCTCGGGTCGAGATCCGGCGGTTCGACGCGAACGGGATGTCGGATCAACCTTGTTTGTATCTGTTTGCTTTTGTGTGAATGTCGTGGTCACGTCCGTGTGCACTTTCCTCGGCATTGAGGGACCGAAAGGCCCGGGGGATGCGGATTTCTCCGAATCGGACCGCCTCAGCTTCGCGGTTTCCGCGGCGCGGGTCAATTCGAGAGGGTAACGCTTCGGTCACGACGTGTTTATTAGCGTTTGTTTATGTTCGGAACTGTTCACGAACGCACACAGACTCGACCGGCCCTTCGACAAGCTCAGGGACCTCCGCCACGCGGCCCCCGGCCCGGGCGCGAGGCGGCTGAGCTCGTCGAAGCCACCGGACCCTTCGACGGGCTCAGGGACCTACGCTCTGGGGAAGCGGGCGTCGAGCCAGGCCAGAAGGTCGGCGCGCACCTCGGCCTGCTGCACCTCGGCGAAGATCTCGTGCCGGGCCCCGGGGTACACGAGGGTCGTGACGTCGGTCAGGCCGGAACGCGAGCGATAGGCGTCAGCCAGCAGGTGCACGCTCCGCGGTCCGCCCACGGTGTCGTCGCGCCCCACCATCAACAGCACCGGGACATCGCGCTCGAGGTGGCGGCGCGGGCGCCCGAAGAGCTTCGCCGCCTCGATCGGCCCGAAGAGCTTCGCGAGCGGCACCGACGTGGTCAGCGGGTCGGCCACGAAGTCCCGGCCCACCTGCTCGTCGCTCGAGAGCCACTGCATGCCCGAGCCGCCGAGCTTCTTCCACGGGGCATTCAGGTCGCCGGGGTTGAGAGCGCCGGGCCAGCGCAGGGCGGAGCCGCTCAGGACGACCGCGTCGAAGGCATCCGGATGCCGATCCAGCAGCATCTGCGCGAGGAACGAGCCCCACGAATGCCCGAGGAGCACGAGCGGGAGGTCGGGGTGACGCTCGCGGATGAGCTGCGTGAGCGTCCAGACCGCGTCGCGCGCCGCGCCGACACCGCCGGGACCGAGGCGCCCGAGCTTCGCGTGATCGCCACCCCACTGCCGAAGGCCCGTGCGCCCGTGCCCCCGGTGGTCGTCGGCGTAGACGGTGTACCCGTCGGCGACGAGCGCCTCGATCAGCGCCGCGTAGCGCCCCGCGTGCTCCCCCACGCCGTGGAGCAGCTGCACGACGCCCCGGGGCGTCGTCGCCTCGTAGACGTCGTAGACGATCGTGATGCCGTAGGCGTCGTCGAACTCAGGCATGCGCCCGATCTTAGGGCGAGCCGCCCGACCCATTCCGTTAGCAAGACTAATAAGTTATGCTAACGATTGAGATGACGACGAACAGCACGAACACCGGCCGCCCCGACCCGACCCCTGTCTTCATCTCCGAGGCATCCGGCCTCCGCATGGCGACGTTCCGACTGGCGCGGCGGCTCCGCGCGCAGCGCGCGGTCGACTCCATGAGCGACGGCCAGTTCGCGGTCCTCGCGGCGCTCGCCATCCACGGCGAGCACACCCTCGGCCGGCTCGCCGAGCGGGAGCGCGTCACCGCTCCCTCGATGAACCGCACCGTCTCGCTCCTCGAAGACGCGGGGTACCTCACGCGCACCCCGCACGAGGACGACCGGCGCAAGGTCACGATCGCTCTGACGGACGCGGGCCGCGCCGTCGTCGACGAGACGGTGCGCCGACGAGACGCCTGGCTCGAGGAGGCCCTCGAGGGGTTGAGCCCCATCGAGCGGGAGACGCTCGCCGCGGCGGCCGAGATCATGAGGAAGGTGGCGGAGAGATGAGCGCGATGTTCCGCTCCTTCTCGGTGTTCAACTACCGCGTCTGGTTCATCGGCGCGCTGGTGTCGAACGTGGGCGCGTGGATGCAGGCGACCGCGCAGAACTGGGTCGTGCTGACCCAGCTGACCGACAACGACGCCGCGGCGATGGGCGTCACCATGGCTCTGCAGTTCGCCCCGCCGCTCCTGCTGGTGAGCGTCACCGGGTGGGTCGCCGACCGCTTCGACCGGCGAAAGCTCATCATGTGCACGCAGTCGGCGTTGCTCGCTCTCGCGCTCACCCTCGGCATCCTGATCCTCACCGGCGCGATGACGCTCCCCCTGATGTACGGCTTCGCTCTCGCGCTCGGCGTGGTCACCGCCTTCGACAACCCGGCGCGCCAGACCTTCGTCTCCGACCTCGTCGAGAAGGAGAACGCCTCGAACGCCGTCGCGCTGAACGCGGCGTCGTTCAACACCGCGCGGCTCATCGGTCCGGCGGTCGCGGGCATCATGATCGTCGTCGTCGGCACGGGCTGGGTGTTCCTCGTCAACGCCGTGACCTTCCTCGCCATGCTCGCGGCGCTGCTGATCATGCGGCCGCACGAGCTCGTCGTGCACCACCGCCGCGGCGGGCCCGCCCGACTCGCGGACGGTTTCCGGTACGTGGCGAAGCGCCCCGACCTCATCGTGATCTTCTCGATGGTGTTCCTGCTCGGCGCGTTCGGCATGAACTTCCCGATCTTCGCCTCGACCATGGCGCTCGAGTTCGGGCGCGGCGCCGACGGCTTCGGCCTGCTCAGCTCGTTCGTCGCGATCGGCTCCCTCGCCGGCGCCCTCCTCGCCGCCCGCCGCGAGCGCGCCCGGATGCGCGTCGTGATCCTGGGCGCGGGCGGGTTCGCCGTGGCATCCACTCTCTCCGTGTTCGCGCCGAGCTACGGCGCGTACGCCGCGACGCTCGTGCTCACGGGCTTCTGCGTGGTCACGACGCTGACCACCGCGAACGGCTACGTCCAGACCACGACCGACCCCGCGCTGCGGGGGCGGGTTCTCGCGCTGTACATGGCGATCCTCCTCGGCGGCACGCCCGTCGGCGCGCCGATCGTGGGCGGGGTCGCGAGCGAGTTCGGCCCGCGCGTCGCGATCGGCCTCGCCGCCGTCGTCGCCTTCCTCGCGTGCGGGATCGGGGTCGCGTGGACGCTGTCCTCGGGCCGCGTGCACCGTCATGAGAGCAAGCGGTTCCGCCTGACGCTGGACGAGACGCGCCCCCTCACCGTCGTCTCCCCCGAGCCCGAGGACTTCAGCGACGAGATCGCCGGCACCACGCCGATCCCGCTCGCCACCGGGGAGCGCGCGCCTCGACCGGGGACACCTCGCGCGGCCTCGCATCACTCCTGACGTCTCCCGTCAAGGGATGGCCCTTCCCGCATGTAGCTAGATAAGCTAGCTACATGAACGAACGCATGGACCGGCGCCGCTGGGCGGGGCTCGTCTTCATCAGCATCGCCGTCTCGCTGATCATCGTCGACTCGACGATCGTCAACGTGGCCGTCCCCTCGATCGTCGAGGATCTCGGGATTTCGTCGACCGAGGTGCAGTGGGTCCAAGAGGCCTACACCCTCGTCTTCGCCTCGTTCCTGCTCGTCTTCGGTAGTCTCGCCGACAGGTTCGGCAGACGACGCCTCATGCTCATCGGTGTGGTCGTCTTCGCCCTCGCCTCGATCGCGGCATCCCTCGCCCCCTCCGGCGGAGCCCTCATCGCGGCGCGGCTCGTGCAGGGCATCGGCGGGTCGATGATCCTGCCGACGACCCTCTCGCTCATCAACGCGACCTTCCGCGGCCGCGAGCGCGGCATCGCCTTCGCCGTGTGGGGCTCGACGATCGGCGGAATGGCGGCCGTCGGCCCCTTGCTCGGCGGGTGGCTCACGACGGAGTTCTCGTGGCGGTGGGCGTTCGGCATCAACATCCCGCTCGGCGTCCTCATCGTGATCGGTGTGCTGCTCACCGTCGCCGAGTCGCGCAGCGAGCAGCGTGCGGCGATCGACGGCGTCGGGGCGCTGCTCTCGGTGCTCACCATGGCACCGCTCGTGTTCGCCCTCATCGAGGGACGCACGTACGGCTGGTGGACGCTCGACACCGTCCCCACGATCGGCGCGTGGACCTGGCCTCTCGAGCTCTCCCCCGTGCCGATCGCCTTCGCGGTCGCGGTCGTCGCCCTCGCCGGGTTCATCGCGTGGGGCGTCCGGCGGCAGCGGCGCGGCCTCTCGACCCTGCTGGCGTTCGACCTGTTCCGCATCGGATCGTTCCGCAACGGCAACATCGCGGCCGCGGTCGTGTCGCTCGGCGAGTTCGGGATCATCCTGGCCCTGCCGCTCTGGCTGCAGTTCGTCGTCGGCTTCGATGCGCTGCAGACCGGACTCCTCCTCCTCTCGCTCGCGATCGGCTCGTTCGTCGCGAGCGGGATCGCGGGCGCCCTCAGCGGGAAGGCCTCCCCCGTGTGGGTCGTGCGCGGCGGCCTCCTCGCCGAGATCGTGGGCGTCGCGGGCGTCGCCCTGACGATCGGACCGGATGCCACCTGGGGACCGCTCATCCCCTTCCTGTTCGTCTACGGCCTCGGGGTGGGACTCGCCACCGCGCAGCTCACCGGAGTGGTCCTCGCCGACGTCCCGCCCGCCGCGAGCGGCCAGGCGTCGGGAACGCAGTCGACCTCACGGCAGTTGGGCGCGGCCCTCGGCGTCGCGATCCTCGGCACGGTCCTTTTCTCGACCACGGCGGGCGTCCTGGCAGGCTCGCTCGACGATCGCGGGATCCCCGCCGCCCAGCGCGACCAGGTCGTCTCGCAGGTGGTCGACAGTGCGGGCGCGGCGATCGCGGGACTCGGGCAGTCCCCCGCGACCCAGGACATCGCGGCGGACGCGCGCGCGGCCTTCAGCGACGGGACGCGCGCCGCGGCGTTCACGGCCGCGGGCTTCCTGACGCTCGGGTTGGTCTCGACGCTGACGCTCGGGAGACGGAAAGAGGAGCGGTAAGTCACCATCTCGCCGCGGACAAGCTGGTCTCTACGCGTAACGCGCAATGACGAGCGCGACACCCTCGCGGACCAGTTCGCTCTCAGTCTTACCCGTCTTGGCCTCGATCAGTGCCAGCGTGTCGAAGTCGGCATCTGTCACTCGAGCGCGCACGGTCGGCGACGCGCCCTTTCGGGCGGCCACCTTGACCGTCGCTTTGCGGGGTCGTCCAGGCTTTCGCATCGCCGCCTGGATGGCTTGTTCGTCACCGAACTCGCGCAGCAAGAACTCGCGGCCGTACGCCGCCGCGCTCTCGCCTGTACGCACATCAACGGGCGCGGGGAGCGGGTGCGCCGGGTCCTCCGCCAGCCGGTAGGCCAGTTCTTCGTTGGTCTGTGGGGTCTTCTTCTCAGCCATCAGGATTCTCCTCTCGATAGCTACGGAACTTCGATCCCAGATGCATCGCATGGAAGATCCGAGCTTCCCGACCGTCGCTGAACTCCTCAACGAGGATCTCGACTTCCCGTTCTGTCTGCGCATGCTCGGGACCGATGAAGAGTCTCACGACTCCCCCGTTCCGAGCCTCCTCTGGAACCGATGCCGTGTACGTAGCGTTCAGCATCGCGTAGATCTGGTCGTGCTTGTCGATGTCGTGCCTGAAGCTCGAGCTCTCCCAGATCGGCGCCACGCATCCCCGTTCTGTCGGTTCAAAAAAATGTAGCACAATATCTCATCCGGCTACGGCGGGGCACCCGACCATGGCAGTTCGTCACCGAGGACGCCCTCAGCAGCCCCTCACTGCGCGCCCGCCCCGAGCCTCGCGAGTCGGTCGGTGCTTCACGCCGATTCGCAGGAGTTTTGCCGCCTGGTCGACGAGTGATACGAAGTGGTCCTGTAGCACCGACAGCTGGCGAACCACGCGATTAGCGAAGGTAACCAGTGCGACGGACATGTTCATTGCCATGAGAACTTTGGGTATACGGCCAAATCCAAAATCACCGGATATTGGTACGCCTCTCAACTCCGCGACGCGCATTTCCGAGCCTCACCTCCATAACGGAGGCAAACAGGCCGCACGCGCGCCTCGATATCACGACGGTAGCCCTCGACGGTCTCACACGCCCGCGCGCACCCTCGCCTCCACCGCGCGGCACCCCGGAGCCGTCACCCGCACCGTGATCTCGCCCGCCCCGGTCGGGCGCACGATTGCGAGAGCGCGGCCGTCGTAGGTCGTCACCGACGCCGCCGACAGCGGCTCCTCGGTGCGCGCCCGGCCCGTGCCGAGGCCCGCGAGCACGCCCGGACCGGACACGCTGACGCTCACCACGACGTCGCCGTCGCAGGGCACGACACCGGCCGCGTCCTCGAGGGAGATCCGCACGAACGCGAGGTCGTCGAGACCGGCGCCGATGGTGGCGGCTTCCGCCCGCGCGACCAGGCCCGGCTCGCCGGCGGCCGAGCGGAGCGTCGTCCGCCCCACCTCGACGCCGCCGCGGCGCGCGATCGCGGTGAGCTCTCCCGGCACGTAGACCGTGTCGAAGCGCGCGGTGAACTCGCGCGCCTCGCCGACCGGGGCGACGCCGACGGTGTCCCCGTCGCGCTGCAGCTCGACCTCGTCGGCGTCGGCGTAGACGTCGACCACGACGGGCGAGCCCGAGGGGACGTCCCACGACCAGCTCGCCACCGTGTCGTCCCACGACCACGGGGTCACCGCCGTCGGGCGGCCGTAGTACTGCGGCCGGTGCACGGCGAGGAACGGTTCGGTGCGCAGGCCGTAGACGATCTCGCGGAAGAACGAGACCGTGCGCCGGTGGCCCGTGGCATCCAGGTCTCCGGACTCCGCGAACAGGTACGGGTACGGACCGGCCGTGTCGGTCGGGGCATCCGAGGGAGCGTCGACGTAGTCGACCCGGCCGATCCCGGCTTCGCCGAGGTAGTCCCACCCGGTCCAGGTGAAGTCGCCGATCACGTGCGGGAGCGCCGAGACGAGCGGCCAGAGCGCCCCGATGCGCTCGGGAAAGGTCTCGGACCCCACGATCACGCGGTTCGGGAACAGCTCGGCGTCGAGCGCGTACCGCGAGTCGGCGTAGTTGAAGCCGACGACGTCGAGGACGGCGGCGGACTCCTCGATCGTGCGCGTGACGAGCTCCGATGCGTTCATCGCCGCCATCTGCGCCCCGAGCCCCGCCATGAGCGTGTTGGGATCGGATGCCGCGAGCTCGGCGCGCGCGTCGGCGATGCGCTCGAGGTTCGCGATGATCCCGTTGATCCCGTTCGTGACGAAGCGGGTGTCGTCGAGAGCACGCACGGCCTCGGCGAGTCGTCTGCTCCACGCCGCTCCGTGGGGGCTCGCGACCTCGAGGATCTCGTTGCCGATCGAGTACAGGATCACGCTCGGGTGGTTGACGTCCTTGGCCACGAGGGCCTCGACGTCGGCCCGCCACTCGTCGGCGAAGCGCACCGAGTGGTCGAACGCCGTCTTGGCCCGCGTCCACACGTCCCCGAGCTCGTCCATCACGACCATGCCGTGGCGGTCGCAGGCGTCGAGCAGCGCGCGGCCAGCCGGGTTGTGGGAGCTGCGGATCGCGGTGAACCCCGCCTCCTTCAACAGCCGGACGCGACGATCCTCGGCAGCCGCGATCGAGACGGCACCGAGGGGGCCGTTGTCGTGGTGCACGCAGGCGCCCCGGAGCGTCACGCTCTCGCCGTTGATGCGGAGCCCGTGCACGGGGTCGAGCTGGAGGGACCGGATGCCGAACACCGTGCGATCCGTGTCGAGCGGCGTCGCGTCACCCTCGTCGGCGAGCGCGGTGTGCAGCTCATAGAGCGCCGGGGTGTCGATGCTCCAGAGCTGCGGGCGCTCGACGGTCAGACGGGCGCGGGCGACGACATCCTCTCCGGGCAGGACGGTGACGGGCGAGGACCCCGTCGCGACGGACCGCCCCGCGGGGTCGCGCACGTCCCAGGACAGGCGCGTCGTCCGCGTGTGCCGGGTGGAGTTGCGCACGCGCGTCGAGACGGCGACGATCGCCCGCTCGTCGTCGATGTCGGGCGTCGTCACGCGCACGCCGTCGAGCGGCACGTGCACGGGATCGGCGACCACGAGGTGGACGGGACGATGGATGCCGGCCCCGGTGTACCAGCGGGAGTCCTTGTGCACCCGGGCCTCGACGCTCAGGCGGTTGGTCTCGCCGAAGCGGAGGAACGCGTCGGCCTCGACCGTGAAGGCCGCGTAGCCGCTCCCCTCGTGGGCCGCCCGCTCGCCGTTCACGAACACGACGGCGTCGCGGTAGACGCCCTCGAACTCGAACACGACGGTCTTGTCGCGCCACGACTCCGGGACGTCGAATTCCCGCACGTACTCGAAGACCCCGCCCGGGTAGTAGCCGGACGTCGCCCCCTGCGGGCTGTCGGGCGAGCGCGGCAGATCACGGAGGGCGTCATGCGGAAGCGTGACGTGCGCCAGGGTCGCGGCATCCTGCGCTTCGAAGGCACCGCGCTTCGGGCCGACCGTCCACCCCTCGAGGAAGGGCTCGCGGATCACGGGGCCTCCCCCGCCCGCAGGTCGAGGACGTCCTCGAGGGCCTGCAGGTCGAACCCGCGGACGAGCAGCCGGAAGTGCGCGGCGAGGTCGCGGGACATGTCGGTCGAGGCGGGATCGAGGAGCCACTGCACCTGCAGGCCGTCCATGAGCGCGGTCGTCGTGACCGCCGCCCGGGCGGGGTCGACCCCTTCGACGAGGCGTCCGGCCACCCGGAGAAGCTCGAAGGCATCCGTGAGTCGCGAACGGACATAGATGTACCGCTTCTGGAAGTACTCGTGCGCGGGGTGCGCGGGAGAGGTCGCCTCGGCCGAGAGCGTGCAGAACAGCTCGACGACGCCCGGCATCGAGGCATTGATCGCGGCGAGTTCGACGAGACCCTGGAGGGTGGCGGCACCGTCGGTGAGGTCGAAGTCGACCACGGCGCGCGCCGCCTCGTCGCGGTGGTCGAGAACGGCGAGGAGCAGGGCGCTCTTGCGCGGGAAGTGGTGGAGGAGTCCCGCTTCGCTCATGCCGACGCGCTGCGCGATCTCCCGAAGCGAACCGGCCCGGAACCCGGACTCGGCGAACACCTCCAGCGCGGCGTCGAGAATCGCCTGGCGGGTCGTCTCGCTTTTGGCGTACTCCCCCCGCGGCTTGCGCGCGGTGCGCGTCGTCTGGGTCATTGAGCCACCGTATCCGCTCGCACAGGACTCCATCGGCTGAGCGAGCGACCTTCCCATGAAACGTTTTATAACGAATTTCTAGCGACCGCTAGTTTTTCACTTCTAAAATCTAGCGAGCGCTTGGAATTGCTGTTACCGTCTCGGCGCAGGGCGATCCACCGGGGTATCGCCACGATGAAGGGACCAACGATGTTCCGATGGAAGGCCACAGCAGCCCTCGCCGTCGCGGCAGCACTCGTGCTGACGGGATGCTCCGGCGGAGGGTCGGGGACCGAGGGGTCTGGCAGCGCTGATCGACTCACGCTGACCGCGATCGCCTCGCCCACGAGCTACGACATCGGCGCCGGCGCCGAGTACGGCAACCGGAGCCCGTTCTTCCAGGCGGTGTTCGACACCCTCCTGCAGAAGGATTCGAAGGGCGAGATCCAACCCTGGCTCGCCACGAAGTGGGAGTACAACGACGCCAACACGGTCCTCACGCTGACGCTGAAGGACGGCGTGAAGTTCACGGACGGCACGACGCTCGACGCCTCCGCCGTCGTCGCGAGCCTCGAGCGCTTCCGCGACGGCACCTCGCCGCAGGCCGCCACGCTCGCGGGCAAGGAGTTCGCCGCCGTCGACGCCACCACGGTGACCATCACCCAGTCCGCTCCCGACCCGTCGCTGGTGAATCTGCTCTCGATCGCCCCCGGCCTCATCGAGGCGCCGTCCTCGTTCGGCAACGCCGACGTCGCGACCAACCCCGTCGGCTCGGGCCCCTACATCCTCGACACGGCGTCGTCGGTCACGGGCACCACGTACAACTACACCGCGAACCCCGACTACTGGAACAAGGACGCGGTGAAGTACCAGAACCTCACCATCAACGTCCTCGAGGACCCGACGGCGACCCTCAACGCCATCCGCGCCGGCGAGGCCAACGGCGCGAAGATCGCCGACAACAACACCATCAGTGAGGTCGAGGGCGCCGGCTGGACGATCGAGTCCAACGAGCTCGACTTCCAGGGTCTCCTCCTGCTCGACCGCGCCGGCACCATGGCGCCCGAGCTCGCCGACGTGAAGGTCCGCCAGGCCATCAACATGGCCTTCGACCGCCCGGCCCTCTTGCAGTCGCTGCAGAGCGGGTACGGCACCGTCACCGAGCAGGTCTTCCCCGCAACCTCGGCCGCGTACGACGAGAAGCTGGACAGCACCTACCCGTACGACCCCACCGCCGCCAAGAAGCTGCTCGCCGAGGCGGGCTACCCCAACGGCTTCTCGATCAACATGATGTCGGTCCCCGCGTTCCAGCAGACGTTCGACCTCGTCGCGCAGCAGCTGTCGGATATCGGCATCACGGTGAATTACACCGACCCCGGTGTCGGCAACCTCATCACGGACATGCTCGCCCCGAAGTACCCGGCGACGTGGATGGCCCTGGAGCAGAACCCCGACTGGCAGCTGATCAACTTCATGATCGCTCCCGATGCGACGTTCAACCCGTTCCACTCTCAGGACCCCAAGGTCGACGCGTTCATCTCCACGATCCAGAACGGTTCGCAGGATGAAGCCGACGCCGCGGCGAAGGAACTGAACAGGTACATCGTCGACCAGGCCTGGTTCGCCCCGTTCTTCCGCGTCCAGGGCACGTTCGCCACCGACGCGAACACGAACCTGGAGTTCTGGCCCACCAACGCCTACCCGTCGATCTTCGACTTCTCGCCGAAGAACTGATCCGTCCGTCGGTCCGTCCGCGCTCCGGCGCGGACGGACCGACCCGGACCCCAGGGACCACACATGCTCGCATTCATCGTGCGCCGACTCCTCTCCGGAGTCGTGCTCATCGCCGTCATCTCCTTCCTCGCGTTCACCCTCCTCTACGCCGCGGGCGGCGACATCGCCCGCCGCATCCTCGGCGAGAACGCCACCGCCGAGACCGTCGCCAAGAAGACCGCCGAGTTGGGCCTGGACCGCCCCCTCCTCGTGCAGTACGGCGACTGGCTCTCCTCCGCCGTCACGGGCAACCTCGGCCGCAGCTGGTTCAACGGCGAGCTCGTCTCGGTGAGCGTCAGCGGCCGGCTGTCCGTCACCCTCTCGATCGTCATCGGCGCGACCCTCGTCGCGGCGATCCTCTCGATCCTTCTCGGTGTCCTCGCCGCCCGCCGCGGCGGCGTGATCGACGCGGGCGTCCAGTTCCTCTCCCTCGTCGGCTTCGCCGTTCCGGGCTTCCTCATCGCTCTGCTTCTCGTGCTCGTGTTCGCGGTGAACCTCGGCTGGTTCAAGGCCACCGGGTACACGCCCCTGACCACCTCGTTCAGCGGGTGGGTGGCATCCGTGGTCCTTCCGATCGTGGCTCTCTCGATCGGCGCGATCGCCACCGTCGCGCAACAGGTGCGCGGCTCGGTGATCGACGCGACCTCGCGCGACTACGTCCGCACCCTCCGCGCGCGCGGCCTCAGCGAGAACTCCGTCATCTACCGCCACGTGCTGCGCAACGCCGGTGGCCCCGCCCTCGCGGTGCTCGCCGTGCAGTTCGTCGGGCTCCTCGGCGGTGCGGTCATCGTCGAGCAGATCTTCGCCATCCCCGGCATGGGTCAGCTCAGCGTCCGCGCCACGACGCAGGGCGACATCCCCGTCGTCATGGGTCTCGTGATCGCCTTCGCGATCATCGTCGTGGTGGTCAACCTCCTCATCGACCTGGCCCAGGCCGCTCTCAACCCGAAGGTGCGACTGTCATGACCGCCATCGACGTTCCTCCCACCGTTCCGGTCGCCCCGGTGCGCGTGGCGCTGTTCCGCCGCCTGCTGCGGCGCCCCGTCGGCCTCGTCTCGCTCGGCTTCCTCGCCCTCATCGCGGTGCTGGCGGTCGTCGGCCCCCTCATCGCCCCGCAGGACCCGAACTTCGCCGACATCCGGGCGATCCTCGCCAGCCCCTCGGGCGCGCACCTCCTCGGTACCGACGGCAGCGGCCGCGACGTGCTCTCGCGCCTGCTCGCGGCGACCCAGACGAGCATCGCCGCCGCCCTCATCGCCCTCGCCGTCGCCGTCGTCCTCGGTGTGGTCAGCGGCCTGATCGCCGGCTACTACCAGGGCTGGTTCAACACCGCCGCCACGTGGGTCACCGAGCTGAACATGGCCCTGCCCGGCATCGTCGTGCTGCTGGCGGCACGCGCCGTGCTCGGCCCCTCGGTCTGGCTGTCGATGGTGATCTTCGGCATCCTGCTCGCCCCCGCGTACTTCCGCCTCGTCTACGCCTCGGTCACCGCGGTGCGCAGCGAGCTGTACGTGGACGCGGCGCGCGTGTCGGGACTCAGCGACCTCCGCATCATCGGACGCCACGTCTTCTCGGTCGTGCGGGCGCCCATCATCATCCAGTCGGCGATCATCGCCGGCATCGCCATCGCGATCCAGTCGGGGCTGGAATTCCTCGGTCTCGGCGACGTCAACGTCCCCACCTGGGGCTCGATGCTCACCGACGGCTTCAAGAACATCTACAAGAACCCCGTGCTGCTCATCTGGCCCTCGCTCGCGATCGCCCTGACCTGCATCGCCCTGACGCTCCTGGCCAACGTGCTGCGCGACGAGCTCGAGCGCACCGTCACCGTGCGTCGCCGTCGCCGTCGCGCGGTGCTGACCGCGACCGGCTCGATCGCCACCGCGACCACCTCTGTGGCACTCGGCGGGGGCGACCTCACCGACCCCGACGAGATCCCCGAGGTCGCGGACGGCGACGTGATCGTTCACCGCGAGGACGCGCGGAGCAAATCCACCGAAGCGGTGCTCCGCGTCCGCGACCTGCGGGTCGGGTACGACCAGGCCGACGGATCGCACATCGAGGTCGTCCATGGCGTCTCGCTCGACATCCGCAGGGGCGAGGTGCACGGACTGATCGGCGAGTCGGGCTCCGGCAAGACCCAGACCGCGTTCGGCGTGCTGGGGCTCCTGCCCCGCGGCGGCTCGGTGACCGGCGGCACCATCTCGTTCGACGGCGTCGACCTGGCCGACGCCTCGGAGCGCGTGTACGCCGGTGTCCGCGGCAAGCGCATCGGGTACATCCCCCAGGAGCCGATGAGCAATCTCGACCCGGCCTTCACCATCGGAAGCCAGCTCGTCGAGCCGCTGCGTAAGCACCTGCACCTCTCAGCCAAGGACGCGCGGGAGCGTTCGCTCGACCTCCTCGCCCGCGTGGGCATTCCCGAGCCGAAGCGCACGTTCGACGCCTACCCCTTCGAGGTCTCGGGCGGCATGGCGCAGCGCGTGCTCATCGCCGGGGCGATCTCGACCGATCCCGAGCTGATCATCGCCGACGAGCCCACCACCGCGCTCGACGTGACGGTGCAGGCCGAGGTGCTCGAGCTGCTGCGCGACCTGCAGCAGGAGCGCCACATGGCGATGCTGCTGGTCACGCACAACTTCGGCGTCGTCGCCGACCTGTGCGACCGGGTGACCGTGATGCAGAACGGTCGTTTCGTCGAGCAGGGTCCCGTGCGGGCCATCTTCAACGACGCGCAGCACCCGTACACGCGGGCGCTGCTGGACGCGATCCTCGACGAGGGTCCCGCGCGGCCGCCGCTCGGCGCCGAGAACGGAGTGGTGGCATGAGCACCCCGCTGCTGACCATCGACGACCTCGTCGTCGAGTACCCCGGGAAGGGCTTTCGCGCGAAGCCCTTCCGGGCCCTCAAGGGCGTCTCTCTCGACATCCTCCCGGGTGAGACCGTGGGCCTGGTCGGGGAGTCGGGGTCGGGCAAGACCACGCTCGGCCGCGCCGCCCTCGGCCTCGCTCCGGTGACCGGCGGGACGATCACCTACGACGGGCGCGACATCTCGCACCTCGGTCGTTCCGCGCGGCGCGCGCTGAGCTCCGAGATCCAGGTCGTCTTCCAGGACCCGTACTCGTCACTGAACCCCTCGATGACCGTCGAGCAGATCCTCGTCGAGCCGCTCACGGTCGCCGGGGTCTCGGCCTCCGATGCCAAGAAGCGCGTGCGCGACCTGCTCGACCAGGTCGGGCTCCCGGGCGATGCCCGCAACCGCCTGCCGCGCGAGTTCTCGGGCGGACAGCGTCAGCGCGTCGCCATCGCCCGCGCGCTCGCGCTGCAGCCGCGGCTCATCGTATGCGACGAGCCGGTCTCGGCGCTCGACCTGTCGACGCAGGCCCGCGTCCTGGACCTGTTCATCGACATCCAGAACCGCACGGGAGTGGCGTACCTCTTCGTCACGCACGACCTCGCCGTC
>NZ_LDRT01000066.1 GCF_001476655.1 Microbacterium testaceum | reverse complement strand
CGCGAGGGTCGTCTTGCCCGCGCCGCTCTCGCCCACCACCGCGACGTGCTCGCCCGGGGAGAGGTCGAGATCGAGGCCGTCGAGGGCGGCGGTCTCCCCTCCGGGATGGGCGGCATGCAGACCCCGCGCCACGATGGCGCCCGGGTGGGGCGTCGAGGGCGTCCGGCCACTCACCGGGTCGGCGGGTCGCACCCCCGGGGCGCGCAGTACCTCTGCGACGCGACGGGCCGCCTCCGCCGTCTCACCGAGGCGCCCGAGAGCGCCCGCGGCGACCGCGGCCGGCGACAACGCCGCCGCGGCGAGCACCACGAGCGACGGCGCGAGCGTGGCATCCATACCCGCCGAGACGGCCGCCGAGGCGAGCAGCAGCGTGCTGAGCAGCACGATCACGGTCACGGCGTCGGTCAAAGCCTGCTCCAGCCCCGAGCGGAGCGAGAGCCCCCGCCGTGCGCGCTGGACGGCACTGGTCTCATCGGCCACGGCACGGGCCTCGATCCCGACCCGACCGAGCAGCACGACATCGCGTGCGCTGGAACGCGCCGCGAGGACCCGAGCCGACAGCCGCGCGAGCGCCGCCCGCAGGACGCGGCCCTGCTCCGCAGCGCGGCCCGCGAACAGCAGGGGCACGGCCACGAGCAACGCCTGCGCCGGGAAGAGGAGGAGCCACAGCGGTCCGAGGAGCACGACGGCGGTGACGTCGATCATGAGGCAGGCGAGGACCCCCGCCGAGACCTGGGCCACCGTGTGCGCGGCGAACCACTCCAACGACTCCACGTCGCCCATCGCCGCCGCCACCGTGTCGCCGGAACGGCGGCGGGCCAAGCCCACCGGAGCGAGACGCGCGATCGCCCGGTGGACGTCGATGCGGAGCGCGTCGATCACCCGATAGGCGAGGACGTGCGCGAACCACTGCTCGCCCCACGCGGCCAGTCCCGCGGCCACGACCGCCGCGACGACAGCCAGCACGAGGGCGGGCGCCCCCGCCGCCACGGCGAGCGCCGACGCCGCGGAGACCGAGAGCACCGACACCGCGACGGAGGAGAGCATGCCGACGGTGACGACCGCGAGGACGCCCAGGAACAGTCCGCGCCGCCGAAGCAGGTAGGGCACGAGCAGGCCGAGAGGCCGCAGGACGTTCACGCCCGACCTCCCGAGACGACCGTGCGACCCTCGGCCGCGAGGAGCGCTGCGTAGGCGCCCGCGCGCTCGCGCAGTTCCTCGGGCGTGCCGGTCTCGGTGATGCGGCCGCCTTCGACGACGAGGACGCGGTCGGCGCTCTCGGCCACCGCCAAGCGGTGCGTGATCGCGAGGAGCGCGTCGTCGGGGTGAGCCGCGCGCAGGGCCGCGATCACGCGGGCCTCCGCCGCGGGATCGAGAGCCGAGGTGGCCTCGTCGAGCACCAGCACGCGCCGGTGCTGCATGTCGCCGCGCGCGATCGCGACGCGCTGGCGCTGCCCGCCCGAGAGGACCGCTCCGCCGTCGCCGAGCGGCGTGTCGGGGCCGATCCCCGCCCGCGCGGCGACCTCGTCGACGTGTGCGGGGTCGCCCGGAGCGCCGAGGAGGATCTCGGCGCGGACGTCGGCCGTGAACAGCGCCGGGTCCTGGGCGACGAGGCTCACCCGCGCGCGCAGCTCGTCGGTGCTCAGGGTCCGTCCGCCGAGCGAGATCGTGCCGGCCTCGGGCTCGAGCAGTCCCGCCACGGCGGCCGCGATCGACGACTTGCCCGCGCCGGTGGGCCCGACGACGGCGGTGAGTCCGGCATCCACGCGGAAGGACGCATCATCGACGACCGGAGCCGGGGAGTTCGGATGCCGCAGGCGCAGCCCCGTCACCTCCAACGGCAGGGCGACCTCGGCGCGGGAGACGGGGGCCGGGTCTCGCCGCCCCCGATCGGCCTCGACGAGGTCGAGGACGAGAGGACCGGAGAAAGTACCCAGATAGCCCGCGTGCCAGGCGGCGGCGAGCTCCCGCAGGGGCCGTACGAGCTCGATCGACAGCAGCACCGCGGCGAACATCTGGAACGCGCTCAGCTCTCCCCCGCGCACGGCGACCAGGACGAGCACCAGAGCCGGGATCGCGAGCAGGGCGAACTGCGAAAGGCCCGACTCCACGAGCGACACGCTGAGCTGGCGAAGCGTCCGCCGCAGGAGGGTGTCCGAGGCCGCGGCGAGCTCACGCTCGCGGCGTTCCTCCTCGCCGAACGCCACGAGGGTCGTCATCCCGTGCATCGAGTCGACGAACTCGGAGTGCAGGTTCTGATAGGCGTCCCAGTGCTCTCCGCCCCGCGCGGCGAGCACGCGATCCCACAGGCGCGGGACCAGCGGCAGGAGCGTCGCCGCGGCGATCGCCACGACCCCGATGAGGGGGTCGACCAGCACGAGGCTCGTCCCTACGGCGACGAAGACCACGCCGGTCACCGCCAACTGCGGCACGTAGGCCGAGAGGTAGGCGTCGAGGTTCTCGACGCCGTCCGTCACCGTCGCCTGATCCGCGCCGCTGCGTCCCTCGCCCGGTGTGCGAGCGGTGCGGTGGATCAGCGCGGCGACGGCGTGCTCGCGCAGGTCGCGCTTGACGGCATCCATCGTCCGATGCGCGACCACGGCCCGCGTGAGCGTCAGCGCGGGGCGCACGAGCAGCACCGCGGCGACGGCGACGAGCATCGGCGCCAACGAGGGGTCGACGAGCGAGCGCCCGCCGAGCAGACCTGCGAACAGCCGCGAGAGCAGCACCGCCTGCACCGCCCAGGTGGCGGAGATCGCCACGCCGACGGCGACGAGCGCGAGAAGCGCCCCCGCGTGACCGCGCCACAGGCGGAGAAGGCGGAGATGGGTCATGTCAGAACGCCTTATTGAGAATGGTTATCATTAGGCCATGACCGTAGAAGCGCGAGCGGCCGACGTCAAGTCGACTCCGGCGCCGTGGCGCCGCCGGCGAGGCGCCGCCGTGATCGGGCTCCTGTGCGCGGCCGCGCCGGTGGTCGCGGTCCTCGGCATCGCCGCCGGGCAGGTCGCACTCACCCCCGTCGACGTCGTCGACGCGGTCTGGCGCGGACTCACCGACACGGCCGGGACCACGGATGCCACGCGCCTGGCCGACGCCGTCGTCGGGCAGCTGCGCGCCCCGCGCGTGCTGCTCGGGTTCTGCGTCGGCGCCATCCTCGCCGCCAGCGGCGCCGCTCTGCAGGCGGTCGTCCGCAACGACCTCGCCGACCCCTACCTGCTCGGCATCACCTCCGGCGCCTCCCTCGGCGCGGCCGCCGTGATCGCCCTCGGCGCCGGGGCCTTCGCGGGCGCACTCTCGACCTCGGGCGGGGCGTTCGTCGGGGCGGTGCTCGCGCTCGTGATCGTGCTGGTGCTCGTCGGGCCCCGCCGGCGTCTCGGATCGGGTCGCCTCGTGCTCGCCGGACTCGCCGTCGGCTACGCGCTGTCGGCCGTGACGAACCTCGTCGTCGTGCTCTCCGACAACCGCGACGCGATCCGAGCGATCACGTTCTGGATGCTCGGATCGCTCGGCCAGGCGTCGTGGGCCGATCTCCCGGTCGTCGCGCTCGCGCTCCTCGCCGCCGTCGGACTCCTGACCGTCTGGGGCCGACGGCTCGATGCCATCGGACTCGGCGACGACGTCGCCCGGAGCCTCGGCAGCGACCCCGACCGTCTCCGGCGCAACGTCGCCGTCGTCACCGCCGTCGCGATCGCGGCCGCCGTGGCGGTCAGCGGGTCCATCGGCTTCGTCGGCCTCGTCGTCCCCCACCTCGCCCGCGGACTCGTGGGAGCGACGCACCGCCTGCTCCTGCCGACGAGTGCGCTGCTCGGCGGCATGCTCCTCGTCGCCGCCGACACCCTCGCGCGCACCGTGCTCGCGCCGCGCGAGATCCCCCTCGGCATCCTGACCGCCCTGCTCGGCACTCCCCTGCTCCTCCTGCTGATCGCCCGTCGCAGCCGCGACGCCTGACAGCGCCACCCGAAAGGAACCCGATGCGTTCTCGCCCGACCCTCGCCACCGCCCTCCTCTTGTCCGGGGCCGCACTCTTGGCCGGCTGCTCGTCTTCCGCCGCCGCCCCGGCGTCGACCGCCGCCGGCGCATACCCCGTCACCGTCACGGACTGCGGTACCGACGTGCAGATCGACGCGCGCCCCGAACGAGTGCTCACCGTCGGCACCGCCGCGGTCGAGCTGCTCGACGCGGCAGGGGCGAGCACGGCGATCACGGCCCGAACGGCCGAGTTCGGGGCGGCCCTGTCGGACTCGATCGCCGACCCGCCCTCGGACGCCCTCATCATCGACCCCGCCGATCCCACGACCGAGACGATCGTGGGGGCCACTCCCGACCTGGTGTTCGGCTACGGGCTCTTCTCGGCGGACCCCGCGCAGGTGAAGGCAGCCGGAATCCCGATCCTGACGGTGCAGGGCGAATGCGGACACGACGCCCAGACCGACAGCGAGGCGGTGGACCTGCACACCGTCACCGACGACGTGCGGCGCCTGGGCACCGTCTTCGGCACGAGCGAGACCGCCGACGCCGCCGCCGACGCGCTCGACGCGCGGATCGCCGCGGCCACGCGCCCCGCGACCGGCGACTCGGCCGCGTGGGTGTACTACTTCTCGTCGGAGGACCCGATCTCGGCATACGGCGGAGCGGGCCTTCCGGCGGCCGTTCTCACCGCCGCCGGCCTCCACAACGTCTACGGCGACCAGAGCGACGCGTACCTCACGGTCTCGACCGAGAGCCTTCTCTCCGCGCAGCCGACCTGGATCGTCCTCACGCACGGCCTGTACGGCGAGACCGCGGAACAGGCGCGCGAGAAACTGCTCGCCGAACCCGGGATCGGAGAACTGGATGCCGTGAAGGCCGGTCGCATCGTGATGGTGAGCGCCGACACGTCGAGCCCGTCGCCCGCCGCCGTCGCCGGCCTCGAAGCCATCGCCTCGGGGACACGTGACTGACGACTCCGCGGCCGAGGGGCCGGCCCTGCTGGAGGCCGAGGACGTCGTCGTCGCGCACGGACGGCGCCGGGTGATCGAGAACCTCTCGTTCACCCTGCGCCCCGGCGAGCGCGTCGCCGTCGTCGGCCCCAACGGCGCCGGGAAGACCTCGCTCCTGCGCGCGCTGGCCGGGCTCAGCCGCCCGGCCGGCGGGCGCGTCCGCCTGCACGGACGCGACCTGCACCGGCTGCGGGAGCGGGAGCGGGCACGACACCTCGCCTTCGTCGCCCAGGACGAACACACCGACCTGCCGTATCGCGCACGCGACGTGCTCCTGCTGGGACGTTCGGCGGGGCGCGGCGACTGGCACCGCTACGACGGCGACGATCACGCCGTCATCGCCGAGGTGGCGGAGCGGTGGGAGCTCACGTCGCTGCTCGACCGCACGCTCGACGCCCTGTCGGGTGGGGAGCGGCGCCGCGTGCTCCTCGCGCGCGCCTTCGCGCAGGACGCCGAAGCGGTGCTGCTCGACGAGCCCACGAATCACCTCGACCTACGACACCAGCACGCGCTGCTCACCCACCTGCGCGACACGGGGGCCACCGCGGTGCTGACCCTGCACGACCTCGACCTCGCGGCGGCGTACTGCACGCGCGTGCTGCTCCTGCAGCACGGGCGGGTGCTCGCCGACGGGGCCCCGGGGGCCGCGCTGTCGGCCGCGCGTGTGTCGGAGGTCTACGGGGTGCCCGTCACCGCCGTGCACATCGGCGGCCGTGCCCGCATCCTCGTGGGGTAGCCGCGATCCCTCCCGCGGCGGATGCGGATGGGCCCCGAGACGGACGACGCGGCCGCCCCGCGCGGCTGGGATGGAAGCATGACCTCCTCCCCCGTCCTCACCGCGACCGGACTCGTCAAGCGCTACGGAGAGCTGGCCGCTCTCGACGACATCTCGCTCACCATTCGCCCCGGCGAGTCCGTCGCCGTCATGGGTGCCTCGGGCTCCGGCAAGACGACCCTCCTGCACGCGCTCGCGGCCGTGACCGCGCCCGACTCGGGCTCGGTCGTGCTCTCACCCCCGGGCGCGGAGCCGACCGAGCTCGTCGGTCTCAGCGAGGGTGAGCGGGCGCGCGTCCGCCGCACGCTCCTCGGCTTCGTGTTCCAGGAACACCTGCTGCTGCCCGAGCTCACCGCCGTCGAGAACGCCGCCCTCCCGCTCCTGCTCACCGGCATGAGACGACAGGATGCCGAGCGGCACGCCGCCGGGTGGCTCGCCGCCCTGGGGCTCGCGGGAATGGAGTCCCGCCGTATCGGTCAGCTCTCGGGCGGGCAGGCGCAGCGCGTCGCGATCGCCCGCGCGCAGGTGACGGGAGCGACCGTCGTGTTCGCGGACGAGCCCACCGGTGCGCTGGATTCGGCCACCTCGGCCGACGTGCTGAGCGCGCTCCTGCACGCCACGACGGGCCAGGGCCGGACGCTGGTGATGGTCACGCACGACGGCGAGGTCGCTCGACGGTGCTCGCGCATCGTGCGCCTGCGCGACGGTCGAGTGATCGACGACACCGCATCCGCCGCCGCTCCTGCTCCCGCGGAGGCCGTGCGATGAGCACCGTCCTCCCCCTCGCGCGCCTGCTGTCGCGGCCCAGCCGTCAGGGTCGCGCCGCGATCGTCCTCCCCGCCGTCGCTTTCGCGGTGACCACGGCTCTGCTCCTCGTCGTCGCCGGCGGCGCGCGCATGTTCCTCGTGGACCCCCGCGCTCAGGACGCGGGCGACGGCCTGTACGGCATCCTGGCCTCGCTCGCACTTCTGCTGCTCGCCGTCCCCCTCGTCACGCTGGGCGCTGCGGCCGCCCGACTGTCGAGCCGCCGTCGCAACGACCGCCTCGCGACGCTGCGCCTGCTGGGCGCGAGCGGCCGCGAGATCTGGTCGCTCACGGTGCTCGAGGCGACGCTGGTCGCCGCCGCGGGAGCGATCGCGGGCGTGGCCCTGTACGTCGTGCTCCTGCCGCTCGTCGGGCTGCTCCCCTTCTTCGGCGGTCCCGTCGGCATCCCCTCCGTCGCGATCGACCCGCTGCTCGGGGCCGCGGTGCTCGCGGGCGTGGTCGTGATCGCGGCGGTCAGCGCGGCCGCGAGCCTGCGGAGAGTCACCGTGACCCCGCTGGGCGTGCGGACGCGCAGCGCCGCCCCGCCCTCGCGGCGCGGGGCGCTGATCGTCGGCCTCGTCGCTCTGGCCTGCGTCGCTCTCCTGGTGGCGAACTTCGCGGTGGTGGGCGAGCTCCTCGGCCCGGCGATCGCCCTGGCCGTGCTGCTCGGCGTGTTCGCGGGCGGGATGGCCCTGCTGAACCTCATCGGCGCGCCGATCGTCGCCGCGCGGGGGCGGGCGATGGCCCGTCACGCCACGGGAGCGGCCGCGCTCGTCGCCGGTCGGGAGCTCGCCGCCCATGCGGGACCGTCGTGGCGCCGGGTGTCGGGCATGGCCATCGTGTCGTTCATCGCGGTGGTCGCCGGCTGCGGTCTCGCGATCGCCGACGTGGCCGGGGCCGCGGGGGACGCGGAGGGGACGCTGATGGCCGACATCCGCACCGGGGTGCTCCTCACCCTCGGCATCGCCTTCGTCCTCCTCGCGTGCGCGGTCGGGGTCACGCAGGCGGCGTCGGTGCTCGAGGAGCGCGACCTGATCGTGGGCCTCGACCGACTCGGCATCCCGGACGCCGAGCTCCGCCGCGCCCGTCGCCTCACCGTCATGGTCCCGCTGCGTTGGGCGGCGATCGGCGGTGCCGTGCTGGGCGGGGTGCTGTCGTTCCCGATCGTCGGGATGAGCCTGCTCATCGCCCCGCTCTCGGTCGCCACGATCGCGCTGACGTTCGTCGCGGGCTTCGCCCTGGTCGCCGCGGCCCTGGCGTCGACGCGCCCGATCGTGGCGAGTATCCGCCGCGGGACGGCGTGACACGGGCGGGCGCCGCACCCCGTTGACTGTCCAAGACACGCCGTTACGGGCGGACGCCTTACGGCGTGTCTTGGACACTCAAGGCTCGCGGGCGCGGGGTGTTAGCGTGCGGGGGTGCGACAGGAAGCCACGGAACCCCGCCGAATCCGAGTGTCCGCCGCGGTGATCACCGACGCCGAGGGGCGCCTGCTGCTCGTGCGCAAGGCCGGGACCACCGCGTTCATGCAACCGGGCGGAAAGCCCGAGGCCGGGGAGACGCCGGCCGAGACGCTGGCCCGCGAGCTCGCCGAGGAGATCCGCCTCGACGTCGACCCCGCCGCCCTCGAACCGCTCGGCGAGTTCGCGGCCGCGGCCGCGAACGAACCCGGCTTCGAGGTGGTCGCGGACGTGTTCCGTGTCGACATCGGCGACCAGGAGCCTGTCCTGGATGCCGAGATCGTGGAGCTGCGCTGGGTCACCGCCGCGACGGCATCCGGAATCGAGATCGCCCCGCTCGCGCGGGAGTTCTTCCTGCCGGAGTGAGCGGCCGTACCGTCCGGCGGAGGTGAGGCCCGACACCCCCGGACCGACACATCGGGTCAGCCGGCCGATCCCACGAGCGCGCGCAGCGCCATCGCGGCGAGGATCTCCGCGGCTCGCTCGCCGGAGGAGTCCGCGCTGTGCGGGGTCGAGTTGAGCAAGCCGAAGGTCCCGAGGAGGCGCGTCTGGCGCTCGGCGGCATCGAGCTCGGGGCGCACGGATGCCAGGACGGCATCCCACTCCTGCACGTACTGACGCTGCAGGCTCCGCACGCGGTGGTTGACATCGGCGGGCAGCTGGGCGAGCTCGCGGTCCTGGATGCGGATGGTGTCGGGGTCGGCCGTCGCGAAGTCCAGGTGGAACCGCACCAGCCGCGCGAGCACCTCACCCGGAGCTCCCCCTTCGGCGACGAGGGCGCGACCCCCCTCGAGCAGGCGCTGGCTGGCGTCGATCAGCAACTCGGCGAGCAGCGCCTCCTTGCTCGGGAAGTAGTTGTACAGCGCGGGGCCGCTCATGCCGACGGCCTCGCCGAGCTCCACGGTCGACACCGCCGCGAAACCTCGCTCGGCGAACAGGGCTGCGGCCGACCGCATCAGAGAGGCGCGACGGTTCGCCTTCTGCGTGGCTCTCCAGGTCGCGGTCATCGCAGTACCTCGCGCGCCTGCCGCAGCACGGGCTCGTCGATCATGCGTCCCCGGAAGCGGAACACCCCGGGCTGCCCCTCCGCCTCGGCGAGAACGGCCCGGGCCCACTCGCGTTCGGCGTCGGTGCTCGCGAACGCGGCGCGGATCGTGGCCACCTGCGTCGGATGGATGCACGCGGTCGCGGTGAAGCCCGAGGCGGCGGCATCCTCGCACTCGGCGCGCAGGCCATCGAGATCGGCGAGGTCGAGGTGCACCGCGTCGATCGCGTCCTTGCCGTGGGCACGGGCGGCCAGCAGCACGGTCGCGCGCGCGGTGCGGGCGACGTCGCGGTAGCGGCCGTCGGCGAAGCGACTCGAGCGCCCGTTCATACTCGCGATGAGGTCTTCGGCGCCCCACATGAGCCCGACCGTGGCGGGGTGCGCGGCGATCTCGGCCGCGTTCACCACGCCGCGCGCGGTCTCGCACAGCGCGAGCACGCGCAGGCCCGGAGTGGCCTCGACGTCGGCGGCGGACTCGGCCTTGGCGAGCATCACCGTCGTGTACGCGGTCGCACGAACGGCGGCGAGATCGAGAGCGTGCTCGGGTGTTCCCGCCGCGTTGAGCCGGACGATCACCCGCGCCGGGTCGAGCGTGCTCGCGGCGAGCGCCTCGCGCGCCCGCTCCTTGTCGGCGGGGGCGACGGCGTCCTCGAGGTCGAGGATCACGGTGTCGGCCGCCGCGGCCGCCTTGGCGTAGCGGTCGGGGCGATCGGCGGGGCAGAACAGCAGGGCGGGGCCATGTATCAAGGCTCCTCCTCGGGGTCGCGGTCAGGGGCCGGGTCGGGGCCGGGCGCGGTCGCGGGGCCCGAAGCGGACGCGGGGCTCATGAGCATGAGCGTCGAGCGGCGCGCTTCGGCGACCACCACCCCATTCTGGTTGCGCATCGTGTGGGCGAACTCCACGATCCCCTGCCCCGGCCGCGAGACCGAGAGCCGCTTGCCCGCGATGAGCGTCTCGGCGTACAGGGTGTCACCGACGCGCACGGGCGCCGGGAAGCGCACCTCGCTGAATCCGAGGTTCGCGACGATCGTGCCCTGCGTGAGCTGCGCGACCGAGAGCCCGACCATCGTCGACAGCGTGAACATGCTGTTCACCAGACGCTCCCCGAACTCCGTCGACGCCGCCCACGCGGCATCCAGGTGCAGGGACTGCGTGTTCATCGTCAGGGTCGTGAAGAGCACGTTGTCGGCCTCGGTCACCGTACGGCCGGGGCTGTGCACGTAGGTCGCGCCCTCCACCAGCTCGTCGAAGTACAGCCCTCGCTGGATGATCCGGATGCCACTCACTCGGCGCCCCTTTCGTCGTCGGGGCTCGGCGCGACCGTCGCCCCGTCGGCGCCCGGTTCGGCGCCCGGTTCGGTGCCCGGGCCCGCGCCCGGTTCCGCGCCCGCGCCCGGGTCGCCCGGCACGACCACCGCGAGGGCCTGCCCGCGTGACACGACATCGCCGACACGCGCCTGCAGCGCGACCCTTCCGGCTGCGCTCGATCGCACCACGTGCTCCATCTTCATCGCCTCGACGGCGAGCACCGCGTCGCCGACGGCGACCGTCGCGCCGTCGGCGACATGAACGGCCACCACCGTGCCCGGCATCGGCGAGACGAGCTGCGGGTCGGCCTCCGCGGCGGTGTCCGCGCGGTGCTCGGTGAGGACGGGCGAGACGCGCAGCACCGCGCCCTCTCGCGCGATCCACACACCGTCGGCGTCGACCTCCGTCGCGAAGGTGCGCGTGCGCCCGTCGAGGGTGACCGAGACGAGACCGTCGTCGTGTCGGGCGAGCCGCGCCGGCCCGGACCCCTCGGCGCGCACGCTCGGCACCGGCCCCTCGTCCTCGCCGACGCGCGCGGGCGGTGCGCCTGCCGCGACCGCAAGCGTCTCCCCCGCACCCGACACCGCCAGGGTCCGCTGCTCCCCGCCGAGCGCGAGGGGGTAGCGCCGGGGCGCAGGTGCCCCCAGCCGCCAGCCGTCTCGGCGTCGCCACGGTTCCCGTGCGCGCGAGGCCGCGGCATCCAGGATCAGAGCCGCTTCGGCAAAGGCACGCTCGTCGAGCGCCTCCGTCGTGAGGCCCTCCAGCTCGCGACCGATGAGCCCCGTGTCGAGCTCTCCCGCGACCACGGCGGGAACCTCGAGCAGCGCCCGAAGGAACGCTACGTTCGTCGCGAAACCGAACACCGCGGTGTCGCCCAGCGCGGCGACGAGTCGCCGCCTCGCGATCTCGCGATCGGGCCCCCACGCGATGATCTTCGCGAGCATGGGGTCATAGTCGACCGAGACCTCGAGGCCGTCCTCGAGCGCCGTATCGACGCGGATCCCCTCCCCGCGCGGGTGCCGCACGCGCGAGACGTGACCGCCGGTCGGCAGGAATCCGGATGCCGGATCCTCGGCGTACACGCGCGCCTCGATCGCGTGCCCGGTGAGGGTGACGGCATCCTGATCGAAACCGAGCGGCTCGCCCGCGGCGATCCGCAGCTGCTGCTCGACGAGGTCGAGGCCCGTGACCTCTTCGGTGACCGGATGCTCGACCTGCAGGCGCGTGTTCATCTCCATGAAGAAGAACTCCCCAGGCGCCTCGGCCGACACGATGAACTCGACGGTGCCCGCTCCGCGATAGTCGACGCTCCGGGCGGTCTCGCACGCGGCCTGGCCGATGCGCGCGCGGGTCTCGGCGTCGAGCAACGGCGACGGCGCCTCTTCGATGACCTTCTGGTGGCGGCGCTGGAGCGAGCACTCGCGCTCGCCCAGGTGGACGACTCCGCCGTGCGCGTCGGCGAGCACCTGCACCTCGATGTGGCGGGGGGCGCGGACGTAGCGCTCGAGGAAGAGCGTGTCGTCGCCGAAGCTGGCCGCCGCCTCGCGTCGGGCGGCGGCGATCGCCCCCGCCAGCGCCTCGGGCGCCTCGACGACATGCATGCCCTTGCCCCCACCTCCCGCCGAGGGCTTGATGAGAAGGGGGTAGCCCACAACCTCACCCGCGGCGATGAGTTCGTCATCCGTCATCCCGGCCCGCGCGACACCGGGAACCGTGCGCACCCCGCGCGCCTCGACGGCGTGCTTGGCGGTGATCTTGTCGCCCATGACCCGGATCGCTTCCGCGCTCGGACCGATGAAGACGATCCCCGCGTCCTCGCACGCGCGGGCGAACGCGGCGTTCTCGGCGAGGAATCCGTAGCCGGGATGAATGGCCTCCGCACCGGTCTCGCGCGCCGCGCGGATCACGGCGTCCACGTCGAGGTAGCTCCGCGCCGCCGGCGCCGGTCCCAGGCGCACCGCGACATCGGCGAGGTGGACGTGGCGGGCATCGGCATCCGCGTCGCTGAAGACGGCGACCGAGCGGATGCCGAGGGAGCGAAGGGTGCGGATGATCCGACAGGCGATCTCGCCGCGGTTGGCGA
>NZ_LDRT01000065.1 GCF_001476655.1 Microbacterium testaceum | reverse complement strand
CTTCCGCACGGCGGTCACCGATGCTGCCGCTCGCATCGTGAGCGCCCAGCAGGCCGGCGGCGACGGGCTCTCGGACATGCCGGCATATGCCGTGGCGGTGGACGCGCTGCGCGTCGAGAACGCGCGCGTCGTCGCCCTGGAAGAGGCGGAAAGGGAGGCGACGCCGAATCGCCCGACCAACCCGAACGGCGGTACCGGCAACGGCGGTGACCCGGACTCGAACACGTCCGATCCCGGCACCCCCTCCCCGGAACCGTCCCAGCCCGCTCCCTCCCCGGACCCCGAGCCGTCGCCGGAGCCGACTCAGCCGGAGCCGACGCCGGACCCCGAGCCGCAGCCGACGGAACCGACCATCCCGATCCCCGAACCGACCACTCCGATCGAAGGCGGCACCGCATGACGGCAGCGCATGAGGATCAGACGCGTCGCCGCCGACGCGCGGAGGCCGCGGAGCCCGTCGCGTCCGGTCGGGGAAAGATCGTCGGTGCGATCGTCGGGTGGACGCTCGGTGTCCTCGGCCTCGCCGCCTGTGCGATCGGCGTCGTGGCGCTGGCGTTCATGCAGCAAGCGGGTGTCGTGCGCACCGACCTCCTCGGCGCGCAGACGAAGTTGTCGTTCGTTCCCCAGATCGTGGCGAACCGCGACATCGACGGCTTGAACCAGGTCTCGGGTGAGGTACTCCAGATGACGGAGCGGGCGGATGCCGGGTCCGCGGGGCCTCTGTGGGATCTCGCCTCGTCGATCCCGCTGGTCAAGGACAACACGGAGGCCGTTCAGGAACTCACCGCGATGACGCGGGAGTTGACCGGTCGCGCGCTGCCGCCGACGGTCGCGCTCCTCTCGGCATCCGATTTCTCCTCCCTCGCCGTCGAGGGCGGCGGCATCAACCTCGAGCCGTTCCGCCAGGCGGAGGGGGCTCTCCCGGAGATCACCAGCGCTTTCACGGATGCGAAGGTCGTCACGGACGGCATCGACCGGACGAACCTTCTCCCCATCGTCACCGAACCGCTCGACCAGGTCGCTCAAATCGTCGATCAGGCCGCCCCCTCGTTGACCCTGGTCCAGAAGTACCTGCCTTCCCTGCTCGCGGCGGCAGGCGGGGACGGCCCCAAGACGTACCTTGTCGTGTTCCAGAACAACGCCGAGATCCGCGCGACCGGCGGCAACCCTGCCGCGTCGAGCGTCATGGTCGTGGACAACGGTCGCATCGAGCTCAAGGAGCAGTCCGACTCGATGGCGTTCTACGCCGCGGGTCAGGCGGGGCGCTCGGTGCTCGACCTGCCCGAAAGCACTCTCGCCCTCTACCCGGACACCTTCACTCGCTACTCGCAGGACTACACCTTCACCCCGGACTTCCCCACCACGGCCCGCCTCTTCGAGTCGCTCTGGGACCGCACCGACGGCTCGCAGTTCGACGGAGTCATGTCGATCGACCCGGTGGTGCTCGCGCACATGCTCGAGGTCCTCGGGCCGGTGGATCTCCCGTCCGGTGAGCAGATCACCGCGGAGAACGCGGTGAAGCTCCTGCTGAGCGACGCCTATCAGCGCTTCGGCGATGCCGGCGACAACGGCCGCTCCTCGGACGAGTTCTTCGCGACGGTGTCCTCGACCGTGTTCTCCCGTCTGGCGGGTGGACAGTGGAACCCGATCGCGATGTTCGATCAGTTGACGCGCAGTGCCCAGGAGCAGCGCATCAATCTGTGGTTCACCGACGAGCAGGCTCAGGCCCTTGTGACAGAAGTGGGCCTCGACGGTGGCCTGCGCCCGGACAATGCGGCGTCGACGCAGCTCGGGATCTACCTCAACGACTTCTCCATCGGCAAGCTCGAGTACCACTTGACCACCGCGGTGTCCGCCACCTGCAACGCGGCCGACCGGACGGTGAATGTCTCCATGAACCTGCACAACGGCATCACGGACGACATCACCAACGCCTACACGCTCGGTTTCCGCAACACCGAGTACGGGCTGCCGAAGACCACGATGATGCTCAACACGCTCTTCTTCGCCCCTCCGGGTGCGACGATCACGGCGATGGATCCTAGCGACGGCGACATTCCTTCGCTTTCCCGCAGCGGGGTCGAAAATAACAACACCGGCGAGAGCCGAATGGTCACCCTCGGTCAGAACGAGAATCGCACGGTCTCGTACACGGTTCAGCTTCCGTCGGGACCGCTGGGGCCGCTCGACCTGCGTCACACGCCGACGGCGAACGACACGGCCGTCTCGATCGACGCGTCGTGCGACGCGTTCCGCGCGGGTTTCGCGGAATAGCGGGAAGGTCGATGCCGGGGGGCTTCCGCCCTCCGGCGCTTTTCGCGGCTCGCGCGGTGCGCTCAATTAGTCCCGATTCCTAGCGATAAGCTGGGGGGATTATTTCGATATGGGTAGAAACCCATTTCTGACGAGGGGGAGCACGCACGCGTATGGCTTCATCAGTCGCAATCATCGGGACGCGTGGCTATCCGAGTTACTACGGCGGTTTCGAGACGGCGGTGCGGAAGCTGGCTCCCTTCCTCGCGGGGGAGGGATGGGACGTCACCGTCTACGGGCGCGCCGGTGCGACCAAGGTCGACGACCCCGAGCGCGACACTCGCGTGCGTACCGAGGTCACCCGGGGGATCGAGAGCAAGTCCCTGAGCACCCTGTCGTACGGGCTCACCGCGAGCATGCATGCCGCCCGCACCAAGCCCGATGTCGCCCTGGTCATGAATGTCGCGAACGGCTTCTTCCTCCCGTTGCTCAAGCTGCGCGGCGTGAAGACATTGGTCAATGTCGACGGCATCGAGTGGGACCGCGCCAAATGGGGACGTCTCGCGAAGTTCGTCTTCAAGACGGGTGCGCGGATGACGGCCCGCTTCGCGGACGACCTGGTCTTCGACTCCCGCGAGATCGAGCGGCGCTGGAACAGCGAGTTCCGTCGCGACGGAGTGTTCATCCCTTACGGAGGAGACGTCCCGCCCGACCTTCCCGTTGAGCCGGGATTGACTCATCGTGGATATGTGCTGGCGGTGGCTCGCTTCGTCCCCGAGAACACCATCCCCGAGTTCCTCGACGCCGCCGAGTCGATCGCCGAGAGGTATCCCGTCGTCATCGTGGGGTCCTCCGGCTACGGCGGTCCGCTCGACGAGCAGGCGCGTCTCCTCGCCGAGCGGAACCCGAACGTCCATGCCCTGGGTCACATCAGCGACGACGCCCGTCTGCTCGCCCTGTGGCAGCACGCGGGCGTGTACTTCCACGGGCATAGTGTGGGCGGCACCAATCCGACGCTCGTCCAGGCGATGGCGACCGGTACCCCCATCGTGGCGCGGGCGACGGTCTACAACCGAGAGGTCCTCGGCGAAGGTGCCCACTTCTGCGAACCGAACGCGGCATCCATCGCCGAGGCGGTCTGCGCGCTCATGGCCGAGCCGGAGCAGCAGCAGGCGGCGTCGGCGCACGTCGCACGTCGCGCGAGGGAGTCCTACACCTGGCAGGGCGTGAACGGCGCCTACCGCGACGCTCTCCGTCGACTGAGCGTGGTCTGAGCGACCTCGGGTCTTCGCACCGAACCCCCCCGACAGCCCGAGGAGCAGACGTGCCCATCCCCCCGATCCGTATCGCCATCGCCATCGCGAGCTACAAGCGACCCGATGACCTTGCGGCGCTGCTGGCGTCGATCGACGCCGTGGACGGCACCCACGACCTGCGCGTCATCGTCGTCGACAACGACGCGCGAGGTACGGCCGAGGATGTCGCGCGGGCGAGCCGATTGAATGTCGACTACGTCGTCGAAGAGAAACCGGGGATCGCAGCCGCGCGCAATGCGAGCCTGGACCGTCTTCCTCCGGATGCAACGCACGTCGTCTTCGTCGACGACGACGAGGTCGTCCCCACGGGGTGGATGACCTCCCTGCTGGAGGTCGCGGAACGGTACGACGCGGAGATCGTCTGCGGACCCGTGCGTACGATCTTCCCCCCGGACGCCCCTCGCTGGATCGAGCGCGGCGGATACATTCAGCGTTCGCCGGAGGCGGAGGGACTGACCTCGCGCACCCCGGCTACGAACAACACCCTTCTCTCCCTCGAGGCCTATCGGCGTGCGGGATCGCCGCGCTTCGACGAGAGCTTCTCCGCCACCGGGGGAAGCGACACCGACTTCTTCACCCGGCTCATCGCTGCATCCGGCGCGAGCGTGGCCTGGGCGCCGTCGGCCGAGGTGACGGAGCTCGCTCCGCCCGATCGGTTGCGGTTCCGCTGGATCATGCGCCGCTACATCCGCATCAACAACGTCTCCGGACGCCTGTTGCTCCGCTCGACACCGCCATGGAAGCTCGCGGTGCGTGCCGTGGGGCACATCGCCGTGGGAACGGCGAAGACGGCGGTGGCACTCGTGACGGGGAAGGGGCTCCGCCTCCGCGACACCGCGCAGATCACGCGCGGTCTCGGCTGGATCGGCGCCGTCAGTGGTCGGCACGTGCAGGAGTACCAGCGCCCGACGTCCTGACGACGGCTTCTCCCGTCACTGAGCTTGTCAGCGCTTTCGCACCAGCGCCTCGACCGTGCGCAGGCGCCGGCGGTTGGCGGGGATGAGCAGGTTGATGGCGACCACCCACACCACCGCCACGGTGACCCCGATGGCCAGCGCGGTGGGACCGGCGAAGATGACGGTGCTGACGTAGCCGGCCGCGGCCACGGGGACCCCGGTGACGAGGACGGTCAGCAGTCCCGACCGTGTGAGCGACCAGGCGGGCAGGCCCGACGTCCGCCCCGCCCACCACATCTGGATGATCCAGAACAGGAAGTACCCGACCGATCCGCCGATGCCGACACCGACGGGCCCCCACGGGGCGCCTACGAGGATCGAGACGACCACGATCGGCTGCGTGACCAGGTAGATCTTCAGCTGCTTGCCGGTGAGCCCGAGCGACACGAAGATCCAGTAGGGAACCTGACCCAGCGCGCGGAACACGCCGACCAGTGCGAGGGCCTGCAGGATCGGCGCGACGGCCAACCAGCGCTCCCCCAGAACCAGCAGCACGATCGGCTCCGCGAAGCCGACGAGGGCAGCGTAGAACACGGTCGCGAGCGTGACCGTGAAGTGCTGGCCCGTGCGGATGTAATCGATGAACCGGGCCCGGTCGTCTTGGATCCGCGAGAGCACCGGAACCGCCACTCGGGACAGCGGGGCGGTGAGTTGGTTCAGCGGCAGCACGACGAGCTGGAAGGCCCGGCTGTACAGACCGACCACGCTCGATCCGAACAGGACGCCGAGGGCGACCGTGTCGATGTTCTTCGCGGCGTACGCGATGCCCTGGGTCCCCGCGAGCGCGCCACCGAAGCGGAGGAAGCGGCGGATCGAGGTGTTCCGGGACGGGAGGGACGGATGCCACCGAGCCAGCATCATGTCGAGCGCCAACGCCAGCACCGCCACCGCCAGAGCCTGCGCGACGAGAGCCCAATATCCGAACCCGTTCACCGCCAGCACGATGGCCAGGACGAGCGCGATCGCCTGGGGGAGCGCCTCGGTGACGCCCAGTGTCATGAACCGCATGTCGCGGTTGATCTGGGCCTTGTACTGCGCCGCGATGCCGTTCAAGAGAAACGTGACCGACAGCATCTGCGTGATGGCGACGAGCGCCGGCTCGTCGTAGATGAGGGCGATGCCCCACGAGCTCGCGAAGACCACGACGGCGAGGACGAGCCCGATCCCGCTGTTGAGCCAGAAGAGATTGCTCTTCTCCGATGCAGAGAGCGTTTTCGCCTGGACGGCCGCCATGGACAGGCCCATGTCCCGGAGGAGCTCACCGAGCCCGATCACGGCGGTGACCATGGCCAGATAGCCGTAGTCACGAGGGTCGAGAAGACGCGCCAGGACGACGATCGAGATGGCGAGCAGTCCGAGCCTGACCCCTTGCCACAGGAGCGTCGCGCCGGCACCCCCGAGGGCGCGACGGCCGAGACCGGAGCTCAAGAGGCGATCGCCAGAGCGCGGCGGGCCACGTCGCGGATGCGGGCGCGAGCGGCACTCACCCGGGCGATGACCTCATCGGTCCGCGCGGCTTGGGTGGCGAGGTCGCGGAGGATCTCTTCGGACGTGCGGTCCGCGGAGGCCACGGTCATCCCGTGGTATCCGATGGCGTCGAAGTGGCGCCCCACCTTGGTGTCCGGTTCGGCGATCAGATTGACGGGCACCGCGCCCTCGGCTGCGGCGACGATGAGCACGTGCAGACGGTCGCTGAGGGCGACGGCGGTTTCGAGGTAGATGTCGCGAAGGCGGTCTTCTTGAGCGCGGTGACCGGCCACGACCTCCCAGTCGACGAGATCGCCGCCGAGCTGGGCGTGGAGCTCTTTGCTGCGCGCGGAGTCCCGCGCGACCTGAGTGATCACGGTGACGGTGAGGCTCTCCTGAGAGGCGAACTCGCGGATGGCCGTGATCGTCTCGGCGGAGAGAGGCTCGCGGTCGCCGCGGTAGGACACCACGAGACGGCGTCGGGACTCGCTCCCGGAATCGGCACCCGGGAGGAACCCCCAGTCGGGCATGACCTCGCCGAGACCGAAGTGCTCGCGGGAGTCCACATCGCGCCAGGCCACCATCGAGGACAGGCGGTAAAGGCGCCGGAACCGCTCGATCACCGCGGGGTTGGGCTTGCGCTGACCGATGCCCAGGCGAAGAGCACGTCCGCCCCGCGCCCGGACGGCGAGGATAAGGGGGACCAGGCGCCGCTGGCCCTTGTAGATGTCCTCCTCGAGCAGGAGCTCTCCGGGCTTGTCCACCCACCACGTGTCACGTCGCAAGACGGACCGGTAGGCGGACCGCCGCCAGTCGTCGACGTCGCGGTAGACCACGTCGGAGTCCCGCAGGTCGAGAGCCGAGAGGAAATCCGCGCTCGCCTCACCGAGAAGGATGTGGAGCTCGCCCGCGCGGGAGAGCTCATCGAAGAAGGCGCGCCGGAGGATGACGTCTCCGATGTTGTCTTCCTGGCCGGTACCTCGCACGTAGATGCGGCGCATTCACTTGCCTTTGCTCTGGAGGGTCTGTTTGGCCGTGGCGCCGATCGCGTACACGATCGCCGCGGGCCCGGGGCGTCCGAAACGGATGCCGGCGGAGGCGGTACGGATCATCGAACCGACGGATCCGTTCCGCCGGGCGAAGCCGAGGGACTGGGTGAGGATGAAGTCGCCGAGCAGTCGCGGCTGATCGGCGAGGAAACGGCGCGCCCACGCGATCGAGCCCTCCGGCGCGATCCTCTTCGAGACGGATCCCTCGGTCGCGTAGTAGCTCGCGAGCGGTTCCCAGGATTGGAGGACCGTCAGGTCAGGGTGGGCTGCGGCCACCGAGGTCAGCCAGGAGACGTCCTGATGGAACTTGAGGTTCTCATCGAAGGGAACATCGAGGGCGAGATCCCGCGGGAAGACCAGGGTGGAGGCCTGAACGAATCCATGGCCGCTTCGCGGCGACCGCTTCGCGAACATGTACGCGCGCAGATCCTCGCCCGGGCGGATGGGGAAGGCCGGCTGGACGAGTTCGGAGCCGTTCGCGCGCTTCATCCGCACGCGGGACGTGGCGATCCAGGGGCCGTGCGTCTGCGCCGCGAGGCGGGTCAGGACGGCGACCTTCGACGGTGCCCACTCGTCGTCGTCGTCGAGAAGACCGATCAGATCTCCGGTGGCCGCACGGATGCCACTCTGTCGCCCCGCGTTCCCTCCGGCGCCCGGGCCGACGCGGATCACTCGTACCCGGTCGTCTTCGGGCAGGATGAGCTCGTCCGTGGTGTCAGCGGCCACGATGATTTCGTGTACCGGCGTCGTCTGTTCGAGGGCGCTTCGGACGGCCCGCGCGAGTTCGGGGCGGCCGATCGTCGGGATGACGACGGACAGTTTCACGGGGTTCTTCTCTCTCTCGGACGACGAGGTGCGCGCACTCGGGGTCTGCGCGAGGTGGTCACACCGATTGCGATTTCCCTTGCACGGAGAGCGCCTTGCGCCGCCGAGGCTCGAAGGCGGGGGACTGCTCGCCCAGGGTGAAGGCGGGATCGGCCTTCTCCTGCGCCTGCACGACCGTCGCCAAGCCGATCGAGATCCACAGCAGGAAGCTCACCGGGCTCTCTTGAAGAGTCGGGAGAACGATCTGGGAGACGAGGGTCCCGCTGAGGGCGGCGGCGGGGAGGAACCCGACCATGCTTCGCGATCGTGCCGCGCGGTTGGCGAGAAGTCCGAGCAGGATGAGGAAGATCGCCAGGACGAGCGGCCCCGCCTCGAGCGCGAGGAGGAGCCAGTAGCTCTCCACGTGGTAGTTCGTCTCGAACTGCAAAGACCGGGGTCCGACGACTCCGAGACCCATCCCGAGCGGGTGGACGAGAAGCTGCGCGAGCCCCTCCTGCAAGCTCGCCGCGTGGCCTCCGAAGGATGTGTCGGTCTCCTCCTCGAGGGCGCCGCCGATGTACAGCGTCGCGGCGGCGACGGTGGCCACACCTGCGACCAGCAGGAAGCCGACGGAGAGGATCTGCGACGACTTGCGCATCGCGCGCGCCAAGAGCACGGCGCCGAGGATGGCGGCTCCGAACAGTCCGCTGCGGGACTCGGTGAGAAGAATGGCCGCGGCGGGCAACACCGTCAGAAGGAGCCGTCGCGACGTGCGCAGCCCCGGCGCGCACCACACGACGGCGACGGAGATCAGCATCGCCGCCGCGAGTTCGTTCGGTGCGACGTACGGGCTGAACGCTCGCGGTGTCAGGCTGCCCGAGGAGAAGAGCGAGGTCGGGAAGCGCTGTCCCGCGGGAACCGGTAGGCGGCCGATGTCCAACAGCCACTGGACTCCCTGTGTCCAGGTGGCGACCGCGATCGCCGCGCTGACCTGCGCCGTCACGATGATGGTCATCAGCATCCGACGCACGTGGCGCACCTCGACGAACGCGGGGACCAGTACCAGGAGGAGCAGCGGCTCGTAGTCGTTGCGCCACCCGTAGAGAGCCTGTTCCAGCGACGGGGTGAACGTTCCGCTCACGAGCGGCAGGAGCGCCAGGAGGGCGACGAGGACGGCGATGCTCGTGGGCGCACGGTTGAAGCGCCGGTTCACGAGTGCCGCGATCAGAAGAAGGCCGATGACGGCGTCCTTGATGACGCCGTAGGCGGTTCCGACCACCCCGGGTGCGACCTGCGACACGAGGGCGTTGAACGGAAGCAGCAGGATGAGGGCGTAGATGCCCGCGAGGGGAAAACGCAGCACCACGATCACACCGGCGATTCCCAGGATTCCGATGAGCACCGGAATCGGACCGAGGAAAAGAACGAGCGCGACGAGCACCACTGCTGCCGCGGCAGAAGTGATAATCGAACGAGTCACCGTGGTGCCTTCCCCGGGGGCATCAGCCAGACCCCTGCGCATCGTGCTTTCTCCAGGATATGCGCTCGCCCCGTTCTTCATTGCATTCTCCGATACGATCGATGGAGGCACGGGCGCCTGTCCAATCAATCGTTCAGGGGTGTTTGTGCGAAAAGAACAGGCCGATGGGGGGTCGGATCCCATTTCCTTTTCAATGCCGCGGAGTTCTGTCGTGAAGCGAATCCGTGGAGACGCCGACACGTCGACGCGTCGGATCGGGGCCACATGCGCGTAATGCTCTGCCACCCGTCAGCCGAGCTCTACGGGAGCGACCGCATGGCATTGGAAGCCGTCGTGGGTCTGCGCGACCGAGGCGCCCACGTCACCGTCGTCCTCCCCGTGGACGGTCCGCTTCGGTCTGAACTGCAGGCTGCCGGAGCGGACGTTCTCGTACGAGATGTCCCGGTGCTGCGCAAGTCGGCGATGCGGCCGGCCGGATTCGCGCGCCTCGTCTTCGACCTGATCCGGCGCGGGCCTCGCATGGTGAGGGTCACCCGGCGCGTGCGTCCCGACCTCGTCTACGTGAACACCATCGTGCAGCCGTGGTGGGCCCTCGCGGCTCGTCTCCTCCGCAAGCGGGTGGTCTTCCACGTCCGCGAAGCGGAGGTCGATCCGCCGACCCTGGTTCGGCGCGCTCTTCTGTCTCCCCTTCGACTTGCGCACTCGGTGATCGCCAACAGCCAGTTCACGGCGCGCCAGATCTTCCTCGATTGCCCCGCCGTGCGCCCCCGGACCAGCGTGATCTACAACGGCAAGGACTGGTCGGCTTACGCGGTGGACCACGAGCCCGGGCCCGCCGACACGTTCCGCATCCTCTACCTCGGGCGCTTGAGCCCCCGCAAAGGCACGGATGTCGCTGTGCGTGCCGTGGCGCTGATGCGCGCGGCTGGGACGGATGCGCGACTGACTCTGGCCGGAGCGGTGTTCCCGGGCTACGAGTGGTACGAGGCTGAGCTTCGGGATCTCTGTCGTGAGCTCTCGCTCGGCCCGGATGCGGTATCCTTCACCGGCTTCGTGGCCGACGCCCCGCCGTTGTTCTCCACTGCGGACGCCCTGGTCGTCCCGTCCCGGGCCGAGCCCTTTGGAACCGTCGCCGCAGAGGGCCTGGCGGCGGGCGTTCCTGTGATCGTCTCGGACGTGCAGGGCTTGGTCGAGATCATCGGCGACGGCCGTGAGGGGCTCGTCGTCCCGGCTGATGACCCCGACGCGCTGGCATCCAAGCTCGAGATGCTGCGAACGGACGACACGCTTCGGGGCCGGCTCGTCGACCAGGGGCGACGAAGCGTCGCTGAGCGTTTCTCCCGGGAACAGTACCGTGCGCAAGTCGCCGCGGAGATCTTCCGCGTGGCCGGGCGCGAAGAGCGAAGGAAGTGACCAACGTGTCTGTGACGACGGTGATCCTCGTGACCTACAACTCGGCCGACGACCTCGAAGGATGCCTCCGCACGCTCGGTTCCTCGGAGGACGTCGAGGTCGTGGTCGTCGACAATCGCTCCTCGGATGAGTCGGTCTCGATCGCTCGCGGTCTCCAGGCCGAGGGACTCGTGACCCGCATCATCGAGAGCGAGACGAATGACGGGTTCGCGCGAGCGGTGAACCGCGGAATCGCGACGGCGGCTCCCGGCGGTGTCTTCCTGCTGAACCCGGACGCGCGCATCACGGGCACGGATCTCGCCCGCCTCGTCCGCGCCGCGGAGGAAGACCCGACGATCGGCATCATCGCCCCGCTCGTCGACAGCGGGCCGCACGTGCCGACGCTCGCCGCGGGGAAGCAGCCGCGGCTCTGGCCTCTCTTCACGCACTTCACCGGGCTGGCGCGGGTCTTCCCCCGCGTGAAGTTCCTTCGTGGACGTCATCTGTATCGTCAGCACCATTCGTACACCCAGGACGTCGAGTGGGTCTCCGGATGTGCGCTGTACCTCACCCCAGCGGCACGCGAGGGCGTCGGATCCCTCTCCGAGCGGTGGTTCATGTACGGCGAGGACATCGAACTGGCGGACCGGGTGCTCCGGCAGGGCTACCGTGTGGTGTTGGACGCGGATGTCGTGGCGACCCACGAGATCGCCGCTTCCGTCAACGCCGCGGGCTCGTCGGTCTCGACGCTCTGGGCGGAGAACACCTTCGACTTCTACGTCTGGCGCTTCTCCGCAGGACCCGTTCGCCGGTTCCTGTGGCGTTCCATCTTCTCGGCGGGTCTCGGGTCTCGAGCCCTCCTCCTCAGCGTGAAGGCCCGCCGAGCGGGCGACAAGGGCGCGGCCATGAAGGCGCGGGCGACGAGGTTTCGGAGATTTGCGGGTGCGGTATGGGCGACGAACCCGACGCGTTGAATCCCGGCGTCCCGAGGCGGGCCGTCTTGGCGTTCGCGGGGGTGGCGGCGTTGACGGTCTTCCTCGCGTCGTGCGCGCCCGACCCGGACGACAACGCTCCGGACTACGCGGACGAGCTCAATCAACTCCTTCGGTCCACCGCGCAAGGAGGGCGGGTCGAGTTGCCTGCCGGCACGCAGGTCGTCCGATCGACGATCAGACTGCGACCCGGCGTCGAGTTGGCCGGTCATGCGGATGGATCGACGCTGAAGCTCGCCGACCGAACGGACGCGCCTTTCCTTCTCGCCAACGGTGTGGACAACGTGAAGGTGACGGGGGTCACCTTCGACGGCGGCGTTCAGTCCACGCAGGGGGTCTCCCTGCAGATCGACAGCTCCTCCGGCGTCACCATCAGCGGGTGCACGTTCATCCGGATGAAGCACGCGGTCCGGGTCTACGCCGAGTCCGGACGCTCGGCGTCGAACGTCGTCATCGACTCCTGCACCTTCGACGACATCGTCGACTTCGCCGTTCGGGTCGAGTCGGGTGCCCGCGACGTCAAGATCACCTCCAACACCATCGACAAGGTCGCCAAGGGCCAGGCTCCCTCGCCGTCGGCGATCTACGTACGCGGCCAGGACGTTCTCGTCCAGGGGAACACCGTGAAGAGTTCCTACGACACCGGGGTGATGGTGGCCGGTGACGATGCGAGTGACGTCACCATCCAGAACAACACCCTGTCGACGGACATGGTGGGGATCTACTTCGGGAGCGGAGCTCGCTCGGGCACCGTGACCGGGAACACGATCACATCGAAGAGGGACTTCGGCATCCATCTCCATGATCGACGCGGGGGCGTGGTCGACGTCCAAGTGACGCAGAACACCATCGGGCCGACAGGGAAGACGGGTGTCGAGATCGAGGGTGTCCAGCAGGTCGTGCTGCGCGACAACAAGATCTCAGACGTCGCTCAGCGTTCCGGAAGCCCCGACTACTGGCGCTGCGGTGTCGCGATCAGCAAGCTGCAGGATCAGGCTGCTCAGTCCGTCCTCGTGGAGGGCAACACGATCTCGGGAGAGCCGGGTCAGATGGTCTACGGCGTCCTCGTCACGGACAACACGCAGAACATCATCGTCCAGGACAATCAGGTCGAGGGTGCGCGGGCGGCGTCCTACCAGGTCGAATCGGGCGACGGCGGGCCGTATCTCGTAGAACGAGCCGATGGCTCCGTCGTCGCCCGAAAGGGTGTCACCCGGAAATGGTGAAGGGCCGGCCCCACGCCACCGTCCGCCCGTCCGGACCGGACACGCTGATCCGGAACCGGTAGTCGCCGGGGCTCGCGACCGTCCCACCCGTCACCTTCCCGTCCCACGCGATCTCGCGGGCCCCGGAAAGGTACGAGCGGGAGTCCGTGATGGTCCGGACGAGCTTTCCGCTCTTCGTGTAGATCTGGACGGTGATCGTCGTACGATCCCCGGTCACCAGGCGGAGCGAGACGGGGCTACCGGGCTCGACCGACGACGGATTCACCCGGTTCGAGGACACCAGGAATTTCGGGGCCGATGAGACGGTCACTTCCGCGCCGAGAGACGAGTCCACCGGAACGGCCTGCAGGGCTCCGCGATCGTAGATGTACGCGGTCGTGTTCGCGACGGGAACCCGCGTCGTGGCGAAGTCCGGTCGGTACAGGGCCTGGGTCACGAAATTCCGACCGTAGAAGACCACTCCGCGGGTGCTGGTCCCGTAGTGCGCGGTCACGTCGTCGAAGATGATGCGGCCGCTGGTCTTGGAGGTTGACGACTTGAACACGTGCACGTCGGTGACGGTGATGGGGTAATCGATCTTCTTGTCGACATTGGACCCGTAGCTCTTGTAGCTGGGGTTCAGTCCATCGAAGTAGAGCGTCTGCCGCGACCATCCCTCCGGTCCCGCGTTGCCCACCTTGCCCTCGAAGATCTCGCCCTTGGCGTCCGTGATCTTCATGTAGATCGAGCTGTTGCTGTTGTCGCCGTACGTCCAGACCGATACGGCGCTCGGCCTGCCCGAAACGGGCAGGTTCATCGTGAGGGAGGTGCCCTCCGCCGTGGAGGCCTTGTAGTTGTAGTCCAGGGCGATTGCCCCTGATCCTGCTACGCGCGTGGTGACGGCGGACACTTTCGACGTCGCGCCCTCGCCCAACGACTTCGACTTGACGTCGGTCGTCCGGGCGAGATCGCTCAGAACCGTCGACGTGCCCGCGCTCGGTGAGGCGGTGCCGGCGGCCACGGAACCGGCCATACCGGCACCGGTGCGGGCGAGAGCGGAGTACGCCGGCTTCTTGCGTCCGGACTGTTCGATCAGGCCATAGTTGTCGAGCCTGCTGGCGCTGCCGCCGAGCTCCACGAGGTTGAACCACGCGTACGCGGCGACGCCGTGCGCTGCCGCGTCGATCATCGATCTGCTCAGGTAGGCGGCTTGATCCGCCTCGCTCACCCCGGCACCCGATCCACAGCTCGTGCACGTCGACCAGCCTGTCTCGGTGATCCACAGCGACCGTCCGGGAGCGTTTCGAGCGATCCACGACTGCGCGGCCGAGATCCAGCTGTCGATCGTGCTGGACTCCGGGGCGCCCTGAACATAGGTGTGCAGCCCGATACCGTCGAAGGAATCGATGGCTCCGGCGTCCCGCAGGCTGTTCAGATACTGCTCGGAGTACCCCGCGAGGCCGCCCGTCAAGACGATGGCATCCGGCTGGACCTTCTTGATCGCCGCATACGTCGCCTTGAGCAGGCGCGCGTAGGCGGAGGCGTCGGGGGACGGTTTCCAGTACTGCTCGATGTTGGGTTCGTTCCAGATCTCCCAGACCTTGACCCGGTCCTTGTAGCGCTCGACGGTCGCGACGGCGTAGTTCACATAGTCCGCGTAGTCGGCGGGCGGGTAGTACCTGGCCGACGAACTCGGAGTTCCGGCGGGAGCACTCGTCGCCCAGTCGGCCGTGTACACGAGCTTTCCGATGATGTCGATGTTGCGCGCTCGCGCGACCGAGACGGCCTGGTCGAACTTCGGCCAGTCGAAGAAGCCCTTTCGAGGCTCGACACGGTTCCACTCGAACTCCTCACGCGCATACCGCACGTAGGCGTCCTCCATGGCGGCCGCGTCGGTGTCGGCCTTGGCCAGGCTCTCGTACGTGGTCAGGGAGGAGTTCACGGCAGCGACCGAGCCCGCGGTGGCGGACGCGGCGCGCTGAGTCGCTCCGATCAGATAGGGGGTGGCGACCGTGAGCTGACCCGACAACTTCCCGTCGGCGGTGGAGTCGTACTCGAGCACGGCGCGCACGACCCCTGCCAGCGACGTTCCGCTGTCCGACTTCCCGTCCCACCGGTTCGTCTCGGTCTGCGCGCCCTGCACCGTGCCGGTGAACGTCCGGGTGTTCCCTGCCGGATCGATCAACCGGAGACGGTAATCTCCCGCGCCGCCCGTGGTGAAGCTGACGTCGGCGGTTCCGCTCCCCGGAATGATGGACCCGGCACTCGCGCGCGGAGCAGTCCATCCACTGTCGTCGACGCGCAGGTTGTCCACGCGAACGGATCCGGTCGCGGGCTGCGTCCCGTTGCGGACGACCACGAGTCGGAACAGGGCGATAGGTGCATCGATGATCCCGTCGCCGTTGCCGCCGGTGGTTGCGGAGGGTGCCTTCGAGAGGTCCACGGTCGCCGTGGTCCAGTCTTTGTTGCTGATGTTGCCGACCCGGTAATAAAGGACTTCGCCGGTGGCGTCGCGCACGCGGAGGTAGAGAGTGTTGAAGGAACCGTCGCCCTTCACGTCCAGTTTGAGCGCGCGCAGACCGGTCGTGTCGATGTCTTGCGGCGTCGCCACGCGACCGATCTCGAAGGTTCCGCCCCCAAAGTCGTAGTCCATCTTGAGCGACCGGTTCCCTTCGGTCGCGTCGGTGGACGACGAGATCGAACCCCGGCCGGATACGAGAGTCCAGTCATCCGCCGAGGCGAAGCTCTCCGCGGTGACGAGACCCGCCGCGGTGGTCGCCTCGAGGGCGGACGTGGGCGTGACGGCGGGAGTCGGAACCGGCGCGGCCGTTCGCTGGTGATCGGCCGACGGTGAGGGACTCGCAGACGCCTCCGGCAGGGGAGTGCCGGACGGCGCGGGATCCGACGTCGGAGAGGGCGACGCCGGGGGAGTCGCGGAGATGGTCGGATCCGGCGACGCCGACGACTCCGTGCGCGTAGCCGCCGTGGCGTCGACGTTCGAGGAGGATTCGAGGGTGCCGCCGGCCGCGACGTGCGCCGGAGGTGCCGACAGCGCATGAGCGCTCGGCGCGGGCAGTGTCGCGCTGAGCGCGACGACGGTGGCGATACTGAGGATCTTGAGCATCCGGGGGTCCTCGCGGGGTAGGAGACGCCACCGGAGTGTGACGGCCCGTCGGGCACTTGTCTTGTCATCTGCTCGCCCCTGCGTTGTGCACGGGGGAGCGGTAGAGCTGTGAGGAAGCACCGTCACATCGGCGCGGAGTTCTCCCTTTGAGGCGAGAACGAAGCCGGGTTTGTCGACTGCTGCGTGCGGGCAGTCGCGGAATTCCCCACAACAGTCTGACCCGCGCTCACAGCAGAAACAAGCGAATCTCAGGGAAAGTCATCGGGACCGGTCGTGTCCCTTCGCCAACGTCAAGCCCGCGGGGGGTTTCCCCGCGTCGCTTCGCACGCGAGCACAATGAACCGCAACCCGTCGGCATCCCCGCCGACACCGATCCGGAAAGGGAGACGCACATGGGTGTGGACGACATCATCAACAAGGGCAAGAAGCTCCTGGACGAGAATCGCGACAAGATCGAAGAGGCCCTCAAGAGCGAGAAGGCCGAGGAAGTCAGCGACAAGATCCTCGACGGCGCGGCGGAGGCGATCAAGAAGGTCGTTCCGGCCGAGCAGCACACCAAGGTCGATGAGGTCCGGCAGAACGTCGACAAGCACATCGGCAACGCCTGATCCACGCATTCTCGCCGCGGCGCCGTTCCCTTCGGGGCGGCGCCGCGATCGCGTGTGCGCGGGCATGTCGGTCTCTTCGAGCTGTCTCAGCCCCGCCCCGACGGGGAGGGATGCTGAGGATATGCCGGGCGCGACACGCCCGGGTTTGCGACACGCCCGACGGGTCCGTAGACTAGTCCAGTTCCACATTCCGGCGTGCGCTCGGCGCGCGCCAGGATCACTGTCTCGGCAGTGCACAGGCGGCGCATAAGCGCAGGGTCCTGGGCCGCGGGCAGCAGAACACCACACCGAACCCCTCATCCTTCACGGGATTCGCACGCGTGCGTGCGCGGGGCGGGCCGGATGCCGAGGCTTCCGGTTTGACAGCTGAACAGCGGTGCAGCATCTCTCGCGAAAGCGAGGGGAAGTGCCAGGGTGCGTCAGCACCACCGTGCGTCCAATGCCCCAGGTCGGGTAAGACGCTGAAAGAGAGAGAGCAGACAATGGCGGGACAGAAGATCCGCATTCGCCTGAAGTCGTACGACCACGCCGGGCTCGACTCGTCGGCGCGCAAGATCGTCGACACCGTGACCCGTGCCGGCGCCACCGTGGTGGGCCCGGTTCCCCTTCCGACCGAGAAGAACGTCGTGTGCGTCATCCGGTCGCCCCACAAGTACAAGGACAGCCGCGAGCACTTCGAGATGCGCACCCACAAGCGCCTCATCGACATCATCGACCCGACGCCCAAGGCCGTCGACTCGCTGATGCGCCTCGACCTCCCGGCCGATGTCAACATCGAGATCAAGCTCTGAGGTTCGACATGGCTGACATCAACTCCAAGATCTCCAAGGGCCTCCTCGGCACCAAGCTCGGCATGACCCAGGTGTGGGACGAGAACGGCAAGCTCGTTCCCGTCACCGTCATCGAGGTCGCTCCGAACGTCGTGACCCAGCTCCGCTCGCTCGAGAAGGACGGCTACAACGCCGTGCAGATCGGCTACGGCCAGATCGACCCCCGCAAGGTGAACAAGCCCCTCACGGCTCACTTCGACGCCGCCGGTGTCACCCCGCGCCGCCACCTCACCGAGGTGCGGACCGCGGATGCCGCCGACTACACGCTGGGCCAGGAGCTCACCGTCGACGGCCTGTTCGAGGCCGGCCAGCTGGTCGACGTCGTCGGCACCAGCAAGGGCAAGGGCACCGCCGGTGTCATGAAGCGCCACAACTTCAAGGGCGTGTCCGCATCCCACGGTGCGCACCGCAACCACCGCAAGCCCGGTTCCATCGGTGCCTCGTCGACGCCCAGCCGCGTCTTCAAGGGCATGCGCATGGCCGGCCGCATGGGTGGCGAGCGCGTGACCGTCCTCAACCTCACGGTGCACGCCGTCGACGCCGAGAAGGGACTCATGCTCGTCAAGGGCGCCGTCCCCGGTGCTCGTGGCCGCATCGTCTACGTCCGCAACGCAGTGAAGGGTGCCTGATCATGGCTGACTCGACTCTCGCGCTCGACGTCGTGAAGGCCGACGGCAAGAAGGCCGGCTCCGTGGAGCTGCCCGCCGACATCTTCGACGTCAAGACGAACATCCCCCTCATCCACCAGGTCGTCGTGGCGCAGCGCGCCGCGGCTCGCCAGGGCACGCACTCGACCAAGCGTCGTGGCGAGGTCTCGGGTGCCGGCCGCAAGCCCTTCAAGCAGAAGGGCACCGGTAACGCCCGTCAGGGCTCGATCCGCGCGCCGCACATGACCGGTGGTGGCATCGTCCACGGGCCCAAGCCCCGTGACTACAGCCAGCGCACCCCCAAGAAGATGATCGCCGCCGCTCTTCTGGGTGCGCTCAGCGACCGTGCTCGTGGGCAGCGTCTGCACATCGTCGACAGCTTCGCCATCGAGGGTGCGCCCTCGACCAAGGCTGCCGCTGCCGCGCTGAAGGCCTTCGGTGCCGTCAAGAACGTCCTCGTGGTCATCGACCGTGACGACGAGCTGACGATCAAGAGCGTGCGCAACCTCGCGTACGTCCACGTGCTGACCGTCGGCCAGCTGAACACCTACGACGTGATCGTCTCCGACGACATCGTCTTCACCAAGGCCGCCTACGACGCCTTCGTCGCGTCGAAGTCGGGCGCCACCGAGGAGGTCTCGGCATGACCACCGTCAACAAGGACCCGCGCGACATCATCCTGAAGCCGGTCGTCTCCGAGAAGAGCTACTCGCTCATCGACGAGGGCAAGTACACCTTCCTGGTGGACCCCCGTTCGTCGAAGACCGAGATCAAGCTCGCGATCGAGAAGATCTTCGGCGTCAAGGTCGCTTCGGTGAACACGCTGAACCGTCAGGGCAAGTCCCGTCGGACCCGCTTCGGCACCGGCAAGCGCAAGGACACCAAGCGTGCCATCGTCACGCTGAAGTCCGGCACCATCGACATCTTCACGTCTGTCGGCTGACGGTCGGGATAGAGGACAAGAACAATGGCTATTCGCAAGTACAAGCCCACGACCCCCGGTCGCCGCGGCTCGTCGGTGGCCGACTTCGCCGAGATCACCCGATCGACGCCTGAGAAGTCGCTGCTGCGCCCGCTGTCGAAGACCGGTGGCCGCAACAACCAGGGCCGCATCACCACGCGTCACATCGGTGGTGGCCACAAGCGTCAGTACCGTCTGATCGACTTCCGTCGCAACGACAAGGACGGCATCGACGCCAAGGTCGCTCACATCGAGTACGACCCCAACCGCACCGCGCGCATCGCGCTGCTGCACTACGCCGACGGCGAGAAGCGCTACATCCTCGCTCCGGCGAAGCTGTCGCAGGGTGACGTCGTCGAGTCCGGCGCCGGCGCTGACATCAAGCCCGGTAACAACCTGCCGCTGCGCAACATCCCCACCGGTACGGTGATCCACGCGATCGAGCTCCGTCCCGGCGGCGGTGCGAAGATGGCCCGTTCGGCCGGCGCCTCCGTGCGTCTGGTCGCCAAGGACGGCCCGTACGCGCAGCTGCGTCTGCCCTCCGGCGAGATCCGCAACGTCGACGTGCGCTGCCGCGCCACGATCGGCGAGGTCGGCAACGCCGAGCAGTCGAACATCAACTGGGGCAAGGCCGGCCGCATGCGCTGGAAGGGCGTCCGCCCGACCGTGCGTGGTGTCGCCATGAACCCGGTCGACCACCCGCACGGTGGTGGTGAGGGTAAGACCTCCGGTGGTCGTCACCCTGTTTCGCCGTGGGGTAAGGCCGAGGGCCGCACCCGTCACGCGAACAAGGAGAGCGACAAGCTCATCGTCCGCCGTCGCACCGCCGGCAAGAAGCGCAAGTAGGAGTAGAGGAAGATGCCTCGCAGCCTTAAGAAGGGCCCCTTCGTCGACGAGCACCTGCTTCGCAAGGTCGTCTCGCAGAACGAAGCCGGTTCGAAGAACGTCATCAAGACCTGGTCGCGCCGTTCGATGATCATCCCCGCCATGCTGGGACACACCATCGCCGTGCACGACGGTCGCAAGCACATCCCCGTGTTCGTGACCGAGACCATGGTCGGCCACAAGCTGGGCGAGTTCTCGCCCACCCGCACCTTCCGCGGCCACGTGAAGGACGACAAGAAGGGCCGTCGCCGCTAAGGCGACCGAGGAGGAGAGAGAAATGGTGGAGTCCATCGCACGTGTGCGACACATCCGCGTGACCCCTCAGAAGGCTCGTCGTGTCGTCGCTCTCATCAAGGGCAAGCAGGCCGAAGAGGCCCTTGCCATCCTGAAGTTCGCGCCGCAGGGTGCGAGCGAGCCGATCTACAAGCTCGTCGCTTCGGCCATCGCGAACGCTCGCGTCACGGCCGACAAGACGAACGAGTACCTGGATGACGCTGACCTGTACGTGAAGAACGCGTACGTCGACGAGGGCACGACGCTGAAGCGTTTCCAGCCCCGCGCTCAGGGTCGCGCCTTCCAGATCAAGAAGCGCACGAGCCACATCACGGTCGTGCTCGCGACGCCGGAAGACGCTGCTGCGGCCCCGGCTCGCGCCAACAAGAAGGCGAGCAAGTAATGGGACAGAAGGTCAACCCGTACGGCTTCCGCCTCGGCATCACCACCGACCACGTGTCGCGGTGGTTCTCGGACTCGACGAAGGCCGGTCAGCGCTACGCGGACTACCTCGCCGAGGACATCAAGATCCGTCGCCTGCTGACCACGTCGCTCGACCGCGCCGGCGTCAGCAACATCGAGATCGAGCGCACGCGTGACCGCGTTCGCGTCGACATCCACACCGCCCGCCCGGGCATCGTGATCGGTCGCCGCGGCGCCGAGGCCGAGCGCATCCGCGCCGACCTCGAGAAGCTCACCGGTAAGCAGATTCAGCTGAACATCCTCGAGGTCAAGAACCCCGAGGCCGACGCTCAGCTGGTCGCTCAGGGTGTGGCCGAGCAGCTCACCGCTCGTGTGGCTTTCCGCCGCGCGATGCGTAAGGGCCTGCAGGGTGCACAGCGTGCCGGTGCCAAGGGTGTCCGCATCCAGGTGTCGGGCCGCCTCGGCGGCGCCGAGATGAGCCGCTCCGAGTTCTACCGCGAAGGCCGTGTGCCCCTGCACACGCTCCGCGCGAACATCGACTACGGCTTCTACGAGGCCAAGACGACCTTCGGCCGCATCGGCGTGAAGGTCTGGATCTACAAGGGCGACCTCACCAACAAGGAGCTCGCCCGCGAGCAGGCCAACGCGCCCAAGTCGCGCGGTCGTGACGACCGCGGCGGCGACCGTCGTCGTGGCCCGCGCAACGAGGCCCCCGTGGCAGAAGGAGCGTCGGCGTAATGCTCATCCCCCGCAAGGTCAAGTACCGCAAGCAGCACCACCCCGGCCGTTCGGGCCAGGCCACCGGTGGCACCACGGTGTCGTTCGGTGAGTTCGGCATCCAGGCGCTGACCCCCGCTTACGTGACCAACCGTCAGATCGAGTCCGCTCGTATCGCCATGACGCGTCACATCAAGCGTGGTGGAAAGGTGTGGATCAACATCTACCCCGACCGTCCGCTCACCAAGAAGCCCGCGGAAACCCGCATGGGCTCCGGTAAGGGCTCGCCCGAGTGGTGGGTTGCGAACGTCAAGCCGGGTCGCGTCCTCTTCGAGGTCGCGGGTGTGAACGAGGAACTCGCTCGTGAAGCACTGACCCGTGCCATCCACAAGCTGCCCCTGAAGGCACGCATCATCAAGCGCGAGGAGGGCGACGCGTAATGGCGATCGGCACCAAGCAGCTCGCCCCGAGCGAGCTCGACACGTTCGAAGACCAGCGCCTCGTCGAGGAGCTGCGCAAGGCCAAGGAAGAGCTGTTCAACCTGCGCTTCCAGTCGGCCACCGGCCAGCTCGAGAGCCACGGTCGCATCCGTGCAGTCAAGCGTGACATCGCGCGTCTGTACACGGTGATCCGTGAGCGCGAGCTCGGCATCCGCGCCACCCCGGCTCCGGTCGAGGCTCCGGCGAAGGCGAAGAAGAGCAAGGCGAAGAAGGCGGATGCCGCTGACGACGCCGCGAAGGAAGAGGCCGAGTAATGGCTACCGCGAAGAAGGCAGAGGCCGAGGCGCAGGTCGTCGGCCACGAGCACGCCGAGAACGATGTCCGTGACGAGGACGCCCGCGGTTACCGCAAGGCGCGTCGCGGCTACGTCGTCAGCGACAAGATGGACAAGACCATCGTCGTCGAGGTCGAGGACCGCGTGAAGCACCCGCTGTACGGCAAGGTCATCCGCCGTACCTCGAAGGTCAAGGCGCACGACGAGAGCAACTCGGCGGGCATCGGCGACCTCGTCGTCATCAACGAGACCCGTCCGCTCAGCGCCACCAAGCGCTGGCGTCTGGTCGAGATCCTCGAGAAGGCCAAGTAAGCCTCGCGGCCTACTTGGAATCCAAGGAGTAAAAAGTGATTCAGAACGAATCCCGGCTGAAGGTCGCCGACAACACCGGCGCCAAGGAGCTGCTCACCATCCGCGTGCTCGGCGGCTCCAACCGCCGTTACGCCGGCCTGGGCGACGTCATCGTCGCCACGGTCAAGGACGCGATCCCGGGTGGAAACGTCAAGAAGGGCGACGTGGTCAAGGCCGTCGTCGTCCGTGTCGTCAAGCAGACCCGCCGTCCCGACGGCTCTTACATCAAGTTCGACGAGAACGCCGCCGTGATCCTGAAGAACGACGGGGAGCCCCGCGGCACCCGTATCTTCGGACCGGTCGGCCGTGAGCTTCGCGACAAGAAGTTCATGAAGATCGTCTCGCTCGCCCCGGAGGTCATCTGATCATGGCGAAAATCAAGAAGGGTGACCTGGTTCAGGTCATCTCGGGTGCCAAGCCCGAGCGTGGCGGCGACCGCGGCAAGCAGGGCAAGGTCCTCGAGGTCCTTACCGAGCAGAACCGCGTCATCGTCGAAGGCGTGAACTACGTCACCAAGCACAACCGCGTGGGCCAGTCCCAGCGCGGCACCAAGACCGGTGGCATCGAGACGTTCGAGGCCCCGATCCACATCTCCAACGTCGCGATCGTCGACCCCTCGACCAAGAAGCCGACTCGTGTCGGCCACCGTGTCGAGGAGCAGGTCAAGGACGGCGTCAAGCGCACCGTCCGCGTGCGCTTCGCGAAGAAGTCAGGCAAGGACCTCTGAACATGAGCACCGTGACTGCCGCGGAGACTGGCAAGATCCAGCCCCGCCTGAAGCAGAAGTACAACGCCGAGATCAAGAAGGCGCTGCAGGACGAGTTCGGTTACGAGAACGTCATGCAGATCCCCGGCCTGGTCAAGGTCGTCGTGAACACCGGTGTCGGCGAGGCGGCTCGCGACAGCAAGGTGATCGATGGTGCGGTCGAGGACCTCACCAAGATCACCGGTCAGAAGCCCATCGTCACGAAGGCCCGTAAGTCCATCGCGCAGTTCAAGCTGCGTGAAGGCCAGGCCATCGGCGCGCACGTCACGCTTCGTGGCGACCGTGCGTGGGAGTTCGTCGACCGTCTGGTCAACCTCGCCCTGCCGCGCATCCGCGACTTCCGTGGCCTGTCGCCCAAGCAGTTCGACGGCAACGGCAACTACACCTTCGGTCTCCAGGAGCAGTCCGTGTTCCACGAGATCGACCAGGACCGCATCGACCGCGTCCGTGGTTTCGACATCACGATCGTCACCACCGCGAAGACTGACGATGAGGGCCGTTCGCTGCTGCGCCAGCTCGGCTTCCCGTTCCAGTCGGCCGACGCTCAGGCCTGATCCCTGGGCCCCCGGGTTTCCGGGGGCCCATCATCGAAGGTCGCCTGTCGTGTAACGGCAGGCGAAACCTCATGAAAGAAAGAAGCAACACATGACGATGACAGACCCGGTCGCAGACATGCTGACCCGTCTGCGCAACGCGAACTCGGCGCACCACGACTCCGTGTCGATGCCGAGCTCGAAGCTCAAGACCAACATCGCCGCCATCCTCAAGCAGGAGGGTTACATCGCCGACTGGAGCGTCGAAGACGCCCGTGTCGGCCAGACCCTCAACATGACGCTGAAGTACGGCCCGAACCGCGAGCGGTCGATTGCCGGCATCAAGCGCGTCTCGAAGCCCGGCCTCCGTGTGTACGCCAAGTCGACTGAGGTTCCCACGGTCCTCGGCGGGCTCGGCGTCGCCATCCTGTCCACCTCCTCCGGTCTCCTCACCGACCGTCAGGCCGAGCAGAAGGGCGTCGGCGGGGAAGTCCTCGCCTACGTGTGGTGATCTGACATGTCGCGTATTGGACGTCTTCCCATCGACATCCCCGCCGGTGTCACCGTCTCGGTGAACGGCCGGGAGGTCAGCGTCAAGGGCCCCAAGGGTGAGCTCGCGCTCACCGTGGCACAGCCCCTCGAGGTTTCGGTCGAGGAGAACCAGGTTCTCGTCACCCGCCCCGACGACGAGCGAGAGTCGCGGTCGCTGCACGGCCTGACCCGCACGCTCATCAACAACAACATCATCGGTGTCACCCAGGGCTACACCAAGGGCCTCGAGGTCGTCGGTACGGGTTACCGCGTGGCGCAGAAGGGCAGCTCGGTCGAGTTCGCCCTCGGCTTCTCGCACCCCGTGCTCATCGACCCGCCCGCCGGGATCACCCTCACGGTCGAAGGCAACAACAAGCTGACCGTGAGCGGCATCGACAAGCAGGCCGTCGGCGAGGCCGCTGCCAACATCCGCAAGATCCGCAAGCCCGAGCCCTACAAGGGCAAGGGTGTGCGGTACGCGGGCGAGGTCGTCCGCCGCAAGGCCGGAAAGAGTGGTAAGTGACCATGGCTGTCAAGACAAAGTCCGTCGCTCGTGCTCGTCGTCACGCGCGTCTTCGCAAGAAGGTCGTGGGCACCGAGCTTCGCCCCCGTCTGGTCGTGACGCGCTCCGCGCGCCACGTGTTCGTCCAGGTCGTGGACGACAGCAAGGGCCACACCGTGGCCTCCGCCTCGACCCTCGAGACCGACCTGCGCGGCTTCGACGGTGACAAGACCGCCAAGGCCCGCAAGGTCGGCGAGCTCGTCGCCGAGCGCGCCAAGGCCGTCGGCGTGTCCGACGTCGTGTTCGACCGTGGTGGCAACCGGTACGCCGGTCGCGTCGCTGCGATCGCCGACGGTGCCCGCGAAGGAGGGCTGAACCTGTGAGTGACAACAAGGAGACCGAAGTGACCGAGCAGACTGCACCGGCAGAGGGTGCGGCTGCGGCCACGGCCCCCGCCGAGCGTGAGCGCGAGCCCCGTCGCGGTGGTCGCGAGCGCAACACCAACCAGCGCGACCGTGGTTCGCGCGACCGCAACGAGAGCCAGTTCCTCGAGCGCGTCGTGACGATCAACCGCGTGTCGAAGGTGGTCAAGGGCGGTCGCCGCTTCAGCTTCACGGCGCTCGTCGTCGTGGGCGATGGCAACGGCGTCGTGGGTGTCGGCTACGGCAAGGCCCGCGAAGTCCCCCTCGCCATCTCGAAGGGTGTCGAAGAGGCCAAGCGCAACTTCTTCCGCGTTCCCCGCTCGGGTTCGACCATCCCGCACCCCGTCCAGGGTGAGGCTGCCGCCGGTGTGGTGCTCCTGCGTCCGGCCGCCGCCGGTACCGGTGTTATCGCCGGTGGTCCCGTCCGCGCCGTCCTCGAGTGCGCCGGCATCCACGATGTCCTCTCGAAGTCGCTCGGCTCGTCGAACACGATCAACATCGTGCACGCGACCGTCGAGGCGCTGAAGTCGCTCGAAGAGCCCCGTGCCGTGGCTGCCCGCCGTGGCCTGGAGTTCGACCAGGTCGCCCCGGCCCGCCTCGTGCGCGCCGAGGCCGCCGCTCAGAAGGTAGGTGCCTGATGGCCGAGCGTCTGAAGGTCACGCAGATCAAGTCCAAGGTGAGCGAGAAGCAGAACCAGCGTGACACGCTGCGTTCGCTCGGTCTCAAGCGGATCGGCGACTCGGTCGTCCGTCCCGACGACGCGCAGACGCGCGGTTACGTCAAGACCGTCGCCCACCTCGTCAAGGTTGAGGAGATCGACTAATGGCTGACAAGAAGGACGAGACCGCCACGGTCGCCGCCCCGAAGAAGGCCTCGGCCCGCAAGACGGCCGAGAAGAAGGAAGCCCCCGCGGCGCGCCCCGGCGTGCTGAAGGTCCACCACCTGCGTCCCGTCCCGGGTGCCCGTACCGCCAAGACCCGCGTCGGTCGTGGTGAGGGCTCGAAGGGTAAGACGGCCGGTCGCGGTACCAAGGGAACCAAGGCCCGTTACCAGGTCAAGGTCGGCTTCGAGGGTGGGCAGATGCCGCTGCACATGCGCACTCCGAAGCTCCGCGGCTTCAAGAACCCGTTCCGCGTCGAGTACCAGGTCGTGAACCTGGACAAGCTCGCCGAGCTCTACCCGCAGGGTGGCGACGTGACCGTCGCCGGCCTGGTGGCCAAGGGTGCCGTGCGTAAGAACGAGAAGGTCAAGGTGCTCGGCACCGGCGACATCTCGGTCGCGCTGACCGTCTCGGTCGACAAGGTCTCCGGCTCTGCTGAGCAGAAGATCGTCGCCGCCGGCGGCACCGTCAACTGACGCCCGAACCCCGGAGGGGCCGGCGGCCTTATGGCCGTCGGCCCCTTCTGGGCTAGTCTGATTTGGTGTGCGCCTGCGGCGCGCCGAGATCGTTCTGGAGGAATCCTCTTTGTTCAGCGCCATCGCGCGGGTTTTCCGCACGCCCGACCTGAGGCGGAAGATCGCCTTCACGCTGGGCATCATCGCCATCTACCGGCTGGGTGCCCACGTCCCGTCGCCGTTCGTCGACTTCCCGAACGTTCAGCAATGTCTGAGCGACTCCGGAAGCACCGAGGGACTTCTGTCGCTGGTCAACCTGTTCTCCGGCGGAGCTCTGCTGCAGCTGTCGATCTTCGCGCTCGGCGTCATGCCGTACATCACGGCCACGATCATCGTGCAGCTGTTGCGCGTCGTCATCCCGCACTTCGAGACCCTCTACAAGGAGGGCCAGGCCGGACAGGCCAAGCTGACGCAGTACACGCGTTACCTGACGATCGCTCTCGCACTTCTGCAGTCGACCACCCTGGTCACCGTCGCGCGTTCCGGTCAGCTCTTCGGCTCGGCCGGTATCCCCGAATGCCAGCAGCTGCTCACGAACGACGTCTGGTGGGCTCAGCTGCTCATGATCATCACGCTGACCGCCGGTACCGGCTTGGTCATGTGGTTCGCCGAGCTCGTCACGGAGCGTGGTGTCGGTAACGGCATGTCGATCCTCATCTTCACGTCGATCGCCGCGACGTTCCCCGCCGCGATGATGTCGATCCTCAACTCGCGCGGTGTCGAGATCTTCCTCCTGGTCCTGGCCGTGGGCATCATCGTCGTCGCTCTCGTCGTCTTCGTCGAGCAGTCCCAGCGCCGGATCCCGGTGCAGTACGCCAAGCGCATGGTGGGTCGCCGGACCTACGGTGGCACGAACACGTACATCCCGATCAAGGTCAACATGGCCGGTGTTGTCCCGGTGATCTTCGCGTCTTCGCTGCTGTACATCCCTGCGCTCATCGCCCAGTTCAACCAGCCCCAGGCAGGTCAAGAGCCGGCGGCGTGGGTGACGTGGATCTCGCAGTACCTCACGCGCGGTGACCACCCGCTGTACATGGTGATCTACTTCCTCCTGATCGTGGGCTTCACGTACTTCTACGTCGCCATCACCTTCAACCCCGTCGACGTCGCCGACAACATGAAGAAGTACGGCGGCTTCATTCCCGGTATCCGCGCGGGTCGTCCGACTGCCGAATACCTCGATTACGTCCTGACGCGCATCACGCTGCCGGGCTCCATCTACCTGGGCTTGATCGCGCTCCTGCCGCTCGTGGCGCTCGCCACGGTCGGTGCCAATCAGAACTTCCCGTTCGGTGGCGCCTCGATCCTGATCATCGTGGGTGTCGGTCTCGAGACGGTGAAGCAGATCGACGCGCAGCTGCAGCAGCGTCACTACGAAGGGCTTCTCCGATGACGGCTCGTCTGTTGATCGTCGGCCCCCAGGGGTCGGGCAAGGGGACGCAGGGCGTCCGCGTCGCGGAGGCCTTCGGCATCCCCGTGGTCTCGACCGGCGACGTGTTCCGCGCGAACGTGGCGGAGGGAACCGACCTGGGCAAGCAGGTGACATCGATCATCGACGCCGGCGACCTGGTTCCCGATGAGCTGACGAGCGCTGTCGTCCGCGACCGCCTGTCGCAGCCGGACGCGGGGGAGGGGTTCCTGCTCGACGGGTACCCGCGCAACCTCGCGCAGGTGATGCACCTCGACGAGTTCCTGGCTGGTCGTGACGAGTCCCTGGATGCCGTCATCGCGCTCGTGGTCCCGCGTGACGAGTCGTTGGCCCGGCTCACCGCTCGTGCTGCCGAGCAGGGCCGTGCAGATGACACGGCCGAGGCGATCGAGACGCGCTTGAACATCTACGAGCGCGAGACGGCGCCGATCCTCGGTGTCTACGGCACCCGAGGCATCGTCGACGAGATCGACGGTGTCGGCGGCCTCGACGAGGTCACCGACCGGATCTTCGCGGCGCTCGACGCGCGCGGTCTCCGTCGTCGTACGGCTCGCTGACAGTGGTCTTCCGTTCCTCGATCTACAAGAAGCCCGCGCAACTGCGCGCGATGATCGAGCCCGGCTTGATCACGGCGGCGGCGCTCGAGGCTGTCCGTACGTTGATCGCGCCGGGCGTGACAACGATCGAGCTCGATGCCGAAGCGGCTCGCGTGATCGCCGGCCGGGGAGCCGTGTCGAACTTCCAGATGGTGCGGGGCTACCGTCACACGATCTGCGCCTCGGTGAACGAGCAGGTGGTCCACGGCATCCCGAACGATCGACCGCTGCAGGCCGGCGACATCCTGTCGATCGACGCGGGTGCGGAGTTCCGTGGGTGGAACGGGGATTCGGCCTTCACGATCATCGTGCCCGGGGACGCCCCCGAAGAGGTCGTCGGCCCTCGGCGTCGACTCTCCGAGGTCACCGAAGGCTCCCTGTGGGCGGGCATCGCCGCGCTCAGCCAGGCGTCGCATCTCGCTGAAGTAGGAGCTGCCATCGAGGCCTACATCGGTGAGAACGCGCCCCGTGGCGGCTACGGCATCCTCCGGGACTACGTCGGACACGGTATCGGGCGGAAGATGCACGAGTCGCCGAGCGTCTTCAATTACGCCGTCGCCGACCGCGGCCCGGAAGTGCGCCCGGGTCTCGCCGTCGCGATCGAGCCCATGGTGGTCATCGGCGATCAGGCCACGAAGGTCGAGGACGACGGCTGGACGGTGTCCACGGTCGACGGCACAGCAGGCTCCCATTGGGAACATAGTGTCGCCGTGCACGATGGAGGCATCTGGGTTCTCACCGCGCCCGACGGTGGTGCAGAAAAGCTGGCGCCCTTCGGTGTGGTGCCGAAGGAGATCGATTCATGATGATGGCGGCGGCACGCAAGGCCACGAACTGGTTCGCGATCGGCATCACCGCTGCGGCGGTGGTGATCGTTCTGGTGGTGGGGGGCGTGGTCTGGTTCGCGAACAGCCAGGCGACCTCTCCGGGCACTCTCCCCCAGTCATCTGCGGTCAACACGGACACCGGTGCGATCGCCGTCGGTTCCGGCTCGAAGACGGTGGACACGTACGTCGACTTCATGTGCCCCATCTGCAACTCGTTCGAGCAGTCGTACGGGCCGACGATCCAGCAGCTCGTCGACGCCGGGACCATCACGCTCAACATCCACCCGATCTCGATCCTGGATCGTTCGTCGCAGGGAACGCAGTACTCGACGCGCTCCGCGAGCGCGGCGTACTGTGTCGCGGTCGACAACCCCGCGAACGTGCAGGCCTTCGTCAAGGCGATGTACGCCCAGCAGCCGGCGGAGGGGACGTCTGGCCTGGACGACGCCACGATCGCCTCGATCGCGACGGGCGCGGGGGCCTCGGATGCCGTGACCTCGTGCATCAATGACGGAACGTACGAGAAGTTCGTGACGGCCATGACCCGTCAGACTCCGATCCAGTCCGGTGCGAGCGGCGTCTCGACGCCGACGATCGTCGTCAACGGCACGCTGCTGACCAACAAGACCGACCTGACCGGTGACCCGCAGAAGGACATCGTCGCCCGTCTCAACGGCTGACAACACGCCCGGCGAGTTGCCGGGTCGAGCATTACCACGTATGCTTGATCTTTGGTGCGTTGCGCCTTCATTGGCGTGTCGAAGCACCGAATCCCCATCCACCGCAGACCGGCCGGTCTGCAACTGAGCGTGAGCGAGTTTATGGCGAAGAAAGACGGTGTCATCGAGATCGAGGGCACGGTGTCCGAGGCACTGCCCAACGCGATGTTCCGTGTCGAACTGACGAACGGTCACAAGGTGCTCGCCACCATTTCGGGCAAGATGCGGCAGAACTACATCCGCATCATCCCGGAGGACCGCGTCGTCGTCGAACTGAGCCCCTACGACCTCACCCGCGGTCGTATCGTCTACCGCTACCGCTGAGTCCGGTCGAGAAGTAACGAGCCGCCCAGCGGTCTCGAAGACAGCGAAACAGGAACATCATGAAGGTCAATCCCTCCGTCAAGCCCATCTGCGACCACTGCAAGGTGATCCGTCGCCACGGGCGCGTGATGGTGATCTGCAAGAGCAACCCGCGCCACAAGCAGCGCCAGGGCTGAGCTTCCAGCTCGACACCTTTCCCAACTGAATACACACCGGCAGGATCAGATCCCACCCGCGCGAGCGGGCGGGGGACACCTCGGGGCGGAGGCCCGAGCACCGATCCTGCTCCACACCTCCAGCACACTCTGAGGAGAGCCGCATGGCACGTCTTGCCGGCGTCGACATCCCGCGCGATAAGCGCGTGGTGATCGCACTTACTTACATCTACGGTGTGGGCCGCACCCGCTCCGTCGAGATTCTGAACGCGACCGGCATCAGCCAGGACATCCGCGTCAAGGACCTCACCGACGACCAGCTGGTCGCGCTCCGCGACCACATCGAAGGCACCTACAAGGTGGAGGGTGACCTCCGTCGCGAGGTCGCCGCCGACATCCGCCGCAAGGTCGAGATCGGTTCCTACGAGGGCCTGCGCCACCGCCGCGGCCTCCCGGTGCGCGGTCAGCGCACGAAGACGAACGCGCGTACCCGCAAGGGACCCAAGCGCACCGTCGCCGGCAAGAAGAAGGCGCGCTAAGCCGCGGGCTGAGCGTCAGGATTCAGGAGAACGCACATGGCACAGGCCAAGTCCGCCGCGCGCAAGCCGCGCCGCAAAGAGAAGAAGAACATCGCCGTGGGCCAGGCCCACATCAAGTCGACGTTCAACAACACCATCGTTTCGATCACCGACCCCTCGGGTGCCGTCATCAGCTGGGCTTCGTCCGGCGGTGTCGGGTTCAAGGGCTCGCGCAAGTCGACGCCGTACGCCGCCGGCATGGCCGCCGAGTCGGCTGCTCGCCAGGCACAGGAGCACGGTGTCAAGAAGGTCGACGTCTTCGTGAAGGGTCCGGGTTCGGGTCGTGAGACGGCGATCCGTTCGCTCACCGCCGCCGGCCTCGAGGTCGGCTCGATCCAGGACGTGACGCCGCAGGCCCACAACGGCTGCCGTCCGCCCAAGCGTCGCCGCGTCTGACGCGTCTGTTCCCGGGGAGCATCTCGCTCCCCGGGAACGCCGCGCTCACGCGCGATTCAGACTTCCGGATGCCGCGTCGCACGTCTGACGTCTCCGTCGGGGCCCGTGGCATCCAGCGAGTACAACTCAACACCTCACCCCATTACACGTGTCATATAGCGGTCACGTGATCGAAAGGAACACATAGTGCTCATCGCACAGCGTCCCACTCTGACCGAGGAGAAGGTCGGGGAGTTCCGCAGTCGTTTCGTCATCGAGCCCCTCGAGCCCGGCTTCGGTTACACCATCGGCAACGCCCTGCGTCGCAGCCTGCTGTCGTCGATCCCCGGTGCAGCCGTCACGAGCATCCGTATCGACGGCGTTCTGCACGAGTTCAGCACGATCCCGGGCGTGAAGGAAGACGTCACCGAGATCATCCTGAACATCAAGCAGCTCGTCGTCTCAAGCGAGCGTGACGAGCCCATCACGGCGTACCTCCGCAAGACCGGCTCCGGCGAAGTCACCGCGGCGGACATCTCGGCTCCTGCCGGGGTCGAGGTCCACAACCCCGATCTGGTCATCGCGACCCTGAACGACACCGCGAAGTTCGAGCTCGAGCTCACCATCGAGCGCGGTCGCGGCTACGTGTCGGCCACGCAGAACCGCAACGAGTACGCCGAGGCCGGGCAGATCCCGATCGACTCGATCTACTCGCCCGTCCTCAAGGTCAGCTACCGCGTCGAGGCGACTCGCGCCGGCGAGCGTACGGACTTCGACAAGCTCGTCCTCGACGTCGAGTCGAAGCCCTCGATCGCTCCTCGTGACGCCGTCGCTTCGGCGGGGCGCACGCTCACCGAGCTGTTCGGTCTCGCCCGCGAGCTGAACGTCGAGGCCGAGGGCATCGAGATCGGCCCCGCGCCGGTGGAGACCGTCCTCTCGAACGAGCTGTCGATGCCGATCGAGGATCTGGATCTCTCGGTCCGCTCGTACAACTGCCTCAAGCGCGAGGGCATCAACACGGTCTCCGAGCTGGTCGCCCTCTCCGAGACCCAGCTGATGAACATCCGCAACTTCGGTCAGAAGTCGGTCGACGAGGTGCGCGACAAGCTCGTCTCGCTCGGCCTGTCGCTCAAGGATTCGGTGCCCGGCTTCGACGGTGCCCAGTTCTTCGGCGGCTACGACGAAGAAACCGTCTGACCCCGTCGGACCCGACCGAACCTTCCTACTGGAGTAACACGACATGCCTAAGCCCACGAAGGGTCCCCGCCTCGGAGGCGGCCCGGCCCACGAGCGCCTGCTTCTCGCGAACCTCGCTGCAGCGCTGTACACGCACAAGTCCATCAAGACGACCGAGACGAAGGCCAAGCGCCTCCGCCCGCTCGCTGAGCGCCTCATCACCTTCGCCAAGCGTGGCGACCTGCACGCGCGTCGTCGCGTGCTGAGCGTGATCGGCGACAAGGAAGTTGTGCACACCCTGTTCACCGAGATCGCGCCGCTGGTGGCCGAGCGTGACGGCGGTTACACCCGCATCACCAAGGTCGGCAACCGCAAGGGTGACAACGCCCCCATGGCGGTCATCGAGCTCGTCCTCGAGCCCGTGACCAAGAAGCCCTCCTCGTCGAAGGCTGCTGCGGCTCCCGCCGCCGCTGCGCCGGCGGAAGAGCCTGTGGCCGAAGAGGTCGCCGCTGACGATGCTCCCGTCGCTGACGAGGCCGCCGAGGCCGGCGCCGAGTCGCAGGACGAGGGCGCGGCCGCCGAGGCTGCGGCCGAGGACGCCGTGGCGGACGACGCCAAGGCCTGAGTCCTTCTCGCACGAAGCCCTCGCCCCGCCAGGGGTGAGGGCTTCGTCGTCTTTCCGGTGCCCCGTAGGCTTGTGGCGTGCGTCTGCGACTCGACATCTCCTACGACGGAACGCACTTCCGAGGCTGGGCCCGGCAACCGGGCTTGCGGACCGTTCAGGGGACCCTGGAAGAGGCGCTCGCCCGAATCCTGGGCGGCGAACCGCGGCTCGTCGTCGCGGGGCGCACTGACGCGGGCGTGCACGCGTCAGGACAGGTCGCACACCTCGACCTGGACGGGGAACAGCAGGAGCGTCTTCCACGTCGACGTCGTGATGGCGACGAGCGAGACGCCGTCGCCGCGCTCGCTGGACGGGTGCGCGGCGTCCTCGGCGCGTACCCCGACGTGACGGTCGGCCGCACATCGCTCGCTCCCGAGGGCTTCGACGCCCGCTTCTCCGCGGTGTGGCGCCGCTACGCCTATCGGATCGCGGATGCGAAGGCCGGCTACTCGCCGTTGGAGCGGCTCCGGACGACCTCGGTCAGGGCCGAGCTTGATGTCGATGCCATGCATGCCGCCGCCCAGCGACTCATCGGTCTTCACGACTTCGCGGCCTACTGCAAGGCGCGGGAGGAGGCCACGACGATTCGAACTCTTCTCGAGTACGACTGGCGGCGTGGCGACGACGGCATCCTGGTTGCGAACGTCCGGGCGGACGCGTTCTGCCACAGTATGGTTCGCGCCCTGGTGGGCGCGTGCGTTGCGGTGGGGGAGGGACGCTTGGATATAGAGGGCGTGGTGAAGATTCGCGACGAGGGGCGCCGCACCGCTGATACCAAGGTCCTCGCGGCCCGTGGCCTCGTCCTCGCCGAGGTCGGCTACCCCGCCGACGCGCTTCTGGCGGCTCGAGCCGAGCAGACCCGCAATCGCCGGGACACGGGCGACATCGGGGCGTGATGCCTTCCGCAACCCGGTCCGTGATCGTTGCGCAACCCCCGTTCCACCGTCGACGTCGGCTCTAGGCTGGGACGGTCATGAAGGTCATCTCGTATAACCTCCGTAAGCACCGCGCTGCGGTCGAGCTGTCGAAGCTCGTCGACGAACACGCGGTCGACGTGCTGTGCCTCCAGGAGTGCGATACGCGCGACATCCCCCAGGAGATCGCAGGCCTTCGCCTTGCTGAGGCGACCCAACGCAACCGTCTCGGCCTCGCCGTCTACTACCGGGATAACACGTTCCGCGCGGTGGAGGTGAGGGCGATCGCCCTCAAGAAGTCGCTGCACGACTACGTGCTGAAGCCGGCGGAGGAGCGCATGCTGGGTGTCCGCTTGCGCGACATCGACGACGGACGTGAGGTGATCGTGGCGTCCTTCCATGCGGCGCCCCTCACCGCGTTGAACTCGCTCCGTCGTCATCAGATCCGCACGGCGCTGAGCGAGCTCCAGAGCCTTGGTCCGGGACTCCCTGCTCTGATGGTCGGGGACTACAACTACCCGGTCTTCAAGGAGCATCTCGGTCAGAAGGTACGCGATCAGGGTTACGAGCTCACGCTGAGCGACGCGCGGACCTACACGAGGTACCGGTTCTTCCGAGGCCACTACGATTTTGCGACGTCGGTCGGTTTCGACATCGCGCACATCCGCACCCTCCCGCAGGGACTCAGCGATCACCTCCCCATTCTCGTGACGGCGGAGGTGTCCACATCGCCCCCTCCGACCGGGGCGTAAGTGGCTGAGAACAGAACATCAGACTCCCTCTCCTTTTTCCCTCCCTTCTTCTCTTTCCCCCTTCTCTTTCCCTCTTCTCTCTCTCTCTTCTTCCCTCTCCTCCCTCCCCCCCTTCCTTCTCCTGACACCGGCTCCCGCGCCCACCGCTGCCCCGGCGACGACCAAGGCACCTCCGGCGATCCCCAAGCCCGGCCTGGCCCCACCGTCGAA
>NZ_LDRT01000064.1 GCF_001476655.1 Microbacterium testaceum | reverse complement strand
CTGCTGCACCGTGAGGCCGCTGTCGAGGATGCGCTGCTTGAGCACCGTGGCATCCGCCTCGTCGATCAGCGGGTGGTCGACGGCCGGAACGGGGTCCTGCCACACGAGCACCTCGGCGGGCACCTCGGAGCCGAGGTAGCGCTCGCGCGGGCCCATGTCGCGGTGGGTCAGCTTGAACCAGGCGCGGGCGAAGGCATCCTGGAACGCGGCCGGGTCTTCGAGGAAGCGACGGGAGATCTTCTCGTAGGCCGGGTCGACGCGCAGAGCCAGGTCGCTCGTGAGCATGCGGGGCTCGCGGCGTCCCTCGGAGTGGGCGAGAGGCACCATGTCGGCGCCGCCGCCGTTGACGGGACGCCACTGGTGAGCGCCCGCGGGGCTCTGGAAGAGCTCCCACTCGTAGGCGAACAGGATGTGGAAGAACTCGTTGTCCCAGCGCGTGGGGTGGTAGGTCCAGGTGACCTCGAGGCCCGACGAGATCGTGTCGTCGCCCTTGCCGCTGCCGAAGTCGCTCTTCCACCCGAAGCCCTGGTCTTCGATGTCGCCGGCCTCGGGGTTGGGGCCGACGTGCGAGTCGCTCGCCGCGCCGTGCGTCTTGCCGAAGGTGTGACCGCCGGCGATCAGCGCGACCGTCTCCTCGTCGTTCATGGCCATACGGCCGAACGTCTCGCGGATGTCGTTCGCCGACAGCTGGGGGTCGGGGTTGCCGTTGGGGCCTTCCGGGTTGACGTAGATGAGGCCCATCTGGACCGCGGCGAGCGGGCGCTCGAGCTCACGGTTGCCCGTGTAGCGCTCGTCGCCGAGCCACGTGGTCTCGGGACCCCAGTACACGTCGTCGTCGGGCTCCCACACGTCGGTGCGGCCCCCGGCGAAGCCGAAGGTCGGGAAGCCCATGTCCTCCAGCGCGACGTTGCCGGCGAGGATCATGAGGTCGGCCCACGAGATCGCCTGGCCGTACTTCTTCTTGACGGGCCAGAGCAGGCGACGCGCCTTGTCGAGGTTGACGTTGTCGGGCCAGCTGTTCAGCGGGGCGAAGCGCTGCATGCCCGCGCCCGAGCCGCCGCGACCGTCGGTCACGCGGTACGTGCCGGCACTGTGCCACGCCATGCGGATCATGAGGGGGCCGTAGTGACCGAAGTCCGCGGGCCACCAGTCCTGCGAGGTCGTCATGACCTCTTTCAGGTCCTGCTTGACGGCGTTCAGGTCGAGCGCCTCGAAAGCGGCGCGATAGTCGAAGCCCTCGTCGAGCGGGTCGCGCAGCGCGTTGTTCTTGGCGAGGATCTTCACGTTGAGGGATTCGGGCCACCACACGCGGTTGGCGGATCCCTGGGTCGGGTGGGGCAGGGCGCCGGCGGGTTCGCTGTCGGCGGGGGCTTCGCCCACCGGCAGTCGGTTGTCGTCGGGGGCGGCTCCATCGTGGAAAACGGGGCACCCGTTCAGAGCGTCGCTCATCGGGATCCTCTCGGTCGTTCGGCTTCGGACGTTGCTCGACAATCGGGGCAGACCCCCCAGAACGTCACTTCGGCGGTCTGGATGGAGAACCCGCTTCCCTCCGGTATGTGCAGGCACGGCGCTTCCCCGACGACGCAGTCCACGTCGTCGATGCGTCCGCATTCGGTGCACACCACGTGGTGGTGGTTGTCACCGACGCGCAGCTCGAACGTGCCGGCATGACCGGCGGGTTCGATGCGGCGGGCGAGACCCGCGTCGGCGAAGTCGCCGAGCGCGTTGTACACCGATTGCTTGCTCGTGCCGGAGAGCGTCCCGCGGATGCCGTCGTACACGGCGTCCGCGGTGGCGTGCGGGCGGGCGCGGAGGGCTTCGAGAACGGCGACCCGTGTCGCCGTCACCCGCAGCCCGGCACCGCGGAGGAGCTCATCCGCGGTGGCGTCCGTCCGATCGTCGAGCATGCGACCACTGTACCTTTTTTTGAGTGAATCAAAAATGACACGCGGGGGAACGAACGGATGCCGTCAGCCCGCCGTGAGCGTGGGGGTCCCCGCCTCGTACTCGGTGAGGTCTCCCGTCTCCCCCGCCCGGCCGGCCTTCCTCCCGACCCACAGCATGTAGAACAAGAACACTCCGAGGGCGACGGCGCCGATCGCGATCTTCACCTGCCAGGGCCACTCGCGCGGCGTGACGAACCCCTCGACGATGCCTGACAGGGCCAGAGCGAAGACGAGCCCCACCGCGACGGTGGCGAGGGACCGCCCCTCGGCGGCGAGCGCCGCCGCCCGCGTCCTCCGCCCGGGAGCGACCCACGCCCAGAAGATGTGCAACCCGGCGGCCCCGGCGACGAAGATCGCCGTGAGTTCGAGAAGACCGTGCGGAAGGATGAACTGGAAGAACACGTCCGTGCGGTCGAAGGCGATCATGATCGCGGCCGACTGTCCCACCCCGATGGCGTTCTGCATCATCGCCGTCAGCGGCCAGATGCCCGTCACCCCGAACAGCACGCACTGCGCGGCGATCCAGGCGTTGTTGGTCCACACCGACCCCGCGAAGATCGCATTGGGGTTCTCGCGGTAGTAGCTCACGAATTGCTCGTCGGCGTAGTTCTGCAGTTCGCTGCGGTTCCCGAGAGCGGCGACCGTGGCCGGGTCCCCCGAGATCCACAGGGCCACCATCGTCGCGACGACCACGAAGCCGACCGCGACCGCGAGAGTGCTCCACCGCACGCGGTACAGCGCCGCCGGCAACTGGAGCAGGAAGAACCGCGGCATCTGCTTCAGCACGTTCTCCCGCACGCCCGTGAGCCGCAGTCGCGTGCGCGCCAGGAGGATCGAGACGTAGTCCCCCTGGGGCGTGCGACCGGCAGAGGTCTTGATGTCGGCGAGATCAGCGGATGCCGCGCGGTACCGCGTCACGAGCTCGTCCACCTGGTCGCCGGTGAGGCGTCGCGCGCGGCCCAGCTCGTCCAGACGCGCCCACTCCTCGCGGCGGGCGGCCGTGAGAGCGTCGAGGTCCATGTGGTCAACTGTACGCATGGCTTCGTCCACGGCATCCTCCCGCTTCGTCGACACCGCGTCCGAGGAGATCCTCACCGGTGAAGCGGTCGCTCTCGATGTCCAGCCGCTCGGGTTCTTCCTGCGCGCCCTCGGCTGCCTGATCGACATGCTGGTGGGCGTCGTTCTGCTGATCGGCGGCGGCCTCCTGCTCGTCACGATGGCGGCATCCGGAGCCCTTCCCGACAGCGCCCTTCGGATCGGGATCATCACCCTGATCGTGTTGGTCATGGTCGTCCTCCCCACCACCGTCGAGACCCTGTCCCGCGGACGGAGCCTCGGCCGCCTCGCGGTCGGTGGACGGATCGTGCGCGTCGACGGCGGCGCGGCGGGGTTCCGCGCGGCGTTGATCCGGGCCCTGGTCGGCGTTCTCGAGCTCTGGTTGACCCTCGGCGGCATCGCCGCTGTCGTGGGCATGTTCACGCCGCGTGCTCAGCGTCTCGGCGACCTCGTCGCCGGCACCGCGAGCGAGCGGACCCGCACGCGCCCCCTCCCGCCGCCGGCACCGGGATTACCGGCGGGCTGGGAGTCCTGGGCGGAAGTCGCCGACGTCTCGCGGCTCCCGGATCGGCTCGCCGCCCGGCTGTCGCAGTTCGTCCGGGGCGCGGAGCTTCTCGACCCGGCAGCGCGGGTCCGGATCGCCGGTTCTCTGGCCGACGCCGTGGCTCCGTTCGTGTCGCCGCGCCCCCCGGCGGATCCCGAGGCGTTCGTGCGCGCCGTCGCGTCCGTGCGACGGGATCGGGAGTACCGCACCCTCGTGATCGAACGCGAGCGTGCGGCGAGTCTCACCGGCCGCTGAGCAGGCTCAGGCGCGCAACGTCTCGTGGCGGACGACGACCCAGCCGCGCGGCACGGACAGACGATCGGCGTGGATCGCGCAGAGGTCGTGCGCGTGCGGATCGTCGACACGACCCAGGGGGCCGAGAGCCGCCATCTGGTCGCCGTAATCGTAGGTGAGGGTGCTCATCGCCTCGCGGGCGCATCCCACCTTCGAGCAGAGTCTGTCGCGCATCGCGGGCTACGTTAGTCCGCCCGCCTGTCGCGGCCCGCGCGCCGCGCCGCGATTCCCCGCGCTCCACCGCCCGCCCCCGACG
>NZ_LDRT01000063.1 GCF_001476655.1 Microbacterium testaceum | reverse complement strand
CCCCCGACCCGACCCCCACCGCGAATGCGTCGGACGGTCCCGCGGAATGCACTCCCGCCGACATCAAGGTCGAGGCGCTCTCCGACAAGAGCGAGTACGCGCAGGGTGAGAACCCGCAGCTGTCCATCCGGCTGACGAACTCCAGCGCGAACCCCTGCACGATGAACGTGGGCACGAGCGCCCAGTCGTTCACCGTGACCAGCGGTTCCGACGTCTGGTGGCGTTCCACCGACTGCCAGTCGGAGCCGAGCGACATGGAGGTCACCCTCGCCGCAGGGCAGACCGTCACGAGCTCCGCGCCGCTCACCTGGGACCGCACCCGTTCCTCGGTCGGCTCGTGCGACAGCGAGCGCGCCTTCGCTCCCGGCGGCGGCGCGACGTACCACCTGAGTGTGTCGATCGGCGGCATCCCCTCCACCGGAACGGCCTCGTTCATCCTGCAGTGACCCTGAGGTGGGAATGGCGGAGGGGCGGATGCCGTGGCATCCGCCCCTCCGCCATGTCTCAGGACCGGGTGTCTCCGAACACCTCACCCTCCATGGCGTCGTACCCCTCCTGCTGCGGGTCGCCGTGCAGGCCCCCGGACAGGGCGTACTCCTCTTCGGGCGACAGCACGAGGCGATGCCGGCCGTAGATCGCGAAGGCGAGGAAGATCACGGCGTAGACCACGATGATGGCGACGATCGCGAGCAGGTACGCCGAGTTCAGCAACAGGCCGAAGAACACGACCGCGGCGATGATCGCCGCCGAGTAGGCGCCGAACAGGCCCCACGGGCTCTTGTAGGGGCGGACGGCGTTCGGGAACTTCTTGCGCAGGACGATGAACGAGACCATCTGCAGGAAGTACGCGAGCACCGCACCCCACACCGCGATGTTCAGCACGATCGCGCCGGCGGGGCTGGCGTCGCCACCGGCCGCCTGCACGATCACCAGCGCGAGGAATCCGAGGACGGCGCCGAAGACGAGAGCGACCCACGGGGTCTTGCGGGCACCGGTGAGGGAGAGCCACCGCGGGTAATACCCCGCCCGCGAGAGCGAGTACATGTTGCGGCCGTAGGCGAACATGATGCCCATGAGGGATGCCAGGAGGCCGATCAGCGCGAGGAGCGACAGCAGGGCCGCCGCCTGATCGCCGACCATGGCGCGGAAGCCGTCGAGCAGAGGCTCGACCGACGAGCCGGTCACATCGGCGCCCAGCACGCCGGTGTTGAGGAACAGGACGATCAGACCCGTGACGATGAGGGTGCCGCGGGCCCAGAGGCCCGCGCGGGGGATGTCTCGCGCGGGGTTGTGCGACTCCTCCGCCGCGAGCGGGAGCTCCTCGATGCCGAGGAAGAACCACATCGCGAAGGGCAGCGCGAGCAGGATCGCGCCGACGCCGTGGGGGAGGAACTCCGACTGGCCCGGGTCGGGGACGATGTTCCACAGAGAACCCCAGTCGAACGCGCCGGTGACCAGCGACATGACGCCGAAGACCACGATGATGCCGATGGAGATGACCGAGACGACGATCGCGAAACCGAACGAGATGTTCGCGCCGGCGGCGTTGAGGCCGATGAAGACGGCGTAGAGGATGATCCACCAGACGAAGGACGGCAGGCTCACCCCGGTCAGGAGTTCGAGCGCCGAGTCGGCGTACTGGCCCGAGAAGTAGACGACGACGGCGGTGGTCGCGACGTACTCGATGGTCTCGGCGAGGCCCGTCGCCAGGCCTCCCCACGGTCCCATCGCGGAGCGGGCGAACGAGTAGGCGCCGCCGGTGTGCGGCATCGCGGCCGCCATTTCCCCGATCGAGAAGGTCAGCCCGTAGTACATGATCACGAGGACCACGAAGGCGATCAGCATGCCGCCGAAGCCGGCGTTGGCGATCCCGAAGTTCCATCCCGAGAAGTCACCCGAGATGACGGCGGCGACGGCGAGGCCCCACAGGCCCCACACGCCGGCCGAGCGTTTCAGGGTGCGTTTCTCGAAGTACGTGGAATCCGTCGCCGTATAGGTGGCACCGGCGACCTTTTTGCGGGAACTGCTCGAGGTGGACATGAGACCTCCAGAGGGATGCGGGCAGGCGGCGGGCTCGCCTTGCGGGAAATCATGGCCTTCTATTGGTCGACCTGTCTACCTTTGGCGTGTAAGTTCCTCGTTAAGTCCTCCACGCGCGGGGGCGACATGCACGGGGACGACGACCACCCGAGGGGAAGACCATGGCGGGCAATCTCACCACCGCAGAATTGGATGCCGCGATCGACAGCGGCGAGATCGACACGGTCATCGTGGCGTTCCCCGACGCGCAGGGGCGCCTCGTCGGCAAGCGCGTCGCCGCGCGGTTCTGGCGCGACGAGGTGCTGCCCCACGGAGCCGAAGCGTGCAACTACCTGCTCTCGGTCGATGTCGACCTGAACACCGTCGACGGGTACGCGATGTCGAGCTGGGACAAGGGCTACGGCGACATGCTGCTCGTCCCCGATCTCGATACCCTTCGGCGCGTCCCGTGGCAGCAGGGAACGGCTCTCGTCCTGGCCGACCTCGCGTGGGAGAACCGCGAGCACGTCGCGCCGTCGCCGCGCGGCATCCTGAACGCCCAGCGTGCGCGCCTCGCCGATCGTGGTCTCACCGCCTACGCGGGCACGGAGCTGGAGTTCATCGTCTTCGACGACTCGTTCCGCGAGGCGTGGGCCAAGGGCTACACCGGGCTGCGGGCCTCGACCGACTACAACGTCGACTACAACCTGCTCGCCACCACGCGGCTCGAGCCGTTGCTGCGCGACATCCGCGTCGGCATGGACGGCGCCGGCATGTACTGCGAGGGGGTAAAGGGAGAGTGCAACTTCGGCCAGCAGGAGATCGCGTTCCGCTACGCCGAAGCGCTCGAGACGGCCGACAACCACACGATCTACAAGAACGGCGCGAAAGAGATCGCCGATCGCCACGGGAAGTCCCTGACCTTCATGGCGAAGTTCAACGAGCGCGAGGGCAACAGCTGCCACATCCACCTCTCCGTCCGCGGTGACGACGGCGCCGCCGTCATGGCGGGCGAGGGGGAGCACGGCTTCAGCCCTCTCATGGAGCACTGGATCGCCGGGATCCTCGCCACCCTCCGAGAGTTCACGCTGCTGTACGCCCCGACGATCAACTCGTACAAGCGCTTCGCCCTCGGCTCGTTCGCCCCGACGGGGATCGCGTGGGGCGTCGACAACCGCACCTGCGCGCTGCGCGTCGTGGGCCACGGCTCGTCGCTGCGCGTCGAGAACCGGGTGCCGGGCGGGGACGTGAACCCCTACCTGGCGATCTCCGCGATCATCGCGGGCGGGCTGTACGGCATCGAGAACGAGCTACCGCTGCCCGCGCCTCTGACGGGGAACGCCTACACCTCCGGTGTCGACACGCTGCCGACGACCCTGCGCGAGGCCGCGCGACTCTTCTCGGAGTCGACGATCGCGCGGGCGGCCTTCGGTGACGACGTCGTCGAGCACTACCTCAACCAGGCGCGTATCGAGGTCGAGGCCTTCGACGCCGCCGTGACCGATTGGGAGCGAGTGCGTGGTTTCGAACGCCTCTGATCCGAGCAGGACCCCCGTGGTGGGGCTGACGACCTATCTGGAGCGTGCGCAGCAGGGCGTCTGGGACGTGCGCGCGGCGTTCTTGCCGCAGCAGTACTTCGACTCCGTCACCGCCTCGGGCGCCACCGCCGTGCTCCTGCCGCCGCAACCGCGGCCCGAGCAGGCCGCGGCCGCGGTGCTCGACGGACTCGACGGGCTCATCCTCACCGGCGGCCTCGACGTGCAGCCGGAGCTCTACGGCGCGGAGCGCCACCCCCTGACCGACCCCGCTCGGGCCGACCGTGACGCGTGGGAGCTCGCTCTGCTGGCGGGGGCTCGGGAGCGCGGCATCCCGGTCTTCGGGATCTGCCGCGGTCTCCAACTGCTCAACGTCGCCCTCGGCGGCACGCTCCACCAGCACCTGCCCGAGGCGCTCGGCACCGAGCGGTACCGGATCGGCGGGGGCGTCTTCGCCGAGAACGTCGTCGAGGTGGATGCCGGAACCCGCCTCGCGGGACTGGTCGGCGCCGGACCCCTCACGGTCCACAGCTATCACCACCAGGCTGTCGATCGGGTGGGCGAGGGGCTCGTCGTCACGGCCCTGACGGACGACGGTCTGGTTCAGGCCGTCGAGGCCGAGGGGGACGACTACCTCGTCGCCGTGCAGTGGCATCCCGAGGAGAACGCCGAAGACCGGCGGCTGTTCCTCGGGCTCGTCGCCGCCGCGGCGCGCTACCGGGCGTCTCGCGCGGGGGCCACCGCCCCCTCACCCGTCTTCGATTCCTCCGAGCACCAAGGAGTCCCCGCATGAGCACCTTCACCGTCATCGACCCCTCCACCGGGTCGCCGATCACCACGCTCGAGCGCGCCGAGATCGACCAGGTGGATGCCGCCGTGGCCGACGCCGTGCGCGCGCAGCGCGCGTGGGCCGCCCTCGCCCCGGTCGCGCGCGCCGACGCCCTGCGCGCGTTCGCGCGGGTCGTCGAGGCGCACGTCGAGGAACTCGCCGCGCTCGAGGTGAAGAACTCGGGCCACCCGATCGGCTCGGCCCGGTGGGAGGCGCAGCACGTCGCGCAGGTGCTCAACTACTACGCCGGTGCCCCGGAACGCCTGATCGGGTCGCAGATCCCCGTCGCCGGCGGCCTCGACGTCACGTACCACGAGCCCTACGGCGTCGTCGGGGTCATCGTGCCGTGGAACTTCCCCATGACGATCGCGGCGTGGGGCTTCGCTCCCGCGCTCGCCGCGGGGAACGCCGTCGTGCTCAAGCCCGCGGAGCTCACGCCCCTGACCGCCGTGCGCCTCGGCGAACTCGCGCTCGAGGCCGGGCTCCCCGAGGGGCTGTTCCAGGTCGTCGTCGGGTCGGGCTCGGTCGTGGGGCAGCGCTTCGTGTCGCACCCCGACGTGCACAAGGTCGTCTTCACCGGCTCGACCGAGGTGGGCACCGAGGTCGCCGCCGGATGCGCGCGGATGCTCAAGCCCGTGACCCTCGAGCTCGGCGGCAAGAGCGCGAACATCGTCTTCGCCGACGCCGACCTCGAGAAAGCCGCGGCCGGGGTTCCCGGTTCGGTCTTCGACAACGCCGGCCAGGACTGCTGCGCGCGCAGCCGCCTGCTGGTGCAGCGGAGCGTGTACGACCGGTTCCTCGAGATGCTCGAACCCGCCGTCGCGGCGTGGAAGGTCGGCGACCCGCACGACGAGTCGACCCAGATGGGACCGCTCATCTCGGCATCCCATCGCTCCACCGTCCAGGGCTTCCTCGACGGGGTCGACATCGCCTTCCGCGGTTCGGCGCCCGAGGGTGACGGCTTCTGGTTCGCGCCCGCGGTCGTGCTCGCCCAGCCGGGCGACCGCATCGCGCGCGACGAGGTCTTCGGTCCCGTCCTCGCCGTGTTGCCGTTCGACGACGAAGCGGATGCCATCCGCCTCGCGAACGACACCGCCTACGGCCTCGCGGGCTCGATCTGGACCGAGAACCTGGGCCGTGGTATCCGGGTGTCCCGCGGGGTGCGAAGCGGCGTGCTGTCGGTGAACTCGCACTCGTCGGTGCGCTACGCGACCCCCTTCGGCGGCATGAAGGCGTCCGGCCTCGGCCGGGAACTGGGCCCGGATGCCGCCGAGCACTTCACCGAGGTGAAGAACGTGTTCTACGCCACCGAGTGACCCCTTCTCCCTCTCCACCCCCACGCATAAGGAACCACAGCTCATGACCATCGACCTCACCCAGCGCCTGCGCGACCGCGTCGCCATCATCACCGGCGGGGCCAGCGGCATCGGCCTCGCCACCGCCCGTCGCTTCGCCGCCGAGGGCGCGCGCGTCGTCATCGCCGATCTCGACGAGACCACCGGCACGGCCGCCGCCACCGAGGTGGGCGGGGTGTTCCGGCAGGTGAACGTCGCCGACGAGGCATCCGTCGACGCCCTCTTCGACGGCGTCGCCGCCGACCTCGGCAGCGTCGACATCGCCTTCAACAACGCCGGGATCTCGCCCGCCGACGACGACTCGATCGAGACGACCGAGCTGCCCGCCTGGGACCGCGTGCAGGACGTCAACCTCAAGAGCGTCTACCTGTGCTCGCGCGCGGCGCTGCGGCACATGGTGCCCGCGGGGAAGGGCTCGATCATCAACACGGCCTCGTTCGTCGCGCTGCTCGGCTCGGCCACGTCGCAGATCTCGTACACCGCGTCGAAGGGCGGCGTCCTCGCCATGACCCGCGAGCTCGGCGTGCAGTTCGCCCGGCAGGGGATCCGGGTGAACGCGCTGTGCCCCGGACCCGTGAACACCCCGCTCCTGCAGGAGCTGTTCGCCAAGGATCCCGAGCGAGCCCAGCGTCGTCTCGTGCACGTCCCGATGGGCCGGTTCGCGGATCCCTCGGAGATGGCCGCGGCCGTGGCGTTCCTGGCATCCGACGACGCATCTTTCATCACCGCGACGGCGTTCGTCGTCGACGGCGGGATCACGAACGCATACGTCACGCCGCTGTGAGTCCTCGATCTGCGACGTCGTGCGGGTGCGGGATGCTCCTCGCTCGAGCGGCCGCACACGCCGCGGCCGTGACAGGCTGAGACGGTGACCGACGCGCCGCTCGACGATCTGCGCCGGGCCGTCTACCGGCCCGTGCGCAGCGGCAACGCGCTCGAGGACACGACGGCGCGGATCGTGCAGACGGTGCGTCTGGGTCTCGTCGCCCCGGGGGAGTCGCTGCCTGCGGAACGCGAACTCGCCGCGCTGTACGGTGTGAGCCGCGACACGGTCCGCGAGGCGCTGCGCGAGCTCGCCGACGCCGGGTGGCTCGAGACACGACGCGGTCGGTACGGCGGGACCTTCGTCGTCGACCCGGTGCCGCGCCCGTCTGCGCCCGCGGTCGTGTCGGAAGCCGAGCTGGGTGACGTGATCGCGCTGCGCGGTGTGCTCGAGCCCGGCGCCGCCTGGGCCGCGGCCGCGCGATCGCTGTCGGCCGACGAACGCGACGTGCTCTGGGCGCGGCACGAAGCGGCCGCGCACGCCGAGGGCGCCGATTACCGTCGACTCGACACGTTGCTGCACCTGACGATCGCGGAGGTCGCCGGCATCCCGTCGCTCGTCCCTCTTGTCGCGGAGAACCGCGCGCGCATCAACGCGTGGCTCGACACGTTCCCGCTTCTGCCCCGCAACATCGACCACTCCACGTTGCAGCACGCCGCAATCGTGTCGGCGATCCTCGCCGGGAGACCGGATGCCGCCCACGCGGCCATGCGCGACCACCTGGCCGGGTCGGAGGCGTTGCTGCGCGGGTTCTTGGCGTAGCGCTGTCGGGGCCCGGGAGAATCTTCGCGGTGCCGGGGCCGGGGCGGGTCTTCGCGGCGCCGGGCGGAGGAGTCATGGCGCAGGGCGGACGCAGGTGAGGGTTTGGGTCCTCGGGTCGCCGCATCTCTTCCGCTGAGCACGGGTGCGGGCGCGCGGATAGGCTCGGAGGATGGCTGCGGGCAAGAAACGCAAGGGGAAGAGGGCCGACGTGGAGTTCACGAACACCGCGCTGACCGACGCGCTGCAGACGCAGGACATGGCGGCGATCGCCTTCGCGCTGCGGCACGGCCCCACCGTCGTCCCGCTGATGCGCGCCGGGGACGCCGACAACCCGCTCGACATGGGCGAGGTCTGGACCTATCGGGACCCGAACACCGGACAGGTGGCGCTGCTGCTGTTCAGCGATGCGGCGCACAAACCCGCGACTCTTCCGCCGCACGTCGCGCTGCAGTCGCCGCAGTGGTTGCGGACCTTCCTCGGCATGCACGAGGAGGAACTCACCACCGTGTTCATCGACATCGCCGGTCCGCACCCGATCCAGGCGAGCCCGGCCGATCTGATCGCGGCTCTCGACGCCTGAGCGCCGCCGGGGGAGGTTCTCGGCGTCGAGTGTCCACAACACCCGGCGGGTCGCGCGGGTGAGGTGAGAGTGACAGACTCGGGGGATGGAGTACGTGATCACCGCGGCCGTGTGCGCCGCCGGACTCGCCATCCCCGCAGTTCTCGGGATGACGTCGCCGCACCGTCGCCGGCGGTCCGCTCCTCCCGGCCGCTGAGCCGCGGCTCAGCGAGAGGCCTGGTCATCCGCCCGGACGCGCCCCTTCCGCGCGGAGCGGGCGGCGTCAGAACCCCGGTTCGCTGTCGTCGCGCGGCACGCCGCGCACCTGCAGTTCGTTGAGCGCTTGCGCGAGCTTGCGCGAGGAGGCGTCGAGCACCGTGTGGTAGCCGAGGCGCTTCGCCTCGGACGCGCGTTGCGCGGCCTGCGTGACGTTGCGGATCTCGCCGGTCAGCGTCAGCTCGCCGATCGCGGCGAGGCGCTTGGACACCTTGCGGTTCTTCACCGCGTTGGCCACGGCGATGGCGATCGCGAGGTCGGCTGCCGGTTCGACGAGGCGGACCCCGCCGACCGTGGACACGTAGACGTCGCGGTCGGACAGCGTGAGTCCCATGCGGCTCTCGAGCACCGCCAGCACCATCGCCACGCGCGACGAATCGACGCCGTTCACGATGCGGCGCGGGTTGGGTGCGGTCTGCCGCACCGCGAGAGCCTGGATCTCGACGGGCAGCGCGCGCCGGCCCTCCATCGCGATGGTCACGCACGTGCCCGGTTCGGGTTCGCCGTGCCCGAGGAAGAGCGCGCTCGGGTCGGCGACCTCGGCGATGCCGGTGCCGGTCATGTCGAAGCAGCCGACCTCGTCGGTCGGGCCGAAGCGGTTCTTGAGCGCACGCACGAAGCGCAGCGACGTCTGCCGATCGCCCTCGAAGTGGCAGACGACGTCGACGAGGTGTTCGAGGATGCGCGGGCCGGCGATCGATCCGTCTTTGGTCACGTGGCCGACCAGGATGATCGGCAGTCCGCGCTCCTTCGCGACACGGATGAGGGCGGATGCCACCTCGCGCACCTGCGCGGGCTGGCCCGCCGCCCCGTCGCTGTGGGCCGAGGAGATGGTCTGCACCGAGTCGACGATCAGCAGGCCGGGCTCGACCTGGTCGACGTGGCCGAGGATCGTGGCCAAGTCGGTCTCGGAAGCCAGGAACAGCTCATCGTGGAGGGCACCCGTGCGCTCGGCGCGCAGGCGCACCTGCGCGGCCGACTCTTCGCCGCTCGCATACAGCACGCGACGACCGGCGTGTGCGCTCTTCGCCGCGACCTCGAGCAGAAGCGTCGACTTGCCGACGCCGGGCTCGCCGCTGAGCAGGATAGCCGCCCCCGGGACGATGCCCCCGCCCAGCACGCGGTCGAACTCGCCCACTCCGCTCGTGCGACGCGGGGCGTCTTGCGTGTCGATCTCGGTGATGCGCCGCGCCGCGCGCGCGGCACCCGGCGCCACCGGGACGATCGAGCGCACGATGCCCGTCTGCTCGGCGGCCTCGACGACCGTGCCCCACGACTGGCACTCGCCGCAGCGGCCGACCCACTTCAGCGTCGTCCATCCGCACTCGGTGCACCGGTACGGAGCAGGGGCGGTAGCGGGACGTCGGGATGCCATGTGCCCAGGCTACGCGGGGCCTCCGACATCGATCCGTCGGGGCACGGCATCCGGAATCAGGGGAGAGAGATGCCGTACTCCAGGGCTGCCTCTTCGAACCGAGCGGCGAGGCGGGGCCACCGCTCTTCGGCGCCGAAGCGGTCGCGGGCGGCCCCGAACTGTGCGCGGGCGTCATCCGTGCGCCCGGTCGCGCAGTACCAGGCGAAGAGGTCGTCATCGAGGACGAATCCGCTCTCGCGGAGAGTGCGGGCAAGGGAGGGCGCGTCGGTGATCCCGTCGAGGTGCGCCACCACCTGTTCGATCGCCGCCGGGAGCGCGGTACCGAGGGCATCGGCATCCCGTTCCACGTCGACGCGATCGGTCGGCCAGTCGCTGACCTCCTCGAACCGGGTCTCGAACTGCGCGTTCGCGCGGGTCGGATCGTCGGGGAGGGTGCGCCCGATCGCGCGATCGAACTCCGCGACGTACGCCCGTGCGTTGACGTAGAACCGGACGCTGCCGGCGCTGTTGCCGTGGCTCCGCTGAACGTCGATCTCGTGCACGATGCCGTCGCCGACACGGGTCCAGACGTACCTCTTCTTGCGGAATCCGTGTCGCTTGAGCACCCCGCCGATCGCGGCGACGGCCTCGGTGAAACGATCCTCGAGCTCGCTCATACGCCGATGCTACCGATGCGGATCAGCCGCGCAGCGAGTCGGCGACGGTCGTCAGCGCGTCGGCGGAGCGGCGCAGGAGCGCCAGCTCCGGGTCGGAGAACGGCGTGCCCGCCAGGGGAACGGCACCCTTCGCGCTGACGATCGAGGGGACCGACAGCGCCATGCCGCTGATGCCGTGGAAGTCCTCGAGCACGGTGCTCACGGGCAGGATCGCGTGCTCGTCGCGCAGGATCGCCTCGACGATGCGGGCGCTGGAGAGACCGATCGCGTAGTTCGTGGCGCCCTTGCCCTGGATGACCTTGTAGGCGGCGTCGCGGACGTCGACGGCGATGGCATCCAGTTCGT
>NZ_LDRT01000062.1 GCF_001476655.1 Microbacterium testaceum | reverse complement strand
CTCGACGACGGCGCGTCCGCGGCGCCCCCGCGCCGCCCCCTTCCCCGCGTCGGCACACCACGCTCCGCCTCCCGCTCGCGGCACCCGCGATCGACGCGCTCGCTGCGGCCGGCATTTGTTCCCTCCCTCGGCCGCGCACCTCGGCCCTCCCTCTAGGAAGAAGACGATCTTGCGATTGCACCGCCCCCTGGCGCTCCTGGTCGCCGCGACCCTGACGACGGGATCGCTCACCCTGAGCGCCGCCCCCGCCTTCGCCGCGACGCCGAGCCCCGTCCTGTCGTACGACTTCTCGAACTCCGCGGCCGTGGGCAGCGGCGTCTCCGCGGGCGCAACGGTCTCCGACGCCGCAGGCAGCCACGCCGGGACCGTGCGCGGTGCCGGCGCGACCGTCGTCGCCGGCCCGCGCGGGGGCGACGACAAAGCGCTGCGCCTGCCCGGTGGCGCCGCCGGCTCGAATGCCGCGTTCGTCGAGATCGCGCCGGGCCTCACCTCTTCCGCCACCACCGACGTGACCATGTCGGCGTGGATGCGCTGGGAGGGCAATCAGAGCTGCGCGTGGGCGTACACGCTCGGCCAGTCCACCGACCGCTACCTCTTCACCACGCCCGCGTGCGGCGGACGGTTGATCGGCGCCGTCAAGGCCGGGAGCGAGCAGCGCGCCCTCGACGAGGGGCCCGCCGCCGTCGGCCGCTGGTCCCACGTCGCCGTCGTCCTGCGCAGCGGTGTCAGCGTCTCGACCTACGTCGACGGGGAACTTGCGCAGACCACGCCGACGGCCGCGACGGGCGCGGCCACCGTCGGCACCTCGACCTTCTCGGGACTGCTCGGCAAGTCGTTCTACGGACCGGATCCGTTCTTCATCGGTGCTCTCGACGACGTCCACGTCTACGACCAGGCCTTGACCGCGGCCCAGGTGAAGGAGGATGCGGCTCCCGCGGCATCCGCCATCGCCCGCACCGACGCCGACGCCGCGCGTCCACCGGTCTCGGGTGCCGTCACCAGCGACATCGCCCTGCCCACCTCGGGGACCGGTGGGTCGACCGTGACCTGGACGAGCAGCGATCCCGCCGTCATCGACGCCACGGGCAAGGTGACCCGGCCCGCCGCCGGCTCCCCCGACGCCACCGTGACCTTGACCCCGACCGCGACGTTCGCCGGCGCGACCGCGACGGGCGCGACGGCGACGCTCACCGTGCGCGCCGACAGCGCCACCGACGCGGCCGATCGCCTGCGCGCCGCCCTGGTGGTGCCACCTGTCGTCGCCTCCGGCACCTCCCTGCCCGAGGTGAGCGGATACACCGTCGCCTGGAGCGCGGACGGCAAGACGCTCGACTCGCGCGTGCTGAGCAACACGACGTCATCCGATCAGGTCCGTCAGATCACCGCTCGCATCACCGTGGGCTCGACGACGGTCGAGAAGACGTTCTCGGTCACCGTGCTGAGTTCCTCCACGGGTCGCCAGCTGGTCTCTTACACCCGCAACGCCACGGGCGAGCACGACGCGAACCACGACTCGGTGGCGCACAGCCTGCACCTGGCCCTGGGCACCTCCGTCGACGACGCGGCTCCGCTGTACAAGAACGGAGGCGTTGTCTTCGCCGAGGGCGAGTTCTTCGCCGTCGACCGTGTCGATCCGCGCGGCATGGCGAACCCGTCCCTGTTCACCTTCGCTGACGGCACGATCGGCGTGATCGCCACGCGCGTGCGACAGTGGGGCGCAGCCGACGGCACAGAGACCTCGAGCGCCCTGGTCTTCAAGGCGCGAGACGCGAGCGCGACCGACTTCGACGAGCTCGGCCTGATCGACCTCGGCACGACCGGCGGGGTGGCCTCTCCCCGTGCCGTCTACGACTCCGCCGAGAAGCGGTACCTCGTGTCGTGGACGGATGCCACGGGCACGGCGAAGTCGACGACGGTCACCGACCTCGCGCGCACCGAATTGCGCACGGCCCCGTTCTGGCCCACGAACGGCGGCACGCGTTCGTGGATCGTCACGGAGGGCAACCGGGGCGAGGTGCGCTCGGGTGCCGCGCTGACGGTCTCCGCGCCGGACCTGGCCGGATTCGCCGGCCGTGTGGCCGACGCGCGTCCCGCCGGCACACTGGCCGTGTCCGCCGCCACCGCGAAGGCGCTGACCGACCGCCTCGGGCGGGTCGTCAACACGAGCGTGACCGTGGACCCGCAGACGATCACCTCGGGTGACACCGCGTCCCTGGCGAAGACGAAGGCGAAGCTGGCCTACTCGGACGGGTCGACCGCGCAGCTCGGCATCGACTGGAACAGCGAGCAGCTCGACCAGCTCGCCACAGCCGGCCCCGGCACCTACACCCTGTCGGGGACCGTGCGTCAGCACCAGTACGCCGAGCCGTTCGCCTACAACCGGGCCGATCCGACGATCTACCGGTACGAGCGCGACGGTAAGACGCGCTACCTGTTCATCGCGACGGACGACACCAACAACAACAACGTCGGCTCGGCGCACCTGCCGATCCGCGTCGCCGACACGATCGACCAGCTCGCCGATGACAACGGCGGTCGCGACCGCGAGATCGATCTGCTGAACCGCTACACCCGCGGCGATCGCACGACCGAGGGCCGCGTCATCGCCGGCTGCTACTGGGCCCCGGAGATCCACGAGATCGGCGGCAAGCTATCGATCCTGTTCGCCCCGTGCTTCAACCCCGACAATCCGAACGCCAACGAGGGCGGGCAGTGGTTCACGGTCCAGGCGCACATCATGCAGCTGCGCGACGGCGGCGACCCGGCCAACCCGAACGACTGGTCGCAGCCCTCGGCCGTGCGCAAAGCCGACGGCTCGCCGCTGGGACGCGCGGAGTTCGGACGCAACATCAGCCTCGACATGACATCCTTCGTCTCGGGTGGCGTCACGTACTACGCGTGGTCGCAGCGCTACACCCCCGAGGGAGCACCGCTCAGCGACCCGGCGACGTGGATCGCCAAGGTCGACCCGAGCAACCCCACTCGCCTCATCAGTGACCCGGTGCCGATCATCGTGCCGAGCCTGTCGTTCGAGGAGCGGCTTGCCGAGGGAGCCTTCGCCATCCAGCGCAACGGTCGCATCACCCTCGTCTACTCGAGCGACGGAGTGAGCCCGAAGTACATCGTGGGCGGCGCCTGGGCGGACGAGTCGAGCGATCTGACCGACATCAACAGCTGGCACAAGTACGACATGCCCCTGCTCAAGAGCGAGGCCATGCCCGCGGGCGTCTGGGACTACCGCACCTACCAGCAGGGACCGGGTCACGGCGCCGTCACCACCGACGAGGACGGCAACGACCTGTACGTCTACCACACGTGGGGGGACGGGGTCGGGGGCAACGGTCGCGACACCCGCATCACGCGTATCCACTATGCGGCCGGCGATCGCCCGATCTTCGACATGACCCGCGACGAGGAGGTGCTGCCCTCGCTGCGCACGGTCACCACGACCGTCACCGTTCGCGCCTCGGTCACCGCCATCCCGACCGTGAGCACGCGCTGTGTCGCCGGGAAGGTGACCGTCACGGCGACGGTCAAGAACGCCGGGTCGACGCGCTTCGCGGCCACCGTGGCCACGCCCTGGGGCAAGAAGGCCCTGGGATCGATCGACCCGGGCGCCCGCGCGTCCGCGGCGTTCTCCACTCGGGCCGAGTCGGTGCCCACGGGATCGATCACGGTCACGGCAACGACCACCGTCGACGGCAAGACCGTCTCGTCGAAGGCGACAGCCGCGTACGACGCGCGCTCGTGCCGGTAGGCCGAAGGAAGGAACTGCCATGCAACGCCTGAGCCTGATCGCCGTGCTCGCCTGCGGTGCGGTCGCCGTCACCGTCGCGGGGGTCACGCCCCCCGCGCCTCAGGAGCGCACCGGCGTCGGAGTCGGTGAGATCGTCGACATCGACGATCTCGGGCCCGACCTCCTCTCGATCAATGGACGGACGTACCGCCTCACCTGAGGCGCGTCCGTCTCCCCCAGGACCCGAGTCGTCCACCCCCCGGGGTGGACGACTCGGGTCTGTGTGCGCAGGGATCGAGCGGGCTACGGCCCCCTCCCACGGAGCGGTGGAGCCGCCACACGGCCGAGACGACGCGCGCCTCATACACCGGCGGCGACCCGGACGGATCTCGCCGACACCTCGCTTTCGGTGGATGCCGTGGCGTGAAGGTACCTCTTGCCCTTGACCGTTGTGACCGGTAACATCACGACCGTCCCCAGCCCGAGGCATCCAAAGAAGGGTGTCCGAGAGGATCGCAATGACGCACACACTATCCCGCCGCGCCGTCACCGGAGTGGCCACCATCGCCCTGGTCCTCAGCGGCGCTCTCGCCGCGAGCGCCCCGGCCCACGCCGCCGACGCGCGGTTGATCGCGCACTACCCGCTCGACGACGCGAGCGGAACCGTCGCGCGCGATGCCTCGGGCAGCGCGCGGCCCGCGACGTACGTCGGCGGACCGACTCTCACCGGAGGTGAGGGCGTCCGGCTGGACGGTGCCGACGACTACGTCGACCTGCCCGACAATCTCCTGACGGGCCTGAGCTCGATCACGATCAGCACGGATGTTCTCATCCGCGGCGACCAGGCGGCGCCCTACTTCATCTACGGCCTCGGGAACACCGACGGAGGCGGTGTCGGAAACGGCTACCTGTTCTCCAGCGGCAACACGTACCGCACGTCGATCGCAACGGGCAACTGGACGACCGAGCAGACCGTCAACAGCAACGCCGACCTGCCGCGCAACGTGTGGAAGACGCTCACCTACACGCTCGATGACGCCACCGACACCGCGCGCCTCTACCTCGACGGCGTCCAGGTGAGCCAGGCGACGGGGGTGACGACCACTCCCGGCTCCCTCGGCGGTGGCGTCACCACGGCGAACTACCTGGGCCGCTCGGTCTACAACGCCGACCGCCGCCTCGCCGGCAGCATGCGCGACTTCCGGGTCTACAACGCCGCGCTCTCGGCAGACGAGGTCGCCGCTCTCGCGCCGACCGACGCCACCCGACTCCAGCGCGACGCCGCGGCGCTGTCGCTGGGCGACCTGAGCGCCGTCACGGCCGATCTCGCCCTCCCCGCCACCGGGGTGAACGGCTCGACGATCGCGTGGTCGACGAGCAAGGCCGAGGTCGTGAGCGCCACCGGCAAGGTCACGCGACCGGCCGCCGGCCAGCCCGCGGCGACCGCCACCCTGATGGCGAAGCTCACGCGCAACGCGGCCACCGAGACGAAGACCTTCGCGGTGACCGTCGCGCCGATGCCGGGAAGCGCCGACCTCGCCAAGGCCGATCTCGACGCGATCAGCATCCCCAACGCCGGCGACGTGCGAGGCAACATCACACTGGCCTCGAAGGGGTCGGTCAACGGCACCGCCCTCACGTGGTCGGCCTCGCCCGCCGGTGTCATCACGACCTCGGCGTCGGGCGGCAAGGCCGCGGGCGTCGTCACGCGCGGTGCCGCCGACACGAAGGTGACGCTGACCGCCGCGGCATCCGGAACATCCGTCACGCGACAGATCGAGGTGACCGTCAAGGCGGCTCCCGCGGGCCTCGACAAGGACTACACCGCCGGTTACCTCTGGACGCACTTCGCCCCGCAGGGCGGCTACGAGAAGATCTTCTTCGGCCACAGCGACGACGGTCTGCACTGGAACAAGCTGAACGACAACGCGCCGATCCTCGCCAACCTCGCCGGAGACCTCGGCGTGCGCGACCCGCACCTCGTGCGCTCCCCCGAGGGCGACAAGTACTGGATCATCGGCACCGACCTGCACGCCGAGGGCGGCGGGGCCGGCGGATCGGGCTGGGACCAGCTCAACGCCAGCCAGAACCTCGTGGTGTGGGAGTCCACCGACCTCGTGAACTGGAGCGACCAGCGCATCGTGTTCGCGGGCTTCGACAAGGCCGGCTGCGTGTGGGCCCCCGAGGCGACCTACAACGAGGCCACCGGCGAGTACTACGTCTACTGGGCGGCGCGCGACAAGACCGACAACGGCACGAACGACTGGGCGTTGCGGATGTACCTCACCAAGACCCGCGACTTCGTCACCTTCACCACGCCCGAGATCTGGACGAGCCTCAACCCGAAGGGCGACGGACAGGGCGGTCGGAGCATCATCGACGCGACCATCGCCAAGGAGGGTGACACCTACTACCGCTTCTCCACCTCCGACTGGGACACGGTCGTCGACACCGCTCCGTCGCTCGACGGACCCTGGACGAAGAAGATCACGCCGGGAGAGGCCACGGCTCACGGGCTGCGCGGCCGCATGGAGGGCCTGACCGTCTACCAGCTCCCCGACGGCCGGTGGGCGACCATGGGCGACGAGTTCGGCTACTACGCGCACGTCTCGGACACGCTCTCGAGCCTGCAGTTCCGCCAGCTCTCCGCCGGAACGGGGGCCGACCAGTTCTCGTTCGACCAGCAGTTCCGCCACGGTTCGGTGATGCGCCTGTCGAAGGCGGAGGAGGCACGACTGCTCGCCGCCTACGGCGATGCGCCGGTCACTCCCACCGATCCCGAGGAGCCGCAGCAGGGCCCCATCGCGGAGTACACCTTCGAGAACGGCTCCCTCGCCGACTCGGTCGGTGACGCCGACCTCACGGCATCCGGCACGACAGCCGTCGCCACGGATGCCACGAAGGGATCGGCTCTGCGACTCACCGGTGCCGCGGGCGGCTTCGCCTCGTTCCCGACCGGGTTCTTCGACGGTCGCGACAAGATGACGGTGTCGATGGACATCAAGTCCGAGCTCACGGACGGCAACTTCTTCACCTTCGCGTTCGGGCAGAATCAGGACCGCTATTCGTTCCTGCGCGTCCGGGGCGACCAGGCCCGCAACGCCATCACGAAGGCGACGTGGCAGGGGGAGTCCGACGTCTCGGGCACCATCTCCAGCGGCCAGTGGCACAAGTACGACCTCGTCTACGACGGCCGGACCATGCGCATGTACATCGACGGCGTCAAGGTCGACGAGAACCTCGCCCTGAACGCCTCGGTGAGCGAGCTCGGCTCGAACCTCGCCGGGTACCTGGGCCGTTCGTTCTACGGCGGAGACCGCGCCTTCCAGGGCTGGTTCGACAACATCCGCGTCTACAACCGCGCACTGTCGAGCACCGAGATCCTGCAGAACGCGGGCATCGAGGATCACCTGGTCGACGTCTCACTGACGCAGCCCGAGAAGCTGAAGATGGCACCGATCGTCGACAACGCGGCGCGCACGGTGAAGCTGCCGGTGGTCAAGGGCACCGACGTGACGAAGCTGGCTCCGACGTTCGGTCTGGTCCCCGGATCGACGGCGTCGCCGGCGTCGGGCGCCACGGTCGACCTGCGCTCCCCCGTCACCTACACGGTGACGACCTCCCAGGGGAACAAGGCGGAGTGGAAGATCGAAGCCCTCGTCGTCAACAGCCCCGTCCTGCCGGGCCTCTACGCCGACCCGAACATCGCGGTCTTCGGTGACACGTACTACATCTACGCCACCACCGACGGCTTCGAGGGCTGGGGCGGAAACCAGTTCTATGTCTGGAAGTCGAAGAACCTCGTCGATTGGCAGCGCTCGGAGAAGCCCTTCCTCACGCTGGACGGCGCCAACGGAAACGTCCCGTGGGCTGTCGGAAACGCGTGGGCCCCGACCATCATCGAGAGGGGCGGGAAGTACTACTTCTACTTCTCCGGCCACAACGCCTCCCTCAACCGCAAGACGATCGGTGTCGCTGTCGCCGACAGCCCCGAGGGCCCCTTCACCGCCCAGCCGAACGCCATGATCCTGAACAACGAGGCCGTCACCTCGGGCCAGGCGATCGACCCCGCCGCATTCCACGACCCGGTCACCGGCAAGTGGTACCTCGGTTGGGGCAACGGGGCGCCCGTCCTGGCGGAGCTCGCGGACGACATGACGTCCATCAAGCCGGGCACTTACCAGCGCATCAACGGCCTGACCGACTTCCGCGAGGGCGTGTTCTTCAACTACCGGAAGGGGCTCTACCACCTCACCTACGCGATCGATGACACCGGGTCGGAGGACTACCGCGTCGGCTACGCGACGGCCACGAGCATGAACGGCCCGTGGACCTACCGCGGCGTGATCCTCCAGAAGGACCTGTCCCTCGGGATCAAGGGCCCGGCCCACAGCTCGATCATCAACGTCCCGGGTACCGACGACTGGTACATCGCGTACCACCGCTTCGCCATGCCCAACGGCAACGGCTTCAACCGTGAGACGACGATCGACCGGGTGGAGTTCGGCTCGGACGGGCTGATGAAGCGGGTCGTGCCCACTCTCCAGAGTGTCGCCCCGCAGACCGTCCCCGCGGCGGGACCGAACGTGACCGCGACCGCGTCCACGCGGTGCATCGCGGGCAAGGTCACGCTGATGGTGCAGGTCAAGAACGGCGACACGCAAGCGGTCTCGGTGAAGATCGCCACGTCCCACGGCTCGAAGACCGTGACCGTGGCGGCGGGCAGCTCGGTGTCGCAGACCTTCAGCACACGACAGACGTCGGTGTCGGCCGGCTCCGCACAAGTGACGGCGACGGCGTCCGGGAAGACGGGGTCGACGGTGGTGAAGACGTCCTACACCTCGAGAACCTGCGGCTGACGTCGCGGTGAACGGGACCGCCCGGTCGACTCTCCCCCTCGAGTCGACCGGGCGGTTTCGGCGTTCACCGCGGCTTTCCGCACCGTGAGATCCCTCTGGCGGACTCCGATTGTGAGCGATAACATACGAGTGGGCGCGGAGTACCCCGATCACCGCCCCGGCACCGCTCATCGAGGAGCGGTCGCCACTCTCGACGAAGAGGAAGTCACATGAGCACACGGATGCGGCATGTCTGGAGAAACATGACAGTGGTGGCGGGCGTCTCGGCTCTGGCCTGCGGACTGCTGAGCCCGACGGCGGCGTCGGCAGCGGTCACGGTCCCGACCCCCGTCCTGAAGTACACCTTCGACGCACTGCCCGCCAGCGTCCCCGCCGGATACGCGATCGCCGACTCCGGAAGCGCCTCGCACCCCGGCACCGTCGTCAACACGGGCGCGACCTCGACGGAGGGCCCGCGCGGATCCTCGGACACGGCTCTCCGGCTCCCCGGCGGCGCTGCGAACTCCGCCGCCCCCTACGTGCAGATCGCTCCCGGCGTCGTGAGCCCGAACGCGACCGACGTGACGCTGTCGGCGTGGATCCGGTGGAGCGGCGCCCCCGAGTGCACGTGGCCATTCACCCTGGGCGCGTCGCAGTCACAGCACATTCTCTTCACCACGTCGTGCGGCAACAACCAGTACGGCGCCATCAACAACTTCGGCGAGGTGCGCGCGACCGCCACCGGTGCCTCCCCCGCCGACACCTGGGCCCACGTGGCCGTCGTCGTCGACGGCGGTGTCTCCGTCACGACCTACGTCAACGGCGTGCAGGCCGGCACCGGCGCCACGGGCAGCTCGGCGACCGCGGCCGTGGGGACGTCCACGTTCTCCGGTTATCTCGGGAAGTCGTTCTACGGTCCGGATGCCTACTGGGCCGGCGCCATCGACGACTTCACCGTGTACGACCAGGCGCTGACCGGCGACCAGCTGAAGGAATCGGAGCGCGCCGTCTTCGCCTCCCTCGCGCAGAAGGATGCGGCGACCAGCGCCGGAGACCTGAGCGCGGTCACCACCGACCTCACCCTGCCGACCACGGGGGCGAACGGCTCGAAGATCACCTGGACCTCGAGTGCGCCCGGCGTGATCGGCGCAGACGGCGTCGTCAATCGACCTCGCTTCCCCCAGGGCGATGCGACCGTGACGCTCACCCCGACCGCGACGCTCGGCGGCCAGAGCGTGGCGGGCACCCCTCAGACCGCGACGGTCACGGCGTGGGCGCAGGGCGACGGCCCCGAGGCCCAACTCGCTCGCACGGTCGCCCAGGGGCTGCGCGACATGCCGCAGTTCTCCGGTCCCGTTCGCGGCAGCCTCACCCTGCCGAACGACGGGAGCGAGATCGAATCCCTCGCCGGCGTCCGCGATCGCGGTGACGCCGTGATCACCTGGGCGACCTCGAACGCGGCGGTGGTCACGGCAGCGGACCGCGGCAGCGAGCCGAACGTCGTGAAGAAGGGCGCGCTGACGCGACCCGCCACCGCACAGACGGTCACGCTCACCGCCACGATCACCGTGTCCGGCGCCGATCCCGTGACGGTCTCCCTTCCCCTCGAGGTACCTGCGGCCACCACCCAGACGGCCGACGACTACGAGGCATATCTCTTCGCGTACTTCACCGGCGACAGCCTCTCGGGAGAGCAGATTCGTTTCGCCACATCGGACGGCAACGACGCCCTGCGGTGGAAGAACCTCAACGGGGCCCAGCCGGTGATCGAGTCGACCAAGGGCACCCGAGGCCTGCGTGACCCGTTCATCATGCGTTCGCACGAGGGCGACCGCTTCTTCCTCCTGGCCACCGACCTGTCCGTCGGACGCACCGGATGGAGCGGGTCGATCGACCGTGGCAGCCAGTACCTGGAGATCTGGGAGTCCACCGACCTGGTGAACTGGTCCGAGCAGCGCCACGTGAAGGTCAACCTGCCCAACGCCGGCATGACGTGGGCGCCCGAGGCGTTCTACGATCCGACCATTCAGTCGTACGTCGTCTACTACACCTCCTCGCTGTACACCGACGACACCCGCACCGTCGGCGACGGCAACGGGCCCCAGATCATGACGACGATCACGCGGGACTTCCGGACCTTCAGCACGCCCCAGCCGTGGTTCAAGGCATCCGATGTCCCGGGCCTGGTCAAGGGCAGCGGGCTGATCGACTCGACGATCCTCAAGGACGGCGAAACCTACTACCGGTTCACGAAGGCGACGGAGGCATCCGGGTGCCCGTCGGCTGACATCATCGGGCAGAAATCGACCAACCTCCGGGCCACGACCGCCTCGGGCGCGTGGACGCTCTTCGACACGTGCATCGGTCGCACGGCCGGCACGCCGGAGGTGGAGGGACCGAGTGCCTTCCTGGCCAACCCGGGCGACGTCAACAAGAACAAGTACATGCTCTGGGTCGACAACTTCTTCGGAGTCGGGTACATCCCGCTCATGACGAACTCGCTCGAGGGCGATGTCCGGTGGACGTACCCCTCCTCCTTCTCGCTGCCCGCTTCTCCACGCCACGGCTCGGTGATGCCGATCACCCGCGAGGAACGCGATGTGCTCGCCGGTAAGTGGGGTCGCGACCTGCTGGTGACGGGAATCGACGGCGTCACCGCCGAGGTGAACGCGGGGGCGAGCGGCGTGCAGCTGCCCGGCACGGTCGCGGCGACCTTCGCCGACGGCCACCGCGAGAACGTCGCCGTCACCTGGGATGCGGTGACCGCCACACAACTCGACAAGCCCGGGGTGGTCGAGGTCAGCGGCACGCTCACCAACGGTGCCGCGACGCGAGCGAAGGCCACCGTGACCGTCAAGGGCGCCCCTATGCCGATCGAGACGACCGTGTCGAGCCGGTGCGTCTCCGGAAAGGTCACCCTGGTCGCCTCCCTGAAGAACACCTCGGCGAACGCGGTGAAGACCGACCTCGTCACCCCGTACGGCAAGAAGTCGTTCACCACGATCGCACCGGGCAAGACCGTGTCCGCTTCGTTCACGACGCGCTCGGCCTCCATCGGCGCGGGCGAGGTCTCGGTGACCGCCTCGACGAACGGGGGTGCGAACGTGTCCGCGAAGACCTTGTTCGCGGCCCACACCTGCCGCTGAGGGTTCTCCCGCCACGAGGGGCCCGGTCGAGTCGACGCGACCGGGCCCCTCGTGTTCTCGCCCTAGACGCGACTGCGTGTTACCCCTAACATGAGACCCAGTCGCCGCCCCGACCCCGCGCAGGGCGACGTCATCCCCCGACCTACTTCTGCAGAGTCGCAGAGAGGACACCCCATGAGTCGAGCACGCACCGCCGTGGCCGTCAGCATCACCGCCCTCCTGATCGCCAGCGGCCTGGCGGTGATCCTGCCCACCTCCGCGACCGCTGCCTCGACGTTCGACGCGGCGAAAGTCCTCGACCTCCCCTTCGACGACTCGCTGACGGATGCCGGACCCGGCAAGGTCTCCGCGTCGATGCTGCGCGGCTCGGCGGCGTACACCGCCGGCATCAACGGCAGGGCGCTCAGCCTCCGCGGCGCGGACGCGGTCGATCTCGGCAAGAGCCCCGCTCTCCAGCCGCAGAATCTGACGCTGTCGTTCTGGTTCAAGCCCGACGGCTCGATGGCCGAGGGCGAGCAGGTGTTCTCCTGGAACAAGACGGTCTACAACTCCCCCGGCTGGTACCTCACGTCGGAGGGCGCGAACACCCCCCTCGCCCTCTCGATCGGCCCCGGCGGCGATCAGCCGTACAAGGTGTCAGTCTCCGGCTCGCGCGAGGTGTTCTTCCCCGCCGGGCAGTGGACGCACGTGGTGGCCACCTACGACCGGGCCACCAAAGCCGTCGCGTTCTATCGCAACGGTGAGAAGCAGGCATCGGCGATCGCCAACGCCGTCGGCGGGGCGTCCACGGGTGAGCTCACCTCGGACACGACGACGACCAAGTCCATCGGCTTCAACGGCGCGAACTACAACGGCGCGTACGTTCGCGGTGCCCTCGACGACTACGAGCTCTACAACGCCGTCGCCGGTCCCGAAGAGGTCGTCGCCCTCACTCGAGCGAACAACCCCGCCTTCGACCCGGCCGACGTCGCCGCACGCTCCCTCGAGACGCTCTCGGTTCCGGCCGCCGCCACGACCAACTTCTCGCTCACCACGAGCGCCGGAAACGGCTCGACGGTCTCCTGGACGTCGTCCGACACGACCGCCGTCACGGTCAGCGGCGATCAGGCGAAGGTCACGCGTCCCGCGGATGCCGACGCCACCGTCACGCTGACGGCCTCGGCCACGTATGCCGGCAGCGCCGCCCGCACGAAGACGTTCGAGGTGACGATCCCGAAGGCCGGCACCTCGACGTCCATCTACGTCGACGACACCGACCTCAACGAGGTACAGCTGCTCGACCCGTACCTGCAGAACAGCAACGCCAAGATGGTGGACTACCTGCTCACTCTCGACCCGAAGCGGTTCCTGTACTCCTTCGATCAGCTGGCCGGCATCCCCACCACGGTCGAACCGTACGGCGGCTGGGAGCGCACGACGGGTGCGCGGTTCCAGGGACACTTCTTCGGGCACTACATGTCGGCTCTCTCGCAGGCGTACTCCACCGAAGCCGACGCCGGCCGCAAGGCACAACTGCTGGCCAAGCTCACCACCGCGGTCGACGGAGTCGCCGCCGCGCAGAGCGCCTATGCCCAACGCGACCCCTCGAACGCCGGGTACGTCGCCCCCTTCCCGGTGTCGTACCTGCCGCACGGAGCGGACGGACTCATCGTGCCGTTCTACAACCTGCACAAGGTGCTCGCCGGTCTTCTCGACGCGCACGACTACGCCCCCCGAGAGGTCGCCGACAAGGCGCTGGCGACGGCCAGCGGCTTCGGTTCGTGGCTGAACACGTGGGGCTCTCGCCAGGCCAACCCCAGCTCGCTCCTGAGCACCGAGTACGGCGGCATGAACGAGGCGCTGTACGAGCTGTACGGCATCACCGAGAACGAGCAGCACAAGCAGGCCGCGCAACTCTTCGACGAGGTGTCGCTCTTCCAGGATCTCGCGGCCAACCGCGACGTCCTGGCCGGCAAGCACGCGAACACGACGATCCCCAAGCTGACCGGCGCGCTCAAGCGCTACACCGTGCTCACCGACAACCCGACGCTGTATGCGCGTCTCACCCAGGGCGAGAAGGACGGCCTGGACATGTACCGCCGCGCGGCCGAGAACTTCTGGCAGATGGTCGTGAAGGACCACTCCTACGTCGGCGGCGGCAACAGCTACTCCGAGCACTTCCAGCAGCCCGGCACTCTCTACGAGTTCGCCACCAACGGCATCACCACCGGATACGGCGAGCAGTCGACGGTCGAGGGCTGCAACGAATACAACATGCTCAAGCTGACGCACGCGCTCTTCCGCGTCACGCCCGACGTGAAGTACGCGGACTACTACGAGAACACCTACATCAACACCATCCTCGCGTCGCAGAACCCCGAGACCGGCATGATGACGTACTTCCAGCCGCAGACGGCGGGGTACGCGAAAGTCTTCGGTCGCCCCGAGGGCGAGTTCTGGTGCGACCACGGAACGGCGACGGAGAGCTTCACCAAGCTCGGCGACTCCATCTACTTCCGTAAGGGATCGTCGATCTACGTCAACATGTTCCGTTCGACGGTCTTCTCATCCGCGACGCAGAACCTCACGGTGACGCAGACGGCGGACATCCCCAACACCGATGTGGCGACCTTCGACATCGCCTCGCTGGACGGCAAGCCCCTGGCCGACGGCACCACCCTGCGACTGCGGGTGCCCGATTGGTCGCCGAACCCCGCGCTGACCGTCAACGGCCAGGCCCGTGACGCTGCCGGCGCGACGCAGAACGGCTACGTCGTCATCCCCGTGACCGCCGGCGACAAGATCACGTACACCGTTCCCGCGAAGGTCGAGGTCGAGGCGGGCAGCGAGAACCCCAACTGGGTCGCTTTCCGATACGGCCCGGTGGTGCTCTCCACCGAGCTGAACCGCACGAACGTCGACGCGTCCGCGCCGGCCGGCATCCTGGTGCGCACCAGCGTCGCCGACAAGTCCGTCTCCAACAGCGTGCGGGTCGCCGATGTCTCCGCCTTCACGAAGGACATCGAGAAGAACCTCGTCCGCAGGGAGAACGGCGCGGACAACAACGGCCGCACCGTGATGAAGTTCGGCCTGCAGAACGTCGACCCCGCGTCGGCGGCCCTGACCTTCGAGCCGTACTACAGCATGTACAACGCCCGCTACGCGCTCTACATGAACCTCATTCAGCCCGACTCCCCCGAGGCCCAGGCCCTCATCAAGGCCGACAAAGAGCGACTGCGCATCGACGAGATGACCACGGACGCGCTCACGTCCTTCGACAACAACAACAGCGAGGCGGGGAAGAACTACCGGTTCAACCGCTCCGCCGTGGGGACGCACCTGGGTCAGACCTACCGCGACGGTGAGCGGTCCACCGAGGCGTTCTTCCAGTACGACATGGTCGTCGACCCGACCGCTCCGAAGAACTACCTCGGGGTGCGCTACTTCGGGGGCGACGTGGGGCGGACGTTCGATGTCTACATCGATGACGTGAAGTTCAAGAGCGAGCGCGTCAACAACAACGCGGGCAACGAGTTCTACATCCAGTACGACGAGATCCCCGCGTCGGCCCTGGCGAACATCGCCTCCAAGGACCGGTACAAGCGCGACCAGGCCGGCAACTACGTCCTGGATGCCGACGGCCAGAAGATGCCCATCATCACGGTGCGCTTCCAGGGCAACGGCACCAGCTACGTCGGCGGCGTGTTCGGGCTCTACACCACCACGACGACGACGTATTCGACCGATGCCGAGCTGAACGCCCTCGCCTTCGACGGCGGCACCCTCTCGCCGAAGCTCGCGGACGGCACCTACGACTACACCGTGACGGTGCCGAAGGAGGCCACGACCGCGACCTTCGACGTCGACCCGGCGATGCCCAGCGGCCTGGTCTACCTGGGCGACGTCCTCATCGACGACACCCAGAAGCGCAGCGTCCCGCTCGCGGCGGAGGGCGCGACGACCGTCACCCTGCGCTCGGTGGCGCAGGACCACACGACGTCGAAGAGCTACCGCCTCACCGTGGTCCGAGCGACGGCACCCGCTCTCTCGGCGAAGGTCTCGGTGTCGACGAGATGCGTGTCGGGGAAGGTCACGGTGGTGGCCTCGGTGTCGAATCCCGCGAACGTCCCCGTCGCTCTGACCCTGACGAGCGCCTTCGGCAAGAAGTCGGTGGCGTCGCTCGCGGCGGGCAAGAGCATCGCGCAGACGTTCACCACGCGGCGCGCGCAGATCGGGGCGGGTGCGGTGACGGTCACCGCGATCGCGCAGATCGACGGCCAGCGTGCCGAGGTGACGAAAAAGGCGACGTACACCGCTCGAAGCTGCGGCTGACGCGCGCACGGACACCTCCCTCCGCCGGATCGCCGTCGATCCGGCTCTCCCCCGCACCGCGAAAGGAAATCTCGTGAACTCCCACCCCCGCAATGACGCGGACCGCGCCGGAGCCTCCGGGCTGTCTCGTCGATCCGTCCTCTCCGCCATGGCGCTGGCCGCTCCCGCCGTCGCACTCGGGTGGGACGCGGCGCCCGCATGGGCCGCCCCCGGGAAGCCTCTGTTCGTGTCGGCGCCGCGAGCCGCCTTCGAATCCTCCGGTTTGCCGCCGATCGTGATCGAGCACAAGCCGTCCGGCAGCGCCCAGGCCGGCGTCCAGCTCGCCATCTCCTTCCGCGGCGGCATCACGTGGTCCGACGGGACGAGAGCGGCGCGCAAGCTCACGACCGGGTCCGACGGGCGCATCACCCTGCGCGGTCTGCGCACCCCGAGCACCGCGGGGTGGACGGGAATCGTCGCCACCGCGGCATCCGGAACCTCCGTCGCCTCGATCACCGTCAACACGGGGACGCCCCAATCCCGGCTGCAGAACGTGGTCGACTTCCGTTTCGGCATGTTCAATCACTTCAACCTCGGCACCTTCACCGACGAGGAGTGGGCGGCCGGGGGCCAGAGTCCCTCTCTCTTCGCGCCGGCGCAGGTCGACTGCGGCCAGTGGGCGGATGCCGCGGCCGCGGCAGGGATGACCTTCGGCGTCCTGACGACCAAGCATCACGACGGATTCGCCCTCTGGCCCACCGCCTTCGGCTCGCAGAACGTCGCCAACAGCGGCTACACGCAGGACATCGTGCGGTCGTACGTGGACGCCTTCCGCTCGCGAGGAATGCGCGTCGGCCTGTACTTCTCGGTCTGGGACCGCACGCACACCGTGCAGGGCTACGGCGGTTACCACGTCTCCGACCCGAGCGAATCCATCGAACCGTCCGACCTCACCTACACCCTCGGCCAGATCCGCGAGCTGCTGACCAACTACGGCGCGATCGACTTCTTCATCACCGACGGCTATGCCTGGCAGATGGGCCAGCGCAACATCTCCATCCAGGCGGTACGTGAGCTGGTGCACTCGCTGCAGCCGAACTGCATCCTGATCGACCACGGCGGACTGTCCACCCCGTGGCTCGGCGACGCCATCTACTTCGAAGAGCCGCTCGGCATCCGCTCCCCGGCCGGGAACACCCTGGCCTCCGTGCAGGGCCAGACGATCAGCAACGGCTGGTTCTGGCATCCCTCCACCCCTTACGAGGGGCTGATGAGCACGAACGACATCGTCGGCCACCTCGCCGACCTCGAGCCGAAGTACACGACGTTCCTCCTCAACTGCCCGCCCAACCGCGACGGCCGCCTCGACGCCAACGTCGTGGCACGCCTCGCCGAGGTCGGCGCGACATGGAGACCGAACGAGTCGCGCCCTGCCCTCCCCGCCCAGCCGTTGCGCGTCGA
>NZ_LDRT01000061.1 GCF_001476655.1 Microbacterium testaceum | reverse complement strand
GGCCCGCCGGGCCTCGACCCCAGGAGAACCGCATGACCGCCTCGATCCCCCAGCGCTACGCGACCCACCCCGAGCAGATCCCCGGGATGGACACCGCTGACCTGCGTGCGCGCTTCCTCATCGACGACGTCTTCGTCGCCGGCGAGGTGCGCCTGACCTATACGCACCACGACCGGATCGTGCTGGGCGGCGCCGTCCCCGCGGGCCGCGACCTGCCGCTCACCGGCTACCCCGAGATCCGCAGCGACTTCTTCCTCGAACACCGAGAGGTGGGCATCGTCAACGTCGGGGGCTCCGGCACGGTGACCGCCGACGGCGAGGTCTACGAGCTCGTCACCGGAGCGTGCCTGTACCTCGGTCGCGGCATCCGCGACGTGGTGTTCTCCGACGCCGAGGGGGCCGGCGCCCAGTTCTACCTCTTCTCGGCCCCCGCGCACACGACCTACCCCGCGGCTCTGGTGTCGCCCGGCGAGGGGACCGTTCGCGAGCTCGGCGACCAGCTCACGAGCAACCGCCGTACGCTCAACCAGTACATCCACGAGAACGGCGTGAAGAGCTGCCAGATCGTGATGGGGGTGACCGAGCTTCACCCGGGCTCGATGTGGAACACCATGCCGGCACATACCCACGACCGCCGCACCGAGTGCTACCTCTACTTCGACCTCCCCGAGGACGCCCGCGTCGTCCACCTCATGGGCGAACGCGACGAGACGCGCCACCTCATCGTCGGCGACCGCCAGGCCGTCATCTCTCCGAGCTGGTCGTTGCACTCGGGTGTCGGCACGGCGGCCTACTCGTTCGTGTGGGCGATGGCCGGAGAGAACCAGGCCTTCGACGACATGGATGCCGCCCCCATCACCGATCTGCGCTGATGCCGGCCGAATCGACCGCCTCGGCGCCGGTGCTGCTCGCCGTCGGCGAGACGATGGCGATGCTCGCACCCGCCGACGGCGGGGGAGTGGTGGATGCCGTCGACTTCCTCGTCGACGCGGGCGGCGCCGAGTCCAACGTCGCCGCGCACGCCGCGGCCGGGGGAATGACCGCGCGCTGGGTGAGCCGCCTCGGTGCCGACGCGCTCGGCGACCGCGTGCTGCGCCAGGTCGCCGCGCGGGGGATCGACGTCTCGGGAGTCGTGCGCGACGCCGACCGCCCGACGGGCCTGTACGTCAAAGACCCCGGCCGCGGTGTGCGGTACTACCGCCGCGGGTCCGCGGCATCCGCCCTGGGAGAGACGGATGCCGAGGCCCTGGCTCTCGACGATGTCGCCGTGCTGCACGTGTCGGGGATCACCGCGGCCCTGTCGCCGTCGGCGCGTGCGTTCCTCGTCGCGGCCATGGCCCGGGCGCGATCCCGGGGGGTGGTGGTGAGCTTCGACGTGAACCACCGCGCCGCCCTGTGGTCGGCCGCGGAGGCCGCTCCCGTGCTCGCCGACCTGGCTGTGCGCGCCGACGTCGTCTTCGTCGGCCGCGACGAGGCCGAGGCGCTCTGGGCGACACCGCGCGACAGCGATGTCCGCGCCCTGTTCCCCGACGTTCCCGAGCTCGTGGTCAAGGACGGCGACGTCGGCGCGACGGTGTTCGCGGGCGCTGCGCGCACGTTCGTCCCCGCCCTTCGCGTCGAGGTGCTCGACGCCGTCGGCGCCGGGGACGCCTTCGCCGGCGGCTATCTCGCCGCCCGTTCCCGCGGACTCGACGCGAGCGCGCGTCTCGCCGCCGGGCACGATCGCGCCGCGCTGACGCTGCGCACGTACGGCGACTCCCTGCACGACTCCGGCTCCCGCCCGGGCGCCGACCGCCCCTCCTGAGAGGACCCTCGCGTTGACCCCTCCCGACGACACCGCAGCCTTCTTCGACCGCACCCTCGCCGACGCTCCGCTCATGGCGATTCTGCGTGGCATGGGCCGCGAGCGCTCGCTCGCCCTTGCGACCACGGCGTGGGATCTCGGCATCCGTTCCGTGGAGGTGCCCCTGCAGACCCCCGCCGATGAAGAGGCGCTCGGCGCCGTCTGCGCCGCGGGTGCCGAGCGGGGTCTTCCCGTCTGCGCCGGCACGATCGTGGATCCCGCTCAGGTGCCCGTGGCTGTCGCGGCCGGGGCGGCGTACCTCGTGTCGCCGGGGCTCGATCCGGCGGTCGTCGCCGCGGCGCGGGCACACGGCATCCCGATCCTGCCCGGCGTCGCGACGCCCAGCGAGGTGCAGCTCGCGGTCTCACTGCGGCTGCGCTGGCTCAAGGCGTTCCCGGCGTCGTGGCTCGGACCGGGGTGGTTCCGCATGATCCGCGGGCCGTTCCCCGAGGTGCGGTTCGTCGCGACCGGGGGCCTGGACGCGAGCAACGTGGCGGAGTTCCTGGATGCCGGTGTGCGCGTCGCCGCGGTCGGGTCCGCGCTCGAGGACCCCGCGCAACTCCCGCGCCTCGCGGCCCTGATTCGCTGAGCCCCGGCGCACGTTCGTGCAAGCCCCATCCGGACGCGCCGGCACGGGGGGAGGATGGATGCATCCGCATCGACCCTCCTGAGGAGACCCATGCACGTCAACGCCTACGCGGCGTCGTCCGCGACCTCGCCCCTCGAGCCCACGACCATCGAGCGTCGTGACGTCGGCCCGAAGGACGTCCTCATCGACATCGCCTACGCCGGCATCTGCCACTCCGACATCCACACCATCCGCGGCGAGTGGGGCGACGTCCCCTACCCCCTGACCGTCGGCCACGAGATCGTCGGCACGGTCGCCGAGGTCGGCTCCGAGGTGACCAGCCACAAGGTCGGCGACCGCGTCGGCGTCGGCTGCATGGTCAACTCGTGCCGCGAGTGCGAGAACTGCCTCGCCGGCGAGGAGCAGTACTGCGAGAAGGGCAACATCGGCACGTACGGCGCGAAGGACGTCGACGGCACGATCACCCAGGGCGGCTACAGCGAGAAGATCGTCGTCGACGAGCACTTCGTGCTGCGCGTTCCCGAGTCGATCCCCTACGAGAAGGCCGCTCCGCTGCTGTGCGCGGGCATCACGACCTACTCGCCGCTGAACCACTGGAACGCAGGCCCCGGCAAGAAGGTCGCCGTCGTCGGCCTCGGCGGGCTCGGCCACATGGCCGTCAAGATCGCCCACGCCATGGGCGCCGAGGTGACCGTGCTCTCGCAGACGCTGAGCAAGAAGGACGACGGCCTGAAGATGGGCGCCGACCACTACTACGCGACGAAGGACGAAGAGACCTTCTCGACGCTGAAGAAGCACTTCGACCTCATCATCAACACCGTCAGCGCCCCGCTCGAACTGCGCAAGTACCTCGGCCTGCTCGCCCTCAACGGCACGATGGTCAACGTCGGCGCCCCGCCGGAGCCCCTGCCCATCCAGGTCTTCACCCTGTTCACCAATCGCCGCTCCTTCGCCGGTTCGTCGATCGGCGGCATCCGCGAGACCCAGGAGATGCTCGACTTCTGCGCCGAGCACGGCATCGCGCCCGAGACCGAGCTCATCTCGGCCGACCAGATCAACGAGGCCTACGAGCGCGTGCTGAACAGCGACGTGCGCTACCGCTTCGTCATCGACGCGAAGACCTTCGCGACCGCCTGACCCCGGTTCCGGATGCCACGGCCCCGACGTTCTCCAAAGCGCCGGGGCCGCGGCGTCCTCACCGCCCCCTGCCGATAAACGCTCTCCCGTGCGAAACACGCGGCGTCGCCGCGTGTTTCGCACGGATCGGCGTTTATCGGCGAGGGTGGGCGGAGCGGTTGAGCGGAACCTCGCGGCGGTCCCGCCGCTGTCCTGCCCCGGCGGAACGGCGCTGGCCTGTTGCCGATAAACGCTCCTTCTGCTGAAACTCGCGGCGTCGCCGCGTGTTTCGCACGGATCGCCGTTTATCGGCGACTGCCGCGCGCGCGCCCGCGCACGCGGCGCGCCCGCGCACGCCGCACGCGGCGCCGCGCGCACGCCGCGCGCCGTGCCCGCGCCCCGCCGCCCCCGGGCGCACGCGAAAGCGGCGCCGCCCCGAAGGGACGACGCCGCTTTCGCGTGTGTCAGGCCTGACCGAGCGCGGCCGACACGACCGCCCGGGCCTCTTCCTGCACCTCGCGCAGGTGCTCCTCGCCGCGGAGCGACTCGGCGTACAGCTTGTAGACGTCCTCGGTGCCGGAGGGGCGCGCGGCGAACCACGCCGATTCGGTCTGCACCTTCAGGCCGCCGATCGCGGCGCCGTTGCCGGGCGCGTGCGAGAGCTTCGCGGTGATGGGCTCACCGGCCAGCTCGGTGGCGGTCACGGCATCCGGCGACAGCTTCGACAGGGCCGACTTCTGCGCGGGCGTCGCGGGTGCGTCGACGCGCTGGTAGGCGGACGCGCCGAACTCGGCCTCGAGCTCGGCGTACCGCTGCGAGGGTGTCTTGCCCGTGACGGCGAGGATCTCGGCGGCGAGCAGACAGAGCAGGATGCCGTCTTTGTCGGTGGTCCACACGGTTCCGTCTTTGCGGAGGAACGATGCCCCCGCCGACTCCTCGCCCCCGAAAGCCACCGAGCCGTCGAGCAGGCCCGGCACGAACCACTTGAAGCCCACGGGAACCTCGAGCAGCTGGCGCCCGAGCGAGGCCGCGACGCGGTCGATGATCATCGACGACACGAGCGTCTTTCCCACGGCGGCATCGGTGGGCCAGTTCGGGCGGTGCGAGAACAGGTAGTCGATCGCGACCGCGAGGTAGTGGTTGGGGTTCATCAGCCCCGCGTCGGGGGTGACGATGCCGTGCCGGTCGGCGTCGGCGTCGTTGCCCGTGAGGATGTCGTACTCGGCGCGCGCGGCGACGAGCGAGGCCATCGCCGACGGCGACGACGGATCCATGCGGATCTTCTCGTCCCAGTCGAGCGTCATGAACTTCCACGTCGGGTCGACCTCGGGGTTCACCACCGTCAGGTCGAGGCCGTACACCTCGGCGATCAGCGCCCAGTACTCCACCGACGCGCCACCGAGCGGGTCGGCGCCGATGCGCACCCCGGCGTTCTTGATCGCGTCGATGTCGATGATGGATGCCAGATCCCGCACGTACGCGTCACGGAAGTCGTACTGCCCGAGGCCGTCGAGGTCGATGTCGGCGTGACGGGTGCGCTGCACGCCGTCGAGGCCGGCCGCGATGAGCTCGTTGGCGCGGCCGGCGATCCAGCCGGTGGCGTCGGTGTCGGCGGGGCCGCCGTGCGGCGGGTTGTACTTGAAGCCGCCGTCGCGCGGCGGGTTGTGCGACGGGGTCACGACGATACCGTCGGCCCGGCCCGGGTCGTCGGTCGCGCGGTCGCGGTTGTAGGTGAGGATCGCGTGGCTGAGTGCCGGGGTCGGCACCCAGGCGTCGCGCGAGTCGACGCGGACGTCGACGCCGTTGGCGACCAGCACCTCGATCGCGCTGCGCTCGGCCGGCAGCGACAGTCCGTGGGTGTCGCGGCCGAGGAAGAGGGGGCCGGTGATGCCCTGCGCCGCGCGATAGTCGACGATCGCCTGCGTGGTGGCGAGGATGTGATCCTCGTTGAAGCTCGTGTTCAACGACGATCCCCGGTGCCCGCTCGTACCGAACGCGACACGCTGCTCCGGGACCCCGGCATCCGGTCTGCGGTCGTAATACGCCGCGATCAGTTCGTCGATGTCGATGAGATCGGATGCCTCTGCGGGCTGCCCTGCGCGACTGCTCATGCGACCAGTCTGCCCGCTGCATCCGACATGCGCACACGCGCGGTCACATTCCGGGGAAATCCGACGGTGAAGCCGGTGCGTGCGCCGGTCCGCGGGGCGCGCGTCGCGGGCGAACCGCGCATTGTCCCGTCGCTGCGTTACCGCTAACCTTGACGCGAGACGACTGCGTGCCGGCGGCCCGCGGTGATCGGGCAGTGGCGCCTTTCTCCGCGACACGACCGACGTCTGAGGCGAGCCGCACGGGCCCGTCACGCCCCCTGTGTCGCGGCCCCCGGCGACACTCTCCACCCGAGAGAGAGGTCTCGCCGATGAGATCACCCGCTGTCCGCCCCCCTCGCGCTTCCGCGCCGCATCGCCTGCGTCGGGCCGTGGCGGCGTCGCTGACCGGCGTGCTCGCCGCGTCGTCTCTGAGCCTCTTCGTCCCCGCGGCGCACGCCGCCGACGCGCCGCAGCCCACCGCGCACTACGACATGACGCACGCGGGCGGTGCCCTGCTGGATGTCTCGGGAAACGGGCGCAACGCCACGCTCACCGGACTCACCGATGCGTCGTTCGCCGACGCCGGGGGAGACGAGGTGCTCCGGTTCCGCGCAGACGGTTACGCGTCGCTCCCGTCCGGGCTCATCACGGCGACCGACAACGACTTCACGGTCGAATACACCGTGTCCACCCAGACCGCCGCGAATCAATTCGGCTGGGTGATCGGCGACGGCGTCGGGCCGTGGAACACCACGCAGCTCGGCAACCACATCTTCCTCAGCCCCCGATCGGCTCAGGGCGGGTACAACAACCAGGTTCTCGCGGCGATCCGCGTCAAAGACGGCGGCAACGGCGAGACGCGCCTTCCCGCCGGTGGGGGTCTGAACCCGGGCTTCACGACGCTGACGATGGTGGGCACCGGGCAGAACCTCACGCTGTATCGCGACGGCAGCGTCATCTCGACTCTGACGCACGGCGCGTCGCTGAAGTCGATCATCCCCACGGGCGCCGTCCTCGGCTACCTCGGCCGATCGCTCTACCAGGGCGACGCTCTGCTGCGCGCCGACGTGAGCGACGTCAAGATCTGGGATGCCGCCCTCACCGCCGACGAGGTCCGCTCCAGCATGCCCACCGCGGCGGAGAAGTCGGCGACCACGTCGGCGCTGCTGCGCGGAGACGTCGAGAACGCCATGCGGGGAGCGAACACGTCCCTCGACTCCGTCTCGAGCAACCTCACCCTCCCGGGCTCCGTCAACGGCGTCGCGCTGACGTGGTCGTCGTCGGACACCGCGGTGATCTCGACCACGGGCGTCGTCTCGCGCTCGATCACGGTGAACACCCCCGTGACCCTGACCGCGACGAGCTCGCTCGGCACCCTGCGCTATGACGTCGTCGTGGTGCCGCCGAAGGTGGCGAGCGATCTGGATGCCATCTCCCTGACGTCGCGCACGACCGAGAACCTCCCCCTCGTGACGCGGGGGTCGGTCAACGGCGCGGCCATCACCTGGACGTCGTCCGACCCCGCGCTGGTGACCTCGACCCGCGCCGACTACACCGCTCCCGCCATCGGCTCCGCCGACCCCTTCCGCGGCGGCGGGGTGGTCACGCGTCCCGCCTACGGCGCGGGCGACACCGCGGTCACGCTGACCGCGACGGCGACGCTGAACGGGCAGACGGCGCAGCGCTCGTTCGAGGTCGCCGTGGCCGAGAAGGGGCGTTGGGCTCCGGATGCCGGCTACGCGGCCGCCTACTTCACCTCCGACGGAGACGAGAGGATCTACCAGGCGGCGACCTCGGGCAACGACTTCTTCTCGTTCACCCCCGTCAACGGAGGCAAGCCCGTCATCACCTCGACGACCGACACGCGGGGCCTGCGCGATCCCTACATCCTGCGGTCGAAGGACGGCGACAAGTACTACATGGTCGCGACCGATCTGTGCATCAGCTGCGGGACGGGCTGGGGACCGGCGCAGTCGAACGGGTCGCTCAAGATCGAGGTGTGGGAGTCGGCGGACCTCGTCACGTGGAGCCGCACCAACGGCGCGAACGAGGGCATCGTCGTCAACCAGCCGGCGGCAGGCATGACCTGGGCGCCGGAGGCGTACTGGGATGACAGCCTGCAGTCCTACGTCGTGCACTTCTCGTCGCGTCTGTACAACAGCCCCGACAAGACCAACAACGACAACCTGCACGCCCGGGTCTTCTCCGTCCTCACGCGGGACTTCAAGACGTTCACATATCCGCCCGTCGAGTGGCAGAACACCGGCTTCGCCCGCATCGACTCCACGGTGCAGAAGATCGGCGATTACTACTACCGCTTCACCAAGAACGAGGAGGGGTGGGGCGCCGACGGCCTCGAGGCGGGCAAGGACATCTTCCTCGAGCGGTCGAAGGTCCTGACCGCGCCCACGACGCGCTCCGACTGGAACGCCGACCCCGAGAAGACCTGGCAGCTGATCGACACGAACATGACGGCGCAGGAGACCGGTCAAGCCGGTGAGGGGCCGCAGATCGTCAAGCTGAACGCGGGCGACCCGAACAACGCCGGGGGCGACGGCTACGCCTTCCTCGTCGACAACTTCGGCGCGGGCGGATACCGGGCCTTCGTCACGACGGGTGCCGACATCGCCAGCAGCACGCAGAACGACCGTCTCTCGCGCCGCGCCGACTGGAACGTGCGCCCTGTCGGAGGTCTGCCCGCCAGCCCCCGTCACGGCTCGTTCGTCAGCGTTCCGCAGACCGTGCTCACCGCGATGAAGAACTGGACCGCACCGACGGCGGTGTCCTCGACCACGACTCTCGCCCGACAGGGGCGCACCGTCACGGCCACCGTCACCGCGGCCGACCGCGGCGATGTCGTCGGCACGGTCACCTTCTCGGGCGAGGGATGGACGCAGACGGTGAAACTCGACCAGCGCGCGGCGTCGGTCGAGGTGCCGGCGACGGTGCGCGCGGTCACGGCGCGCTACGACGGGTACGCCGACAAGCGCGTCGCCGCATCGACGTCGGAGAGCGTCGCCCTCGGCGTGGCCGTCTCGGCCGAGGTGTCGAGTCGCTGCGTCGCGGGCAAGGTCACGCAGGTGGTGACCGTCACCAACAAGGACACCGTCGCCGCGACCGTCACGGTCTCGGGCGCCTACGGCCGCAAGACGCTCACCGCCGCCCCGGGCGCGGCGACGTCGACCACGTTCGCCACGCGGGCGACGTCGGTTCCGGCCGGGACCCTCGCGGTGCAAGCGGCGCCGAGTGCGACGCCGAGCCTGGTGTCGACGTTCACCGTGTCGATACCGGCGCACGCCTGCCGCTGATCCACCCCTGACGACGCCCCGGAGGGTCCACGCTGCGGACTCACCGGGGCGTCGTCGCGTGCGCACTCGCGATGGCCCCGCTCGGCGTCGCGCGTCGGGGAGGCTGTCGTGTCGCCGGGCGGAACGCTCTTCGACTCATTTTTCACCCCATGCACGCGAATACGTCATACTCATCGCCATGGGTGCCGGGGTAGATGCGCGGGTGGCGATCGTCGACGACCACGAGCTGGTCGCGCTGGCGGTTCAGAATCTCCTCGCGGATGCCGAGGGGCTGACCTTCGCGCGGCACGCCGACACCGTCGCGGCTCTGGTGTCCCGGGCGCGCGACGCCGATCTCGTCCTCCTCGACCTGAGCCTGCGCGACGGCTCGACTCCCGCCGAGAACGTCGCGTCCCTGCGGCGATGGGGGGTGCACGTGCTCGTGCTCACCTCGGGTGAGGACCCCTTCCTCGTCCGGGCGGCCTCGAGGGTCGACGTCGCCGGGATCGTCCGCAAGTCCGCCCCGTCGGCGGCTCTTCTCGAGGCGATCACGACGGCCGCCTCCGGGGAACACGTCGCCACCACCGAGTGGGCCTCCGCCGTCGACGCCGATCCGCTGCTGCAGGGAGCGCCGCTGACCGAGCGCGAGCGGGAGGTGCTCGGCCTCTACGCCTCCGGGCTCGGTGCCCGCGAGGTCGCCGGCCAGCTCTTCATCTCCGAGAACACCGTGAACGACCATCTCCGGCGCATCCGCGCGGTGTATCAGATGATCGGTCGGCCGGCGACGTCGAAGGTCGAGCTCTATCAGCGGGGGATCGAAGACGGATTCGTCCCCGGTCCCCGCCGTGTCTGACGACAAGTCCGGCCTCCGCGCGGCTCGCCTCGTCATCATCCGCGCCGCGGCGTTCCTCGTCGTCGTCGTCGCGGTCGTCAACGCGGGCTTCCTCAGCAGGGGCGAGCAGCAGGGGTTCCCCCTCTGGTATCCGTCGCTCGGCACGGCGGCGGCTGCCGTCACCATCGCGGTCGGTCTGCTGGCTCCGTTGGTGCCGGCCCGCGTCGTGCGCGGGGGAGCCGGCGTGGCGCTGGCCCTGTACGTCGGGCTCGTCGCCCTCTTCCCCCTCGCCGCCCTCGTGGGCCACGTCGAACGGATGCCGTGGTTGCTCACCGCGTCGAGTGCGGCCGTCGCCACCGCCCTCGTCGCGGGCGGGGTGTCGTGGGGTTGGGCCACCATCCTCTTCGCCGCGACCGCGGGTGTGTGCTACCGCCTGGCGTTCGGCGGTTTCGATGTCGATGGAATCATCAACGACGTCCACGCGGCTCTGACGGCCTCGGTCATCTGCGTCCTCGGCGGGTACGTGCTCTCGGTGGGCGAGGGGCTCGACGAGGCGGCCGCCGTGCGGCGTGCGGCCGGCTCCCGCGAGTACGCGGAGCGCGGCAGGCTGGCCGCCCGGACCCGCACGGCGGCCCTCGTGCACGACGAAGCCCTCGCCACGTTCGCGCTCGCCGCCTCGCCGCTCCCCGTGCCGCGGGACCGGCTGGCCGCGCAGGCGCGACACGCGGTGGACATGCTCACGCGTCTGGTCGACGACGCAGCCGGCGACACCGCGTCGTTCGAGGCGGCGTTGGTGGCGGAGGCTCGCGCCCACGGCGCGGGGTACTTCCCTCCCGCGGAGAACCTGCCGCCGCTTCCCGCCGCCGTGGGCGAGGCGTTCCTCGGTGCCGTACGCCAAGCCCTCGACAACTCCCTCCGGCACGCGCGCGGAGCGAGCCGCACCGTGAGTGTCCGCGCGAGCGAGGGAACGATCGAGGTCGAGGTGGTCGACGACGGTGACGGCTTCGATCCGTCGCGCATCGCGGATGACCGACTCGGTGTGCGTCAGAGCATCCTCGGCCGCATGACCCGCGTTCCCGGCGGGCAGGCGCGCGTGCAGTCCGCGCCGGGTGCGGGCACGCGTGTCGTGCTGTCGTACACGCCCGAGCCCCGTGACGAGGTCGCCGCGCTCGGCGACCGCCGGTCCCTCCGCCGCGGCGTCACGGTCGTCGGCGTGGGCTTCGTCGCGCTGCAGACGGTCTGTGCGATGACGATGGTCATCGAGGCGCCGTCGTCGTGGCTGCGTCAGCTCACGATCCTTGTGGTGGTCATCGTCGCGGCGGAAGCTCTTCGACGCTCACCAGGGTTCGTCCCGTCGCGGCGGAGGGCGGCCGTCATCGTCGCCACCGCGGTCCTCGGGGCGTTCGTCACGGTGGTCGCGGCACCGACGACCTACGGCGACCTGTGGCCGGTCGTCGCGCTCGCCTTCCTTCTCGTCGGACTCGCGCTTCGCGGCCGCTTCGGGACTGCGCTCGCCGCCGCGGCGGCCGTGGCCGCGGTCGTCATCGTCGGCGGGGTCGCCGACGGCGTCCCGATCGGTCAGATCCTCGCTCTCACCGCGCGCCCCGCGCTCATCGTCGTCGTCGCGACGCTGATGCTCCTGACCGTCCGACGGATGCAACGGCGCATCGCGGCGCTCCACCACCAGGCCGCGGCGGCGGAGGAGCAGGAGAGCTGGTCGCGGGGAGCGCGGGAGGAGCTGCGGGAGCGCACCGATGAACTCGCGCGAACCGTGGTTCCCCTGCTCTCGCGGATCGCCGAGGGGCACCCCGCCTCCGTCGATGACCGGCGCGAGTACGCCGCGCTGGAGGGGGCGCTCCGCGACGGACTGCGCGCGGGATCCCTCTCTCGCGAGCCGCTGCGCGGCGCGGTCGCCGCGGCGCGCGGTCGCGGGGTCGACGTCGCCCTGCTCGACGACAGCGATCAGAGTCTGTCCGAGGCCGAGGTGCGCGCGGTGGTGTCCTGGATGGGCGACGCGATCGCCCGGGCCGAGCGGAGCGTGGTCGGTCGACTCCTCCCACCCGGGCGGCGGGCGGTGGCCAGCGTCACCGTCGACGGTCGCGCCCTCATGTTCGAGGGCGTCGATCAGGGCTCGGTCACCAGCTTCCACGGCGAGTAGTCCCGGTCCGTCACGGATCGGTCGGGGCGCTGGCCCCGCGACCACCACTTCGCCTCGTACCCGCTCCCGTCGTACATCACCCGGTCGCCCTGGTTGTACAGCTCGCCGGCGACCCACTCGGGGTAGGTGCCCGCGGGGAGCTGGGGCAGCGCGTACGGCTTGTCGTCGGGCAGCACGGGACCGACGTAGGTCCATGCCGAGGCTGCGGCATCCAGGGTCGGGTCGTCCGGGACGGCGCCGTCTTCGTTCCACCACTTCGACACGTACACCGATCCGTGCCACACGACGAAGACCCCCGCCGAATAGAACGACTGCGACGACCACACCGGGAACGGGCTCTTCTCGGGATCGTCCGCGATGACCGGAGAGTCGTCCTCAGGGGCGACGCGGCCGGAGGGGGTGCCCTCGCGCCCGGCGCCGAGCACGTCGGAGAACGTCTCCCCGGCCTGTTCCACGCCGCTGCACGACACCGACACCGTGTGCGGGTGCGGGTAGTTGGTGCCGCAGGTGCGATCGCGGTTCACCGACCACAGCGACATGCGTTCGAGACCCACCTCGTCCGCGAACGCGGCGAGCGCGTGCGCGTCGTCGAGGCTGAACACCTCGTGCTCGACGTCGTTCTGCCCGATCATCGGCGTCGCGCCGAGCAGCGACCACGCCCCTCCGGCGGGCAGCGGCAGCTTCCGGTCTTTCCACACGGTCTCGATCTGCGTGGCGGTCGCCCGCAACGCGCCGATCGACAGCTCGGCCTGCGACACCGACCGGTCGTCGGTGTTGAAGTTCATGGTCATCGCGTTCACTCCCGCGAGGGGCACCCCGGCATTCAGGATCGAGGCGATCTGGCCGAGGCCGTCCTCGGTCAGACCGTCGGGGGCGACGGGCAGGGTGAGCCAGACGTCGAGAGGCCGCCCGGCCTCCGCGCGTTCCTGCTGCAGCTGTGCGATCGCCGCCGCCCGTCGGGTCGTCGCCGCGGTGTCGCGGAGCGCGTCGCCCTCGATGTCGAGGTCGACGACGTCGATGTCGTACCGATCGAGCACGAGACGGTAGGCCCGCGTGAGCGCGTCGACGGTGGAGCAGGCCGCGGCCAGCTCCGTGTTGATCGCGCCGCCGAACGACACCGCGAGGGGTCGCCCCTCGCGTCGCAGACGCTCCACGCGGCGATCCAGTTGGAACCGGGATGCCGCGTCGTCGAGCGTGTACGCCTTGCCCCACGTCGGCGTGCAGTCATCGTTCCCGGCGGCGACGACGAAAGCGAGGACCACCCCGCCCGGTCCCTCGGCCATGGTGCTCCGCGCGAGCTGTTCTTCGCTGTCGAGGGTCACGTCGTAGTAGCCCGCGAACCACCGGTCGGCGCCCGGAGCCGGGGCCGGGGTGGCCAGGACGGGGACCACGGTCGCCGCAGCCCCGGCCCCGGCGACGGCGAGGGCGGCGACGAGGGTCAGCGCGATCCGCGCGAACGACAGGCGGCGGCCGGCGAAGCGGGACCGCGCGGGCGCCATCACGGGGCTCACGCGGCGACCCCCGCCGGCTCCAGCGGACCGTCGTCGAGCACGGCCGTCCAGCGCGCGCGGACGAGTTCGGGCGTCGTCGAGGGCGCCGGCGGCGCCACCCAGATCCAATCGAGCCACGCGAACCACAGATCCGACACGGTGTGGCGGATGCCGATCAACCGCGCGATCGCCCACAGGATCGCGAGCGCCGTGAAGGCGGCGAACAGCGTCGTCCCCCACGCCTGCGCGAAGACGGAGCGGACGGCGACCGCGGCGGCGATTCCCGCGATCGCGAGGGGGGCGAGCAGGTACAGAGCGGGCACGCGGGTCCTCGTCGACACCTTCGGCGTGCGGGCGAAGCGGGCTCGTCGGCCACTCAGCACCTGGACCAGAGAGGCGGCGCTGCCCGCGAGGTTGACCGGCAGCAGGAGCAGGTTCAGTCCGTAGATCGCGGCGACGTCCCGTCGGTGGTACCCCAGCGCGTGCAGGTCCGAGGCCATCTCCGTGAAGTACGGCACCGCGATCAGCAGGAGCAGCAGCGTGACCAGCTGCCCGTCCATCGGGTACAGCGTGAGCACCGCGAGCAGGCCCAGGGTCACCCACGACACCGAGCCGAGATAGTTCACCCGCAGCAGCCGTTCCGCGAGACGCAACGGTCGTCCTTCGCGGCGGCGTCGGACCGCCAGTTCGTGCAGCTTCGGCAGCACGAGCAGACCACCGTCCGCCCAGCGCCGTCGCTGGATCACGAGTGTGCCGAAGTCGGGCGGCGTGGCGCTGTAGCTCAGCCTCTCCGGGTAGTTCAGGAGCGACCATCCCTGCGCGGCGATGTCGATCGAGGACTCGGTGTCCTCGATCGCGGTGCGATCCGAGATGAAACGGACGACCGGGATGCCGTCTTCCCGGCTCTCGCGCCGGAGATCACGCACCGCGTCCCATCGGAGGATCGCGTTGGCCCCCACCCAGAAGGTGGCGTCGAAGGCCGTGAGCCCCTGGTGCACGATGTGTTGCAGGTCGGTGGTCGCCCCCGCCAGGCGTTCCAGGCGCGTCGGTGCTCCCCGGTACGCCGAGTAGGGCGTCTGGATCACGGCGACGCCGGCGTTCTCGGGCTGTTCGAGGGCGTAGACCAGACGCATGCAGTACCCGGGCAGCAGCATCGAGTCGGCGTCCAGGGTGAGCACGTAGTCGCTCTCCGACACCTCGAGATCGGCGTTGCCCTCGTCGAGCCGCTCGAGCGCGACACCCCCGCCGGTGACCTGCTCGCGATACCGCCCACCCATCAGCCCGAGGTACGCGTTGAGATTCATGGCCTTGTTCGCCGTGTGCGAGAGGTTCGTGTATCGCCGACGCTCGAAGGTCCGGGCCCGGACGTCGAAGATGCGCACCAGCCGATCGACGAGGTGACGGGCCCTCTCGACGGCGAGCGGTGGTTCCCCGGCCTCGGCGGCTTCCAAGAGCGCGGTGGCCGTGGCATCCAGTTCGTCGGCCAGGCGCCGCAGGACCTGTTCGACGAAGAACACCTCCACGTGAGTGGTCACGGGTTCCTCCGCGGCACGAGCACGCACCCACTGGGCGCACGCAGCGTGCTCGCGCATCGCGATCTCGGTCGCCTCGGCGGGGGTGATCGCGTCGTCGCGCACTCGCGCGGCCGCGGTCTCGACGTGTTCCCGGACGGGGCGCAGCGTGGCTTCGAGCTCGTCGGTGAGCCGTCGGCATCCCTCCAAGCTCGCGCGTGCGTCGTCGTCGACGGGGTCAGGGTCGTCGTCGAGGAGGAGCACGACATCGAGGCGGGGGAACTCCTGCAGCGCGACGGACCACAGCCCCATCCGCACGAGCGCGGGATCCTCGGAGCGCGAGGGCAAGAGCGCCGTGAGCCGCGGTTCCCGCTCGAAGAAGTGCTCGTCGAGGGCGATACGCCGGGTCCGCCGGTGGGCGGCGAAGCGCGGTAGGGCTCCGGAGCGCGCGAGCAGGTGCATGCAGGCCGAGAGGGTGAGGAACGTCACCGAGATGAGGAAGACGACGGTCGTGACGAGCTGGGCGGCATCGACGAGAGCGCCGCCGCGCGAGAGGGCCACGACCACGGTGGCGCAGTAGAGCACCCACATCAGGGCGCAAACCACCACGGCGAGGCGCGCCCGGGCGATCCGCCGCGCCGGCGGGCGCGCATGCGTCACGGGCTGCGGAGTCGCGTCGCGGTCGGTTCCGCGTTGGCGACGAGGGGCGGGCGCTGCTGCGATCTTGTCGGGCATCATCGACGACTTTCGGAATGAGTGCCCGGCGGGTCGGGTCCCGCCGGGCAGGCGACAGGGGCTGAGGCCGGCACCTTCGTCGCATCCTTCCGAAAACACACGGCCGAGAAAGCCCGACCGGCCACCGACATCGGTGGTTTGCCGAGCGGATGCCGTGCCCCACCGCGCGACGGGCCGCCGGGATCGAACCGGCCCGCGGATGACGACGGCGGGGAGAGGGTGCTCGCGTGGCCGGGGCATCCCGGCATCCGGTCGTGATGCGCCGCGATCAGTTCGTCGACGTGGCGGCCGTCGGAGGGGGAGACGGAGGTCCGTTGCCTCGCCGTCGGTCACCGACCGCGGTCTCTCCCCGCCGCGAGGAGTGCCTCGAGGGCCACGCGGAGCGCGGGGGAGTCGGACTGCGACCGCCGGTGCACCGCGACGATGTCGCGGAGGGAGGCCGGCTCCACCGTCGGAATGGCCACGAGGTCGTCGCCGAGGTCCGGGCGTCCCAGGCGCGGAACGAGCGCGACCACCTGTCCGGTGCGCGCGAGTTCCAGGTGGTTGTCGAACTCCATCGACTCGTAGACCACGCGGGGGGCATTGCGGATGCCGTCGAACAGCCGCCTGAGCCACTGCCGGCAGATCGTGGTCTCGAAGGTGGCGACCCACTCCTCGTCGGCGAGGTCGACGGGGCGGACGACGGTGCGGTCGGCGAGACGGTGATCGCGATGCACGATGACGTCGGCGACGTCGGTGAACAGGGGGGTGACGATGAGGTTGTCGGGGATGGCGAGGGCGACTCCGCCCCACTGGTGCGCGATGCCGAGGTCGCGCTGACCTGACGCGACGAGTGCGATCGTCTCCCACGGCTCGCTCTCGCGAACGAGCAGGCGCAGGTCGGGGTGCGCGCGGGCGAGGTCGACCAGAAGCGGCGCGAGCATCCCCCGCACCACCGTCGAGAACGCGGCCACCCGCAACTCGCCGCCGACGGTGCCGGCCGGGGAACCGGTCGCCTGCAGGTCGGCGCGCAGCTTCTCGAGATCGGCGAGGATGGGCGTCGACCCGACGACCAGCTGCGTGCCCGCGTCGGTGAGCGCGACGCCGCGCCCGACACGTTCGAGCAGTGCCACGCCCGTCTCGCGTTCGAGGCGCTTGATCTGCTGCGACACGGCCGACGGAGTGAAGCCCAGCGCCGACGCCGCTCCCGACACGCTGCCCTCTCGGGCGACGGTGCGCAGGGCGCGGACAGCCTCGAGGTCAATCATGCAGCGATGCTACCGCTTTTCGTGTAGAAACCTTCGCTGGTGCTTCATTGAGCGGACCGGTGGAATGAGGGCGTGAACAGACGCGACATGGTTCTGGCCGCCGGCGTGGCGACCGCGTGGGGATTCAACTTCCTCGTCATCGAGTGGGGCATGGACGGCATCCCCCCGCTGCTGTTCGTGGCGATCCGGTTCGCCGTCGTGGCGGCGTTCGTGGTGATCGTGCCGCGCCCCGCGGCATCCTGGCGCACGATCGTCGGCGTCGGCACGTTCATGAGCCTGGGGCAGTTCGGCCTGCTGTACACGGCGTTGGCGCTCGGATTGCAGCCGGGGCTGGCCGCACTGTTGCTGCAGGCGCAAGCGATGTTCACGATCGTCCTCGCCGCGGCGGTACTGCGCGAGCGGCCGACCGTGGGGCAGGGCGTGGGCACTTCCGTCGGCGTGATCGGCCTCGCGGTGGTCGCGGTCGGACGCGGCGGCCACGCCCCGGCCCTCGCCGTGGCTCTGGCGCTCGCCGCCGCGCTCTCGTGGGCGGTGGGCAACGTCATCTCCCGTGGCGCGGGAGGGACCGCGGGACGCGGCCGTCTGGGCGCGCTGTCGCTGACGGTCTGGTCGGCGCTGGTCGTACCGGTGCCCGCTCTCGCGCTGTCGTTCGCGATCGAGGGCCCGGCGGCGATCGGGGCGGGTCTCGGTGCCTTCGGCGTGCAGGCCGTGCTGTCGACCGTTTATACGGCGGGCGTGTGCACGCTCGCGGGGTATGCCGTGTTCAACGGCCTGCTCGCGCGCAACCCGTCGGCCGCGGTGGTGCCCTGGGTCTTGCTGGCTCCGGTCGTGGCGATGACGGCGGCGGCGGTGCTCCTCGGGCAGATCCCCGCCCCGGCTGAGATCGTGGGCGGAGTCCTGCTGGTGGCGGGGGTGTTCGCGACGACGGTCACCATCGCGCCGGTCGCGCGGTGGGGCTCACGACGGAGACGGATGCCGCTGCCCGCCGCCACGGCATCCGGGAAGACCCCGGCGCACTAGGCTGAGCCGGTGCTGCCCGACACAGATCACACCCCCGCCCGCCGTACCTACAGCTACCTCGGCCCCGCCGGCACCTTCACCGAGGCCGCGCTCGCGCAGGTGCCCGAGGCGCGCGACCAGATCTGGCGGCCCGTCCGCAACGTCGGCGAAGCCCTCGCTGACGTGGTCGAAGGTCGATCGGATGCCGCGATGATCGCGATCGAGAACTCGGTCGACGGCGGCGTCTCCACCGCGCAGGATGCGCTGGCTACCGTGCCGGGCCTGCGCATCGTGGGCGAATACCTCGTGCCGGTGAACTTCGTGCTCGTGGGGCGCCCCGGCACCACCCTCGCCGACGTTTCGCTCATCGCCGCGCACCCCGTCGCCTACGGGCAGTGCCTCGGCTGGCTGAGCCAGAACGTCCCCGCGCACGCGCACCTGCCCGCCGAGAGCAACGTCGCCAGCGCCCTCGGGGTGCTCGACGGAACGAGCGCCGCGGATGCCGCGATCGCCGCCCCCGGGATCGTCGCCCATCACGATCTCGCGGTGCTCGCCGAGAACATCGGCGACAACCCCAACGCGGTGACGCGGTTCGTCCTGGTCAGCCGTACGGTGGCCCCCGCCCCTCCCACCGGCGCCGATAAGACCTCGCTCATCGTGGAGCTGCCCGAGGACCACCCGGGTGCGCTCCTCGAACTGCTCGAGCAGTTCGCCACCCGGGGTATCAACCTGAGCCTGTTGGCATCCCGTCCCATCGGCGACGCCCTCGGGCGGTACCGCTTCGTCATCGACGCCGACGGACACGTGCTCGACGAGCGCATGGCCGACGCGCTGCTGGGCTTGCGCCGCTTCAGCCCGAAGGTGATCTTCCTCGGCTCGTACGCCCGCGCCGACCGCGCGATCGTGCGCTACCCGCAGCGCTACAGCGACGACGTGTTCGTCGAGGCGCGTGACTGGCTGCGCGGCCTGCTGAGCGGCGAGCCCGAGGCCTGACTCCGGCGTCGCGCCCTCGGCCGCGCCGCCGGCGCCCGTGCCGTGGCCGGGCTCCCCCGCTTCGGTCGGGCGCCCCGCCGGCGTGCGCCCCGCCGGCGTGCGCACGCCCGAGGTCATCGGCCGGAGGGGCCTCACGGGCCTCGCAAGAAGCGGGGGTGGGGACGGCGCGCGGGTGATTTTGAAAGCGGGCGGGGGCGAGTGCGCCACCGCGACCGCGGCGAAGCTGAGATCTTTCTCTCGACGGCATGTAAACATGCCCTGAGAAGGAGAAGGAAAACTCGTGAACGATCTTGTAACCCGCACCTACGCCCAGGCTGTCTTCGCCCTCGACGGCCTCGCTGAAGGCGCAGAATCGGCCTTCGGCAACGGGTCACGCCGCGACCGAGTGGTCTGGGTCGTCGTGGCGATCGCTATCGCGGTCATCGCCGCGGTCGGACTCCTCACCGCGTGGTGGCTGGCCTGCCGCGCGATCGGCAAGTACCCCACCTTCAGCGTTCCTGCCTGGGGCAAGGCGGGGTCGTACCGAGCGTGGTGCAATTGACCACGCCGCACGTGCGGGGGGCTGGAGCCGGCGCAGCTCCCGCCCTCTCTGTCCGCGGGGTGTCGAAACGGTATGGCCGTTCCACCGTCTTGCGCGACTTCTCGCTCTCGGTGTCGCCCGGTGAGGTGCATGGCCTTCTGGGCCCGAACGGGTCGGGTAAGTCGACTGCCCTGCACATCATCTCGGGGCTGGTCGTGCCGGACGGCGGCACCGTCACGCTCTCGGGAGTGCCCGTCGAGAAGAAGGAGTCCCGTCGGCATCTCGGGCTGGCCCCCGACGATCTCGCTCTGCCGACCACCCTCACCGGTTCCGAGTACGTGGACTTCCACGCGGCGATGCGCGGGCGCAGCGATGACCGTCGCCGCGACCACCTCATCGACGCACTGGGGATGCGGCCGTTCCTGGATCGTGCGGTCGGCGACTACTCCCACGGCATGAAGCGCAAGATCCAGATCGTGGCGGCGACCTGCCATGCGCCCGAACTCGTCGTGCTCGACGAACCGATGCGGGGCCTCGACCCTGACGCGGGTCTCGTCCTGCGCCATTTGATCCGCCAGATCGCGACGAGCGGCCGGGCGGTGCTCATCGCGACTCACGACATGCTCCGCGCCGAGCGCGACTGCGACGCGGTGACGATCCTCGACGCGGGGGTGACCGTGGCGCAAGGAGCCCCGCACCATCTCATCGCGGGATCGAACGCCCTGTCCCTCGAGGAGGTCTTCATGGAGCGAACCGGATTGACCACGGCGAACGCGCAGCGCATCGACCAGATCGACGCCGCGTTCGCCTCCGCGCCGTCGCGTGCGTGAGAAGAAGGACACCGAAGTGAATGCAACGCTGAAGGCGATCGTCCATGGAATGACCGGCCTCATGCTGGCCGGGTCGCTGCTGGTGCTGGGGATCATCGCGACGATCGTCACTGCCGTGGCCGGCGATGGCCGGGCCGAGATCCCCGGCGTGTTCGAGGCCTGGATGGAGCAGTACCAGGGTTCGCCGTCCCTGAGCTTCATCCCTCACCCGACAGGGATGGCCGTGGTCATAGGGGTGTTCACGCTGGGCTACGTCGCGGTTGCCTACGGCATCGGCGGGGCTATCGCGCGTCGAAGGCTCGAGCGATGACCCCGGTCGCCCTGACGATCGCTACCGTGTCCTGGCGGATGTGGGCACGGGACCTCTGCCGCGTCCTGCGTGTGTCGACGCGTTTCGCGTTCATCGTGATGGGGGCCAGTGTCGGTGCGGCCTTCGTGTTCGGGGGGCTGCTGGCGGCGGTGACGGCGCGACAGGTCGGCGGCGAGCTGCCCCCCGAGCTCGGGCTGACGATCGTGCGGTCCAGTCTTGCCGGTGTCTGGCTCTCGTCCGGCCTGCTCGCGACGGTCTTCGCGCTGACGGTTCCGTCGCGAACGATGCTGCAATCTCTGCTGGACCTGCTGCCGGTCAGCCGACGAGCCGCGACGTTCGGACAACTGGTGCCCATGTCGACGGTCACCATCGTCTTCTGCGTGGCGCTCGCGCTGCCGACCATCGCGATCTTCTCCCGACTGTTCTCCGGACCGGCGCTCGCCGCGGCGGTGGGGAGCGTCATCGTGTCGATCGTGGCCGCGCAGGTGTTCGCCGTCACGCTGCTCCTGATCGTCTCCTGGGCCGCGCGTCGTCTCTTCCGCCTGGCGACCCGGTATGCCGACACGCTCGCCGCCCTCCTGGTCATGTCGTCGTTCGGGTGGAGCGCGTCGGCCGACCTTCTGACCCGGGAGCTCGCACAGCCGTCGCAGGTCGATCTGCTCCCGCATCGGATCCTCGCCGCGGCTGTCGCGGGGAGCGCGACCGTCCCTTCGGCGATCGTGGCCGCGTCGTGGGTGGTTGCGGCGGTCGGTCTCATCGCTGTGGCCAGCGCGGTACGCCCGACCGCGTCGGAACCTCGTCTGCCGTCCTTCCTCCGTGGTTGGAAGCCACGCGGCGGCGTCTTCCGGGCCCTCGTGTGGCTCGAGATCGTCACCACCGTGAGGACTGTGCAGTTCGTGATGACGACACTTGCAGCCTTCGCCCTCGTGGGTCTGGCCGCCTGGCTGCATGGCGGCGCGGGCACGGCGGAGCTCGCGCGGGCGATCGCTTCGGCCGCGCCGATCGCGCCCGCTGCGGTGAACATGTACGCCGTCGGACGCGCCCTGCCGATCCGTTGGATCGGCGATCACATCTCGCCGCGGACGGCGTGGCCCGCCGCGACTGCGGCGGCGTCGATTGCGACGTCGATCAGTGTTGCCCTGGTCGTGGCGGCTCTCCTCCTCGGCCTCGGCAGCCTCCCCGCGGAGTCCGTGGCAGGCGTCGCCGCGCGCGTCCTCCTCGCCGCTGCTCTCGCGCTGCTGGCGGGCGCCGTGATCCCTGTGAGCCAGGAGCAACCCATTTCGACGACGGCGGCCGCGTTCCTCTGCGGGGTGCTTTTGCTCGGCGGAAGCGTCGGGGTGAATGCCGCGGTCGACGCCGCGGGTGTCGGCGCGTTCGCGGTCATCCTGATCGCGGTCGCGGGGAGCCTGGGAGTCTACGCGCGCGTGTGCGAACGGCACGTCGCAGGCGACCGTGTCCGGGCGTGACCCGGCCGGCCGGGGAAGGCGCCTGCTCGACGGCGTCGAGGAGACACCCAGCGCCTATCTCTACGATCCGCTCGGCTTCGTCGTCGCGAAGGGGGAGCACGACACCGAAGCCCGCTTGCGGGCCTTGGGCATGGTGTCGCAGAGCGGACGGTGGTGGTCGCCGGTGCTCGTGCGGTCGCGTCACCTCCCCTGCGGGCGGGCGCGCGCGGTCGGCACCCTGGCTCTTCACTATGGTCGTTCGCTCCTCCCGGTCGCGCTTCTGTCGGCCGCCACCACCGCCGTCGGCCTTTGGTCGGGTGCACGGGGCACCGTCGCCGTCGGGGTGCTGGGGCTGATGGTCGCGCTCTCGCTGCTCGTCCACGAAGCTGGGCACGTGCTGGCTCTCCGCTCGGTGGAGCGGTGCGGGCCGGCGATCCTCATCACTCGCGGGGCGGACGCGGCGCTGGTCCGCTCGACGCTGACGAGTCGCCTCGAGGTGGCCGTGGTCTGCGCCGGTCCCGGTGCGCCGTTGCTCCTCGGTGCGCCGCTCCTGCTGCTGTGGCAGACGTGCTGGCCCCTCGTGGTCGCGTGGTTCACCGTGTCGGCCGCTCACCTCGCTGCCCTTGCCGTCCCGGTCGGAGACGGGGCGAACCTGCGGCGAGCCCTGGGGCGACCGAGCGCCCCTGCCGACCTGGCCCGGGCGGGCCGCCGGGAATGACGTCCGCGCTCAGGCCGCCACAGCCGCCGGCGCGGCGATCAGTTCGAGCGTCTGGGCGCGCCCCTCGGAGCCCTCGCCGTCGTACGCGCCCGCCACGGGCGACACCATGATCTCGTCGACGCCGTGCTGCGCGGCGAAGGCGGCCAGCTGCCCCTGGACGTCCGGGCCCGTGCCGACGAACCACTTCTGCCGCGCCGAGGCCATGATCGACTGAGCCATCGCGTCGAACGGGTCGGCCTTCGCCTGCTCGACGGTCTCGAGGGGCGTGAGCGGGCGGTTCGTCCGCAGACGGGCCATCATCCGTAGCTGCGGCAGGGCGCGCTCCTCGGCCTCTTCGGCGGTGGGCGCGGCGACGACGTTGGCCGTGACGAAGGTCCGAGGACCCTCGCCGGATTCGTTCGGGACGAACTGGTCCCGGTACAGCCGCAGCGCGTGCTCCAGCCCTTCGCCGGCGAAGTGATGGGCGAACACGTAGGGCAGACCGAACGAAGCCGCGAGCTGCGCGGAGTAATCGCTCGAACCGAGGAGCCAGACCTGCGGCATCCCGGATGCCGCAGGCGTGGCCTTCACCTGATACTCGGTGCCCGAGGTGAACCGGACCGTCGCCCCGTCGGGAGAGGTGAGCGCCATGATGTCGGTCACGTGGTCAGGGAAACGCGAGACGTCGCTCGTCGTGCCCGAGCGGTTGAGCAACTGCGTGATCACCGGGTCGCTTCCGGGTGCGCGGCCGATGCCGAGGTCGATCCGGTCGGGAGCGAGCGCCTCGAGCGCGGCGAACTGCTCGGCGACGATCAGCGGCGAGTGATTCGGCAGCATGACGCCGCCCGACCCCACGCGGATGCGGGAGGTGCGAGCGGCGGCAGCGGCGATCAGAACCGGGGGAGTCGTCGACGCCACAGCGGGCATGTTGTGATGCTCGGCGAACCAGTACCGGCGATAGCCGAGGCGGTCCGCGCGCTCCACCAAGTCGAGGGCCGCAGCCACGGCTTGAGCGCTGGTCTGTCCCGCACGAACCGGGACGAGGTCGAGAACAGAGAGGGAGGGCATCACTCCCATGAGAACCCCGCGAACACGTTGCGTATTCCGAGAGTGCGGACACGGCAACCCCCCTCGCGGAATCTCGCCGAGCCGTTTAGCCTCCCGGGCATGAACGACGATCAGGCGGGCGACATGCAGCCGGACGGGCGGACGATGGTGCGAACACAGATCGCGATCGACGAGGCATCCTTCTTCCTCGCGCAGGGGCAGGACGCCCTCGAACTGAGGTCTCGGATCGAGGATGCCGTCCACGCGGGCGGCCGCTTCGTCTCCTTCGTCGTGGTGGGCAACCGTGAGGTGAGTGTCCTGTTCACCCCGCACTCCCGTGTGGCACTCTCCGTCGAGACCGTCCCGTACGACGCGCGCGACACCGGAGACGCCGACGAACCATACGGCGGTTTCTTCGACGCCTGAGCCCGGCATCCTTCCTCAGCTTTCTCTCAGGAAATCGCCGTGACGAATCCGGCCCCCGCTGCGTCTCACCTCTGACATCACGGGACACACGGTTCCGGAGACGACGGAAGGAAAGGTCAATGGCCACCCCACCACCCCCACCACCGCCCCCGCCACGAAGGACGGCGGCTCGACCGTCATC
>NZ_LDRT01000060.1 GCF_001476655.1 Microbacterium testaceum | reverse complement strand
AATGGTTCGTATTTTTTTGTTGTTTATTACTCTGGGCACCCGCATGAATGACACGCGTAAGATCGTCGGCAGCTTCATATGTGTATAAGGGACGGCCTTTCCGCCGGGAATCCGTCCGTTCTGCAGGAGTTGTGCACGGGCGGGGCGTGGCTCCCGGCGTTCCCGGCCCGGCAGCCCGATCCCGCCGGCGCCCGTCGGACCCGGCCGGCACAACTCCTGCAGAATCCGGCCGCCCCCGCCTCTGCCTCCCGAATCCGTCCGATCTGCAGGAGTCGTGCGGTCGGTCAGCCGAGGACGACCCGCTCCATGCGGCGGAAACTCTCCTCCATCCCGTCGACCATGCCCGTGGCGAGGACGGCGTCGCGGGTGGCGGCATCCGGATACTCGATCAGCAGGGTGACCAGCGTCGCGCCGTCCTCCTCGTAGAGCGAGAGGTCGTTGGTCGTGGTCGGCAGGTCGGTGCCGGTCATGTGCTCGGTCTGCACCATGCGGCGCGGCTCGTCGAGCAGCAGGATCTCTCCGTCGAAGCCGAACGCCTCCCCCTCGGTTCCCGGCTCGGGCTCCCAGGCGATGCGGTAGCGGCCGCCCTCGCGGCGGTCGACCTCGCTCACCGACATGCGCCAGCCGTCGGGACCGAGCATCCAGCGCCGCATGAGCTCGGGGTCGAGGTGCGCGCGCCAGACGAGCTCGCGCGGACCGTCGATGAGCCGCGTGATGCGCACGTGCTGGTCGCTCAGTACCTCGAGCTGCATGCCCTTGCCCTGCGCGAACTCGCGCAGCCCCACGAGCACCGCGTCGAGCTGGTTCATCGCCAGGGTCGAACCTTCGACAGCGCCCATCGCCACGACCTGCTCGAGGGCCTCGGTGGATGCGAAGTGGCTGACGTTGCGCAACCGGGAACCCTCGGGCGTGGCCTCGAACGAGAAGACCATGCGCATCGACGGCATGCCCTCGATCGGGTCGCCGTTCTCGTCGGCGAACGAGTCGACGACCTCGAAGCCCCGCGGCTCATCGATCGCGGTGAACTCCCACGCGCCCCCGGCACGCTGTCCCTGCGGGGAGGTCATGTGGTATCTCGCGTGGCCCCCGACGCGGAAGTCGAAGGCGTCGAACGTCGCCGGCCACCCCGGGGGTCCCCAGAACCGCTCGAGCTGCCGCGGATCGGTGAACACCGCCCACAGGCGCTCGGGTCCGACGGGGAAGTCGGCGACCAGGGTCATGGTGAGCGCTTCGGTGTCGCTCTCGACGGATGCGACGGGCATGACGGACTCCTTCGTCGGTTCAGTTCGGAGGCGGAGGGACGGATGCCGGGACCCCGGCGCCGTCGTGAGGGGGTGTCGCGGGCGAGGGTTCGGCCAGCAGGGCGTCGAGCCGGTCGATCCGGCCGCGCCACAGGTCTTCGTAGGAGCGGAGCAGGTCCTGCGCCCGCGCGAGTGCGGCGGGATCGGCGCGTACCAGCCGCACCCGGCCCTCTGCGCGTTTCGTGATGAGCCGCGCCTCGGCGAGCACGGCGATGTGCTTCGACACCGCCGCGAACGACATCGCGTAGGCCGCCGCGAGCTGCGTCACCGACTGCTCGGCGACGAGCGTGCGTCGCACGATGTCACGCCGCGTCGCGTCGGCGAGCGCGTGGAAGACGCGGTCGATGTCGGCGTCGTCGAGCGGCTGTTGTTTAACCATTTGGTTGCACGTTAGCGCTCTTCGCGCGGGGGCACAACAACGGATTCACCGCACCATCGCGCCCGCCCACGCCGTCACGAGAACAGGCGATGCCACCAGAACAGGGCGGTCCTCCGCACAGTGGCCTGTTGCCGTGGCATCCTCTGTTCTCATCGCGTGGGGGCGCGGCCACGGTCGCCGTCACGCCTGCGGCGGGAGGGAGGCGGCGACGACGCCGCCAGGCTCGCGGACGGGGTCAGCTCGTCGCAGCCACGCGCTCGCGAAGCCACGGGAGACCCGCGTCTCGCAGGTCCGTCAATACATCCGCCGCGAGGAGATCGACATCCTGCCCGCCGAAGAGGCGCCACCACTTGTCGGCACCGTCACCCACGAGCGAGCCGATGCGCTTGGGCATCACAGAGCCGTAACCCAGGGAGGCAGAGGGCTTCACCGGAAAGGAGGAGTCCTCCGCTGCCTGGGCAAGCCATTCGTCCCTCCGGACAACCATGAGGTTCACGGTGAACTGGATCTCACGGCGATCGCTGTACGCGGATTTCTGGAACCCGACGAGCGCCCAGTGGGTGTCCGATCTCACGGAGTAGCGGCCGCCGGACCCGATGAGCCCCTCTGCACGGAGGGCTGGCGAGATCGTGTCCTTGATCATGGCGGCATACAGATCTTGGGCGGGAATCTGTGCGGCTACCGTCGCCTTGCCTCGGGACCGCAGCCTCCACGGCCAGAACGACTCAGAGGTGAGCGGCATGGCTCATTGTCGCATGGGCATACGCGCCCCACACGGCATTCACCAGAAGGTCGACGATGTCGGCCACGCACCCCGTCGTCGGCGGTGGCCTGATCCGCGAGCACGGGGACGTCGCCCCGACGAGCTGACCGTCGTCGGATCCGAGGGCGCCAAACGGCTTCGGACGCAGGGCGCGCCCTCGCTCTCACGTTCCTCGCGCCCGAGGAGGCGCAGGAGGACTCAGCCCTTCAACGCCTCCAACAACGCCCCCACCGGGTGGTCGCTCTCGACGGGGTGGCGCATCGGGAGGTCCTCGACGCACTCGTAGCGATTGCGTCGGCCCTCCTTCTCGCGCTTGAGGTAGCCGGCTTCGACGAGGTCGGCGAGGATGCCGTGCGCCGTGCGCTCGGTGATGCCGACGGCATCCGCGATCTCGCGGACGCGCGCGCCGGGGTCGCGGGCGACGTAGATGAACACGTGGGCGTGGTTCGTCAGGAACGTCCAGGTGTTCATCAGGACAGCATAGTGACCCGCGGTACCGGAATCCAAGAACGTGTTATTGGTTGCCTGTGTTTTGACGCACGTAATTTATTGCATGTATCTTGCTGCGCATGTCATCGCTCGCTCCGCTCCTGACGGCCGCGCTGCTCGCCGCGGTCGTCGCCGCCCTCCTGCCGGATGCCGCGCGCCACCGCACGCCGGGCTCGCTCGCCGTCTGGCCCGGGACCGCTGCGGCGACTCTCGCCACGCTCGGGCTCGCGGGCGCTCTCGCCGAACGCTCCGACGTGGCCGGAGCCGCGCTCGCACTGCTGATCGTCACCCTCACGGTCGTCGTGCAGGTCTACGCGAGCCGCCACCTCCGCGGCGACCCCCGCGCGCGCAGCTTCTTCGCGCTGTCCTCGCTCGCCGCCCTCGGGTCGACGACCGCCATCGCCGCGGACGATGTGGTGCTGCTCGCCGTCGGGTGGACCCTCGCGACTCTCAGCACGATCGCCCTGATCGCCTCGGGAGGCTCGGGCCCGCAGACCCGGGTCGCCGTTCGGCGGAGCGCCGTGGCGCTCCTCGTCGGCGATGCGGCGCTGTGGGCGGCCGCGGTGGTCGCCGCCGCCTCGACCGGATCGATCTCGCTCAGCGCCCTCGGCAGCCTCGAGGGCACGGCCGCGGCCCTCGTCGGCGCCCTCGTCGCCGTGGCGGCGGTCGCCCGGGCGGGGTCGTTCCCGCTGCACGGCTGGCTCCCGGCCACCGCCGCGACAACCACGCCCGTCTCGGCCCTCCTGCACGCGGGGTTCGTGAACGCCGGGGCGCTGCTCCTGCTGCGATTCGCCCCCGTCCCCTCGGCCGCGGGCCCGTGGATCGCGGGGATCGCCGGAGCGATCACGCTGATCGTCGCGACGCTCGCGATGCTCACCCGTGCCGACGTGAAGGGCCGGCTGGTGCACTCCACCGCGGCGCAGATGGGCTTCCTCCTCCTCGCCTGCGCCCTCGGCGCCTACGGACTCGCCTTCGTCCACGTGATCGGCCACGCCCTGTTCAAGGCGAGCCTGTTCCTCGGGGCGGGCTCCGCGGTCGAGCACGCTCTGCGGGAGCGCGCGCGGCCCCGGCTCCGACCCTCGCGGGTCGGCGGCACCGTCGGGGTGGTCCTGACCCTCGCGGCCGCCGCGGTCGCCCTCGTCGCGAGCGACGCGTTCGCGCATCCGACCGCCGCGCTCCTCCTCTTCGCGCTCACGACCGCCGCGGCGGCGGGCGCGCGGATCGGGGCATCCTCGGCGCCCGCCTCCACGCGGGCGGCGCTTCTCCTCAGCCTTGCGATCGCGGTCGTCGGATACGTCGCCGTGGTCTTCCCCGGCGCCGAAGCGCTCGTCCCCGTCACCACCCCGGCCCCGTTGCCGGCGGGCTTCACTGCGGCGGTCTTCCTGATCGCCGCGGCATCCCTCCTCGCGATCCGCTCCACGGGACCGCTCTCGGACCGGGTCTTCGCCTTCGCCCTCGCGTGGGGGCGACCGCCGCTCAGCGTCCCCGCCACCACCCCCTCGGCTCCGGCGTCCGCCGGCGGCCCCCTCGAGTACCGGAGGGTCTCATGACCACCACCGCTCCTCCCTCGCCGGCCACCGTCCGGGGCTGGGTCGCGGCCGCCGGACGCGCGATCGCCCCGCACTTCCCCCTCGAGACCTTCATCGCCCGGAACCCCGTCGCCGGCTACGAAGACCTCGACTGGGAGGACGCCCTCGGCCAGGTCGCCCGCGACCACGGCATCCTGCTCTCCCTCCCCGAGGAGCGCTTCCGCGAGCTGCACGCGCAGGGACGGATCTCCTCCGACGACCTGCTCTCGGCCCTGCACCACACGGTGGCGGACGCGCGCGCGACCACGCTTCTCTGTCTCGGTCGGGTCATGGCCACCGTCGACGACGTCCTGCGGCAGGACCTTCTCGTCTCACCGCCCATGGCCCCCGGCCCTTCGCTTCCGACCCCGGCGAGCATCCTCTCCCCGCGCGTCCACGCGCGCATCGACGACCTCACCGGGCGGTGGCTGACGGCCGCCCTCGGCACGGGCGCGTGGGCGGGACCCGTTCGCCGGGACGGCATGTGGACCGGCTGGCGGCGCCTCGCGGCGGTCGACCCGACGCTGTCGCGGCGGGTGCGCAGCGGCATCCGGAGCACTCCCGCCGACACGGCGAGCGCGATCGCGGTGGCCCTCGAACGCTGGCGGCTCGAGGGCTCGGCGGCCGAGGAGTTCCTGCGGGCGCACGTGCTCGCGCAGCCGGGCTGGGCGGCGCTCGTCCGGCACCTGACCGACGGCTCGCGCGAGATCGACCTCACCTCGCTCGTCGCGATCCGGATCACCCTGGAGCGCCTCCTGCTGCCCGCCGACGCCGCCCTTCCGGCGCCGGTCCCGACCGCGCCGAACGAGGAGGCGCGGATCGGCGCGGTCGCGCTCGCGCTGGGCGCCGACCCCTCCGACCCCACGACCCGCGCGGCCGTGGGGCGCACTCTCGCGCTCGTCACCCCCGCGACACGGCTCGCCGTGTGGCAGGAGGCGTTCGAACGCGGCATCGCACGCCAGCTCGCCCCGCGCCGGGCCCCGGAGTCGCCCGCGGCCGACCGTCCCCTCGCCCAGGCCGTGTTCTGCATCGACACGCGGTCCGAGAGCTTCCGCCGCCACCTCGAGGCCGCGGGACCCGTCGAGACGCTCGGCTTCGCCGGGTTCTTCGCGGTGCCGATCTCTTTCCGCCCCGCGGACGGTTCCGCCGAGATCGCCTCCTGCCCCGTCCTGCTGACGCCGCGGGTCGCGATCACCGAGTCGTCCGTCGAGCGCGATGCCCTCGCGCGGTGGCGGCGTCGCCGCATCGCGGGCGGGGAAAGGGATGCTGCGCTCCACACGGTGAAGGAATCGCCGGTGACGCCCTTCGCTTTCGCCGAGACGGCCGGCTGGGTGATCGGCGCGGCCGCCGCGCTCCGGACGCTCGCCCCGGAAGGGTGGCGGGCACTCGCCGAACGGGTGCGCCCGAAGAAGCCCTCCACGCACCTGGACGCCGATGTCGTCTTCTCTCTCGAGGAACGCGTCCTCTACGCCGAGACAGCGCTGCGGATGATGGGCCTGGTCGACGACTTCGCGCCTCTGGTGCTGGTGTGCGGCCACGGTGCGACGGTGACGAACAACCCCTTCTCCTCGAGCCTGCAGTGCGGAGCGTGCGGGGGGCACGAGGGGGAACCGAACGCCCGCGCCGCGGCGATGATCTTCAACGACCCTGAGACGCGTCGGGCCCTGGCTGCGCGCGGCATCCGCATCCCCGCCGACACGCTGTTCCTCGCGGCGCAGATGGACACCGTCACCGACGAGGTCGCGCTCCTCGAACCGTGGACGGTCCCCGCCACGCACGAGACCGCCGTGCTCGAGCTCGGGCAGTACCTCGAGGCCGCGCGCGCGGCGAACACCGCCGACCGCAGCGCGAGCCTCCCCGGCGGGAGCGACGCGGCCGGGGCGGTGCGCGACACCGAGCGGCGGGCCGCTGACTGGGCGGAGTCGTACGCCGAGTGGGGGCTCGTGGGCAACGCGGCCTTCATCGTGGGACCGCGGACGATCACGGCCGGGCACGACCTCGGACGGCGCGCGTTCCTGCACAGCTACGAGGCCGCAGCCGACCCCGACGGGTCGGCGCTCGAGACGATCCTCACGGCGCCGATGATCGTGGCGCAGTGGATCAATGCCCAGTACGGCGCGTCGACGGTCGCCCCCGACCGGTTCGGCGCGGGCCCCAAGCCCCTGCACAACGTCGTCGGAACCGTCGGCGTGCTCTCGGGTTACGGGGGCGACCTGCGGATCGGTCTGCCCTGGCAGTCCGTCGGAGTCGGCCGGGAGGCTCGGCATGAGCCGGTGCGTCTGCAGGTGTTCGTGCAGGCGCCCCTCGAGCGCGTCAACGACATCGTCGACTCCTCCGAGGTCGTCCGCACCCTCGTCGCCCACCGCTGGATCACCCTCCGCGTGCGCGATGACGACCGCTCGCCCTGGATGCGCTGGGGCCTGTACGGCTGGCAGGTCGACGATCTCGACACGGCCGCGGCCCCCGGCATCCCTGTCCTCCAGCCCGAAACCACCGCGAAGGAGTCCCGCTCATGAGCACGTCCGACCTGACCCCCATGACCAAGATCGAGGTGGTCGTCGCCAGCGACGACGTCGCCGAGGTCTCCGCCCTGATGCAGTCTCTGGGCGCCCGTGGGTACACCGCGATCACCGGCGTCGCCGGAGTGGGACACCACGGTGCGCGCGGCGGTCGCCTTCTGTTCAACGACCACGACGCCCTCACCCTGCTCGTCACGGTCGTGGCCCCCGAGCGGGCGGACGCGATCGTCGCCGGTATCCGTCCCCTGCTCGACCGGACGGCGGGTGTCATGTTCGTCTCGCCCACCGCGGTGAGCCGCGCCGACTACTTCGTGTGATGGGCGCCCCTTCTCCGTTCGACGGCACCACCGTGGCGATCGGCACGGTCCACGGCAAGGAGGCGGCGTTCGCGCCCGCCTTCCGGCGGTGGCTCGGCGCGTGGGTCGCCCCCACGGTGGCGCTCGACACCGACGCCCTCGGCACGTTCACGCGTGACGTGCCGAGGCTGCTCACCCCCGAGGAGGCGGCGACGGCCAAGGCGCGCGGGGCCGCCGCCGAGCTGGGAACGGCGACGGGGCTGGCGACCGAAGCCTCGTACTCCCCCGCCCTGGGCGGATTCGGGCCCATGGTGCACGAGGAGCTCGCCGTGTTCGTCGACCTCGAACGCGACGTCCGCGTGCGCCATGGCATCCGCGAGTACGTGCACGTCGCGCCGCCGCGCGTCGTGCGGACCGAGAGCGAGGCGCGGCGGTATCTCCAGCGCGTGGGCTTCCCCGCGCAGGGCGTCGTCGCGCACACGGACGAGGGCATGAGGAAGGGGATTCAGGATGCCGCGACCGTCCTCGCCCTCCTCTCCCGGGGCCCCGTCGAACTCGAGCCGGACCTGCGCGCGCACATGAACCCGGAACGACGCCGCACGCTACGGCGCCTGTCGTGGCTTCTCGCGGCGCGCCTCACCCGCGTGTGCCCGGGCTGCGCGTGTCCCGGATTCGGGCCGGTCGGTGTCGTGCGCGGCCTGCCGTGCGGCGCGTGCGGGAACGCGACGTCGCAGGTGCGCTTCGACGTCGACGGGTGCCCCCGCTGCCCGGAGCAGCGGAAGCGGCGGCGGCCGGTGGAGGCGGCGGATCCCGCCGCGTGCGACGCGTGCAATCCGTGAGGATGCCGCGAACCCAGGGGGGGCAACGGCCCTCGCCTCTTCTGCGAGGAACGGGCCGTGCCGGGTGGCCGCCCGGACCCGCGGGGCCTCAGCCCGCCGCGAGCGCCTCCACCGCCTCCTCCGGCAGCACGACCCACCCCTCCCGCCGGGCGATGTCGAGAACCTCGGATGCCGGGGGCACGAACGCCCCGAGCGCCCCGGCGCGTGTCGCGAGAGCGGCGATCACAGCGTCGAAGGCATCGGCGTTCGCGACCGCGAGCGGGGCGAAGCCGCCGAGGTCGAGCCACGGTGCGCGCGCGGACAGCGTGTCGAGCAGAACGGCCCGGCGTGCGGCATCCACCCGGTATCCGGTCGTGTCGAAGCCCCAGAGGCGCAGCGATCCGCCGGGGTACACCTCGAACAGGCGCCCCTCGGCCGCCCGGTCGACGGGGAACCCGTCCTCGGCGAGCCGCCCGAGAAGCCCCGCGCACCGGAGCGCGGTGACGCCGAGGCGGTCGGTCGAGACGCTGAGCGGCCAGCGCCCGATGCGCTCGCGCACCACGTGGTCGGTGTGGCGGTACACGAGCGGGCGCCGCCAGTCGGCTCCGCCGTCGACGGACCCGCGGGCGGTGCCGGCGTGGTGGTCACGCAGGAAGTCGACGAACGCGTCGGGCCAGCCCAGCGGGCAGTCGATGCCGAGCCACGTCCCTTCCCCGGAGACGGATGCCACGATCCTCGCGTCATCGACCCCGGTCTCGAGCCGCGCGAGCCGGGCGCCACCGTCGGCCCACACGATCTCGGCGAGGGCGGTGCCGGGCAGCCCGGCGGCCAGGTCGACCCCGATCGTTCTCATCGCCGCAGCCTACGTCCGACGGGGCGGGGGCGGGGCTCCGCCGGGTGACCTCGGGGATGACACGCGGAATACCCCCGTCCGAGAAGCCGTTTGCCGTTTCGTGACCTCGCACGCCGCCGCCCTCGATCGTGCACTCGCCTCGCTCGACATCCGGGCCGAGAACGCGCGCCGGTCGAGCCTCGGCGCGGGCGAACGCCTCTCGGTGCCGCGCGGTGAGGCGACGCTCGTGTTCGTCCGCTCGGGCGAGATCACCGGCGACATCGGCGAGAGCCTCGGCTGCGCGGTCGACGCTCCCTCCGGACAGGCCGCGACCCTGCGCGGGCGCCGGACGCTCCTCGCCGGAGACGCGTTCGTGTCGCTCGGCTGCGCGGGCCTCGTCCTGACGTCGCAATCGGGTGCCGAGGTCACCGTCATCTCGGCGGAGCTGGCACGCACCGCCTGGTCGGGCTCCCTCCCCGGGGTCGTGTTCGTCAGCGACTTCGCACACGTCGAGCCGGCCGCCGCCGCCCTCGCCAGCCACCTCGGCCCGTCCGGCGTCGGGTCGCATGCGGTGCGCTCCGGCGACGGCGTCATCTGCCGCATCATGGTGCGCACGGTCCTGCTGGCGGCGATCCGCGCCTGGGCCACCGACACCGCCGTGTGGCCGCCCCGGGCCGAGGATCCGTTCCTCGACCGCGTCGCCGCTGCCATCGCGGCGGACCCCGGACACGCGTGGACGACCGAGGAGATGGCGGGCCTCGCGGCGATGTCGCGCTCCGTCTTCGCCGAGCGATTCCGCGCGGCGTTCGGTCGGTCGCCCGGCGGCTACGTGACCGACGCGCGCATGCACCGCGCCAAAGAGATGCTCGAGACCGGGGAATCGGTGACCGAGGTATCGCGCGCCCTCGGATACGCCTCGGACGAGGGATTCCGACGCGCCTTCCGCCGGGTGGCGGGCGTCGCACCGTCGGAGTGGCGCGCGACGGCGCGCCCGACGGCGTCCTCCCGACGCTGAGGTCGGCGGCGGCGCCGCGCGATACCTCCGGAGCGGTGGCGGCCCGCCGCCGTTCCCCGATCCGCACGTCGCGGGGCGGGCCCGCGCCCCCGCCCCGCTCAGCGCGAGCGCGGAACCCGCAGCGACACCCCGAACAGCACGGCGCCGATCACGAGGAGCACAGCTCCCACGGCATCCGTGACGACGACACCCACCGCGTCGACGAGCAGACCGCCGACGCCGGCTGCCGCGACGATCGCGAGCTGGAACCCGGTGACCACGAGGCTCCCGCCCGCCTCGAGCCGGTCCGGCATCCGGTGTCCGACCCAGGTGTTCACGATGATCAGCCACGACGCGAACAGGAAGCCCCATAGGAACACCGCCGCGGCCACCGCCGCGAAGCCCGGGAGCGACAGGATCACGACGATCGACGCCGCGATCGCGAGCGGACCGACCACCGCCAGGATGCCGAAGGCCCGGTCGACCACGATCCCGATGACGATGTTTCCGATGAGCCCGCCGGCGCCGAACAGGGTGAGCAGCAGGACGACCGTTCCCGCGTCCACCTCGGGAAGACGCTCCAGCGCCAACCGGACGTAGGTGTAGGCGAGGAAGTGCCCGAGGACGATGAAGACGTGACCGATGAGTCCGAGCGAGGCTCCCGGCCGGCGCAGCGTATCGACGAGGAGTCGGATGCTGGATGCCGCGGCCGCCGGGACCGGGGGGAGCGCGAGGCGCACGGCCACCCCGACGAGAGCGGAGGCCAGCCCGACGATGAGGAACGCCAGGCGCCAGTCGAGGGCCTCGCTCAGCAGGACGCCGAGAGGCACACCGGCCACGGTCGCCAGGGAGAGCCCGGCGGAGGTGAACATGACGGCGCGACCGATGCGATCGGGCGCCGACACGGCCGCGGCGACCGTGATCGACATGGACCAGAACGTCGAGATCGCCGCACCGAGGAGGAAGCGCGCGACGAGGATCGTGACGAGGTGGGGCGCGAGAGCCACCGCCACGCTCGACACCGCGGCCGCCGCTGCGGCGATCACGAGAAGGGTGCGGCGGTTCAGGCGCGGGAAGATCAGGCCGACGGTGGGCGCCATGAGCAACCCGGACAGCGCGGTGACCGTCACCGTCTGGCCGGCCTGGCCGGGGGTGATGCCGAGCCCCGCGGCCATCTCGGTGAGCACGCCGTTGGGCAGGAACTCGGCGGTGACGAGCAGGAAGCTCAACAGCATCAGGACGACGAGACCGCCGTACCTCATGCGGGAGACGGGGGTGACGGGAACGGGGGCGGTCAGGGTCATGTCTCGATGCTCGCAACGGGGAACTGCGCCCGCCCGACCGATCGTCCGCGGCATCCGACCGTTCGTCCGCGACCGCGGGACGCAACCCCGGGCTCGCCGTTCGCCCTCGCCCGGCAGACCTGCGAGGATCACCCCATGGCAGACGACGACCTTCCCGACTCCTTCGAGCCGGGCCTTCGCGTGCCTCCGCGACCGCAGCCGCCCGCGCCGACCGTTCCGAAGGGCGACCTCCGGGCGGCCTCCATCATCGCGATCGCCACCGGCAGCATCGTCATCGCCTGGCACATCTTCCTGGTCTCGGTCAGCGCGATCGCGGACTTCGATCAGTTCGTGTGGATCCAGCTCGGTGTCTGGGCGCTCGCGCTCGTGTCGTTGGTCACCGGCATCTTGAGCCTGAACGCCCGCATGGCGCGCGAACTCGCCGCGGCCGGGTTCATCGCGGGCGTGGCGGCGGCCCTGTTGTCACTGGGAATCGGGTTCTTCAGCGGCGCCGATTTCCTGCCCTGACAGGCGCCCTGCCCCGGGGCGTCAGCCCGCGCACTCCTCGCTGAGCTCGGTCAGAGACCACGCGGTGGCCGTTCGTTCGAGGTGCACCGTTCCGCAGTCGCCGTTGGCGTAGGTCACCTGCAGCATCGCGTCGGCGGCGCTCTCGGACTCGAGCGCGATCGAGACATCCTCGGGCAGGCCCGCCGCGGCGTAGAGAGCCGAGCTCTGCCGGATGAGGGTCGCGCAATCGCCGACCTCGGTGCCGGTCGCGGCGGAATACTCGGCCATCATGCGCTGCTGCAGGGGCTCGGTCAGTGCTCCGCACGCGGCGACGGTGTCAGCGGAGCGCACCGCCGTCCACCAGGTCCGGAAGGCCGCGACGGGTCCGTCCGCGGGCGCCGGGGTGGCGGTGGCGACGGGGCTGCCCGAGGCCGAGGGCGCTGCCTCGGAGACCTCCTCGGGGGCGGAGGAATCGGTGCACCCGGTGAGGATGAGACCGGCGGCGAACAGGGTGACGACCAGTGCGTGGGGGGATCGCATCAGTCCATTGTCACCGAGGTGGGGGTCGGCGTCACGTCCACCCGGGAACGACGCGGTGTCCCCCGCCCGAAGAGCGGGGGACACCGTCGGCTCGTCAGGCCTGCGCGGTCTTCGCCGCCTCCTGGGCGACCTCCCGCGTCAGTTCGGCATCGGGCCCGAGCGACCGCTCGAGCTCGTGGGCGAGCGAGTCGAGTTCTGCCCCGCCGGCCATGAGACTGGTCAACTCGGCCAGAGTGATGTCGGCTTTGACGTAGTCGCCGATGCTCGTCCCCCGATTGAGGAGCAGGAATCGGTCGCCCACGGGATACGCGTGGTGCGGGTTGTGCGTGATGAACACCACACCGAGTCCGCGGTCACGCGCCTTCGCGATGTACTTCAGCACGACGCCCGACTGCTTCACCCCGAGAGCCGCGGTGGGCTCGTCGAGGATCAAGACGCGCGCGCCGAAGTAGACCGCGCGGGCGATCGCGACGCACTGGCGCTCACCGCCCGAGAGCGTGCCGATGGGCTGATCGACGTCGCGCAGGTCGATGCCCATGTTCGCCAGCTCCGTGTAGGTGATCTCCTTCATGCGCTTCACGTCGAGCCGGCGGAGCGGGCCCCACCCGCGCGTGAGCTCGGATCCCAGGAAGAAGTTCCGCCACACGGGCATCAGCGGCACGACAGCCAGGTCCTGGAAGACGGTGGCGATCCCCGCGCTCAGCGCATCCCGCGGCGACGAGAACGTCACCGGTTCGCCGTCGAGCAGCAGCTGGCCTTCCGAGGGGCTGTGCGCCCCGGCGAGCATCTTGATGAACGTCGACTTCCCGGCGCCGTTGTCGCCGAGCACGCAGGTGACCTGTCCGGCGGTGACGGTCGTCGACACCCCGGACAGCGCGTTGACCGGCCCGTAGCTCTTGCCGACGTTTCGGACCTCGACGACGGGCCGTGCGGTTGACGTGGTCATTTCGTCCCTCCCGCGCGCAGCCGCACGAAGTGGTTGAGCAGGACAGCCAGCAGCAGCATCGCGCCGAGGAAGGTGCGCAGCCAGTTGGTGTCCCACTGCGCGAACGTGATGCCCTGGAAGACCATGCCGTAGATGAGCGCGCCCAGGGCCGCACCGATCGCGGATCCGAAGCCGCCCGTGAGGAGGCACCCGCCGACGACCGCGCAGATGATGTAGATGAACTCCTGTCCGACACCCGTATTGGCCTGCACGGTGGAGGTGCGGAAGAGCGAGATCATGCCGACGAGCCACGCGGCCCCCGCCGTGGTCATGAACAGGCCGACCTTCGTCTTCAGGATCGGAACACCGACCTGTCGTGAAGAGTTCAGCTGCCCCCCGACGGCGAAGATCCAGTTGCCGGCGCGGGTGCGCAGCAGCACCCACGTGGCGATGGCCGTCACGATGACCCACCAGAGCACCGACACGTAGAAGGTGCCGTCGCCGATGCGCACGGACGATCCGAAGAGGGGTTGGATGCTGTCGTAGAAGGGGACTTTGGTCAGGCCTTGGATCGCGACCTGGCCGGTGATGAGCTTCGTGACGGCCAGGTCGACACCCGCGAGCACGAAGAACGTCCCGAGGGTCACGATGAAGCTGGGGAGACCCGTTTTCATCACGATGAGCCCGTTGAGGGCGCCGATCGCGAGGGCGGCGACGAGGGCGACGAACACGGCGACCCAGATGTTCAGGCCGTAGTGGGTCGTCAGGATGCCGACGATCAGCGCCGTGAAACCGGTCAGGACACCGGCGGAGAGGTCGAACTCGCCGCCGATCATGAGCAGCGCGACGGCGACGGCCATGATGCCGAAGGTGGACCCTGATTCGAGCCACACTCCCGCCCCGGCCAGCGTCAGGAAGTTCGGGGTGTAGGCCGAGAAGAAGAGCATGACCGCCAGGGCGGCGACCAGCGCTCCGATCTCGGGGCGAGCGAGCAGACGCCGCACGGGCTGACGCTCGAGGCGTGGGCGTGTGGCGACGGTCACGATGTCAGTCGTCGTCATCGATAGTCCTTTCGGTGGTCCCCGGCCGGGCGCGGACGCCCGGCCGGGAAGGAGCGGGTCAGCGGGTGCCGTTGGCCGCGAACTTCGCGACGTCGGCCGCGTTGTCCTTGGTCACGAAGGCGGGACCGGAGTAGACGGGCTGGCCGCCGCCGATCTCGTTGCCGTTGGTGCTCTTGAGGTACAGCGCCGTCACGCCGAGGAAACCCTGGACGTACGGCTGCTGGTCGACGGCGAACAGGATCTTGCCCGCCTCGATGTTGCTGACGACGTCCTCCGACAGATCGAAGGTGCCGATCTTGGCCGAGCTGCCCGATTCCTCCACGGCGCCGACCGCGTCGATGGCATACTGCCCGCCGAGGGTCAGCACGGTGTCGATCGAGGGGTCCGCCTGGAGCTTCGCCTTGATGGTCGCCTTGACTTCGGCGTCGTTCGTGCCGTCGACCTGGAGGTTCTCCATCTGGCCCGAGAACGCCTGGGTCGCGGCCGCGCAACGCTCTTCGAGGCCGACGTTCCCGGCCTCCTGGATGACGCAGAGCCCCTTCTTCAGCCCCTCTTTGCTGAGACGCTCTCCCACCGCCTTGCCCGCGACGCTCTCGGTCTGACCGATGTGCGTGAAGGCGCCGAACTCCGCGTAGCGGTCGATTCCCGAGTTGATCGTGACGACCGGGATGCCGGCGGCCACCGCCGCTTCGACGCTCGTCTTGAGCCCGTCGGGGTTGGCCATCGACACCACGATGCCGTTGACCCCCTGGGCGACGGCGTTGTCGATGAGCTGCGACTGCTTCGCCGGGTCCGGGTCGGCGTTGTACGTGACGTTCACGCCGTAGTCGGAGCCCGCGGCTTCGGCGCCGGACTTGACGCGGTCCCAGAACGAGTCACCGGGGCCCGAGTGGGTGATGACCGCGTAGGTCAGGTCCTTCTTGGGCGTGGTGGCGTTTCCGTCACCGCCGCCGTTCGTCGACGTGTCCTGTCCCGTACCCGAACAAGCGGTCAGGGCCAACGCGACGGTGGCTGCCAGGGCAAGGGTGCCGAGCAAGCGCTTCTTCATTGAATTCCCTTTCGATGAGGACATCGACATCGGGTACTGCTCAGGGGCGACGTCTCTGTCGGCTCAGATCCTGACAGCGGCCATTCCAATTGTCAATACATACTGTCAAGATGAGAGCACCACGACCCCAACGAAGGGATTTCGGATGCAGAACCGCACGCACGTCGGAGTGGGATTGATCTCGGCGGGATGGATGGGACGCCTGCACTCGCGCGCCTACCGCGCCGTTCCCCAGCATTTCCCGGAGATCGGCGCCGAGCCGAAGCTGGTGATCGCCGCCGACCCGGACGAGCGCGGGCGTCAGCACGCGCGAGACGTGCTCGGGTACCGCTCGACGGTCTCCGACTACCGCGAGGTCCTCGACGATCCGGCGGTCGACGTGGTGTCGATCTGCTCGCCGAACTTCCTCCATCACGAGATGGCCCTCGCCGCGGTCGCGGCGGGCAAACCGTTCTGGATCGAGAAGCCGATGGGTCGAAGCCTCCCCGAGTCGCGCGAGATCGCCGAGGCGGCCGAAGCCGCGGGGCTCGTCACATCGGTCGGCTTCAACTACCGCCATGCGCCGGCGATCGCACGGGCCCGCGAGCTCGTCCGCTCGGACGCGCTCGGCACGATCACCACCGTGCGGGTGTCGTTCCTCGCCGACTACTCCGCGGATCCCCTCGGCATCCTGACCTGGCGCTTCCTCCGGGACAAGGCCGGATCGGGCGTGATGGGCGACCTGCTCTCGCATGGCGTCGACCTCGCGCAGTTCGTCGTCGGACGGATCGCCGCCGTCTCGGCGACGAAGGAGACCTTCATCCGCCGCCGTCCGCTCGCCTCGTCGGGTGCGGTGAGCCACTTCGCTTCGGGAAGCGCGGATGCCGAGACCGGCGAGGTCGAGAACGAGGACTACGCCGCGGTGATCGGACGCTTCGACTCGGGCGCGGTGGGCGTGTTCGACGCGAGCCGCGTCGCCATCGGCACGCGCGCCGAGTACCGCCTCGAGGTGTACGGCACGCGCGGATCGATCCGGTGGAACTTCGAGCGGCTGAACGAGCTCGAGCACGCCGACTCGGCGCACGGCTACCGGCGCATCATGGCCGAACCCGGCTTCGGGGCGTTCGATCGCTTCCAGCCGGGTGCGGGGACGTCGATGGGCTTCGACGACTTCAAGACGATCGAGGCGGCGCTCTTCCTCCGGTCGGTGCTCACCGGCCGTCAGCTCGCTCCCTCGGCGGGCGACGGCTGGGCGGCGGCGGCCATCGTCGACGCGGCGGAGGAGAGTGTCGCAGACGGCCGGTGGCACGACGTGTCCGAGGTGACCGCGACGACGACCTACGACGCGTGACACGAACGGAGCTCGCGATGAGGCGGACGAGCGCCTGAGCGGTCGCCGGCCTACGCGCACCGGCGGCATGTCCGCCCCGGGACGAGCCCGTCGCGGATGCCCGGGACCCGGCGGCCGTGGCCGTCGGGTCCCGCCCGCCCCTCAGCTGAGGTCGACCGCGACGACGACGCGCTCCTCGGCGGAGCGCTGCGCGGCGTCGGCGAGCAGCAGCGCTGCGCGCCCATCGTCGAAGGAGGGACTCGTCGACGCGCCTCCGCGGACCAGCGAGATGAACTCGCGCAGCTCGGCGCGGTACGAGGGCGTGTAGCGCGTGACCATCGCGGATTCGAAGGGACGGTGCGTGTCGACGCCCGAGGTGTTCGACACGCGCACGAGACTCGTCCCCTGGTTGCCGACGTCGAGGGTGCCCGTGCTCCCGAAGACCTCGATGCGCTGGTCGTAGCCGACCGTGCTGTGCCGGGAGTTGATGATCGTGGCGACCGCACCGCTGGCGGCCCGCAGGACCGTCACGGCCGTGTCGTAGTCACCGTGCTCCCGGGCACCGGGGTCGAAGGTCGTGCTGCCCGTCGCCTGTACCTCGACGATGTCGCCGAGGAAGAAGCGCGCCATGTCGAAGTCGTGGATCGTCATGTCGCGGAAGATGCCCCCCGAGACCGCGATGTACGACGCCGGGGGCGCAGCGGGGTCGCGGCTGATGATGGTCAGCTGTTCGAGCGCGCCGATCTCCCCCGCCGCCAGTCTCGCCCGCGCCTCGGCGAACGCCGGGTCGAAGCGACGATTGAAGCCCAAGGCGACGGGGACGCCCGCCGACGCCACCGTGGAACGCAGTGCTTCGACGCGCGCGATGTCGAGGTCGATCGGCTTCTCGCACAGCACGGGCAGCCCCGCCTCGACGGAGCGCGCGATGAGGTCGACGTGCGTGGGGGTGGGCGAGGCGACGAGGATCGCATCGACCCGGCCGGGCACGAAGAGGTCATCGGCGGTGTCGGTGGCCTCGCCACCGAACTGCGCGGCGACCTGCCGGGCACCGTCGACGAAGGGGTCCGCGACCCACGCGAGGGTCGCGTCAGGGTCGGCGGCGATGCTCGCAGCGTGGACCTGGCCGATGCGGCCGGTACCGATGAGTCCGAAACGGAGAGGCGAAGAGGGCACGGAAGAGGTCCTGTCTGTGAAGAGGGGAATCGGGTTCAGCCGGTCATGCCCAGGGGCGCAGGGCTTCGCGGTTGAGCGTCTGATCGCGGGTGCGGTCGGCGCGGAAGGCGTCGATCGACACGTCGGGGGCGTTGAGCACGTCCTGCTCCACGACGATCCACCCGTCGAATCCGCGGCGATCGACGGCATCCATCACCGCCGCCAGATCGATGTCGCCCGCACCGAACGCGACGAACGCGCCCGACGACCACACGTCGGCCATTCCGCCGCCCGCGGCGAGCACGCGACGGAGCTCGGCGAGGTCGACATCCTTGAGGTGCAGGTGGTTGATGCGCGTGCCCCAGCGGTCCACGGCGGCGACGGGGTCTCCCCCGGCGATGAAGAGGTGGCCGGTGTCGAGCGTCAGACCCACGTCGGTGCCGGCGAGGAACGCATCGATCTCGGCGGGCGATTCGACGAACGTGCCGGCGTGGTGGTGGAACGTCGGCTGGAATCCGGCGTCGCGCACGATCTTCGCGGCCCGTCCGACGTTCTCGTGAAGCCGGTGCGCGCGATCGGCGTCGACGGGGTCGACCTCCGTGCCGCGCCCCGGGTTGCCCGCCCGCGCGGGCGAGCCCGCGTCGGCGAGCGTGGGCAACGGCAGGCGGTCGGGCCCGAGCTCGGCGGCATCGGCGAACAACCGAAGAGCCTCGCGCAGGTCGGGAAGGGATGCCGCGAACGCCTCGTCGTCGGAGAAGGGCAGCTGCACCCATCCCCCGGCCAGCTGCAGGTCGAACCGACTCAGTCGCGCGCGCAGGTCGGCGCCCCGGCCGAGGAACCCCACCGGACCGAGATCGATGCCGCGGTAACCCGCCGCCTGCAGCGCCGCGCCCATCTCATCGGCACTGACCGTGTCGGCGCCTTCCGGGGTCAGCTCGAACACTCCGAAGCTCACCGGAGCCCCCGCGACGGTCGCCTTCATGCGTGGTCTCCGATCCGGTCGCCCAGCAGCGGTCGCTGCGCCGTGACCTGCGTGTCGTAGGTGTCGCGCGCCGCGCGTGTGCTGTCGATGCTCGAGACGGCCGCGACCGGCACGTCCCACCACCCGTCGTTGTCGGGGGCGTAGATGTGCGGATCACTGTTGATGTGGATGAAGGTCGAGCGCTCCGACGCCTTCGCCGTGGCGATCGCCTCGGAGAGGGCGGTGATCGCACCGGCACCGGGGTCGACCTCGATCACGTCCACGCCGTAACTGCGGGCATTCAGGGCGAGGTCGACGGGCAGCACCGCCTCGCCCTGGAAGTTGCGCTCGGCGTCGTCGTACACGCGGTACTTCGTGCCGAAGCGCTCGGAGCCGACCGTCTCGGAGAGGTGGCCGATCGACGCGTAGCCGTGGTTCTGGATGAGGACGACGATGATCTTCAGCCCCTCGGCGACAGCGGTGAGCAGCTCGGTGTGGAGCATGAGGTAGGAGCCGTCGCCGACCATGACGATGACGTCGCGGTCGTCGCCGGCCGCGAGCAGCCCGCGCTTGACCCCCAGGCCCCCGGCGATCTCGTACCCCATGCACGAGAACGCGTACTCGACGTGGTATCCCAGCGCGTCGCGCACGCGCCAGAGCTTGTGGAGGTCGCCCGGGAGCGAGCCCGCGGCCTGCACGATCACGTCCCGGGGCGCACTGGCGGCCTGGACCGCGCCGATGATCTCGGGCTGACCCGGAAGCGACCGCCCCGACGGGGTGAACGCCTCGTCGACGACGGCATCCCACTCGCTCTTCTCGCGGGCGATGGTCGCCGCGTACGCCTCGTCGACGCGGTGACCGGTGAGCGCCTCGGCTAGGGCGTCGAGGGCCTCGCGGGCGTCGGCGATCACCGGCAGCTGCGAGCCGTGCTTGTAGGCGTCGAACGCGGCGACGTTGACGTTGACGAACGAGACGTCGGGGTTCTGGAACGCGGTGCGCGAGGCGGTGGTGAAGTCGCTGTAGCGCGTGCCGATGCCGATGACGAGGTCGGCCTCGGCCGCGCGGCGGTTGGCGGCCAGGCTTCCCGTGGCACCGACGCCGCCGAGGTACTGCGGGTGGTCCCACGGCAGCGAGCCGCCGCCCGCCTGCGTGGTGCCGACCGGGATGCCGGTGGCCTCGACGAACGCGCGCAGGGCGTCTTCGGCGGCGGAGTAGATCACGCCGCCGCCCGCGATGATGAGCGGCTTCTTCGCCCGGCGGATCGCGGCGACGGCCCGCTCGAGCGGACCTCGTTCGGGCACCGGCCGCCGCACGTGCCACTCGCGGTCCTGCAGGAACTCCACGGGCACGTCGAGCGCTTCGGCCTGCACGTCCTCGGGGAGGGCGATCGTGACGGCTCCGGTCTCGGCGGGGTCGGTGAGCACCCGCATCGCGGCGAGCGCGATCGAGTAGAGCTGTTCGGGCCGCTGCACGCGGTCGAAGAAGCGCGACAGCGGACGGAAGGCGTCGTTGACGGTGAGACCGATGTCCCACGGCTGCTCGAGCTGCTGCAGCACCGGGTCGGCCACGCGCGTGGCGAAGGTGTCACTGGGCAGGAGCAGCGCCGGCAGGCGGTTGGCGGTGGCCAGGGCGGCACCGGTGAGCATGTTCGCCGCCCCCGGACCCACGGATGCCGTGGAGGCGAAGGTGCCGCGGCGGCGGTGCACGCGGGCGTACCCGACGGCTTGGTGCACCATGGCCTGTTCGTTCCGCGCCTGGTAGTACGGCATCAGGTCGGGCTCTTCGACGTTGAGCTGCTTCAGCGCCTGGCCGACGCCCGCGACGTTGCCGTGACCGAAGATGCCGAAGACCCCGGGGATCGTCCGTTCGCGGATGTCGCCGTCGACGGTCCACTGGTGCGCGAGGAACTCCACGAGCGCCTGGCTGACCGTCATCCTTCTCGTCGTCACCATCACGAGACCTCCCTGTCGTCGGTGAAGGGAAGGCGGTCGTCGAACGACTGCCCCTCCCAGGTGTCGCGGACCCACGCGTGCGCGGGATCGTCGCTGATGAGCCACTGCCGTTCCGGGTCCGGACCGGCCATGACGTTGAGGTAGTAGAGGTCGTAGCCGGGCGCGGCGACGGCGGGACCGTGGTACCCGTAGGGAACGAGCGCGATGTCACCCGATCGCACCATCGCGTTGATGTCGATCTCCCCCGCGGGCGAGGAGTACGTGCTGAACATGCCGAAGGCGCTGTCGGACGGCGCCCGCGAGCCGCTCACCGGGGCGGCCTCGAAGTAGTAGATCTCCTCGAGACGGGACTCGTGACCCGGCGCGTGCTCGTCGTGCTTGTGCGGTGGGTAGGACGACCAGTTCTCGGCCGGGGTGAGGACCTCGCACACGATCAGCCGCGCCGCGTCGAGGGCGGCAGGGGTCCCGAAGTTGTGGACCTGCCGACTCGACCTCCCCGCCCCGCGGAGCTCGACGGGAACGTCGGCCGCCGCGATGTGAGCGGTGGGCTTCACCACGTCCGTCGGCGAGGTCGCCACGGCCACCCGCCCGCTGCCCGTGATCTCGGCCGTGGCGGCGACCGAGACGTACAACACGTCGGTCGGCCCGCTGAAGACCGACGCCCGTCCGGCGAGAGGGGTGACCGTCGTCTCGCCGTCCTGCGTGTGCGTGACGGAGAACGAGCCCGCGAGCGGCACGACGATACTCTCGACCCCGCTCGGCAGCGGCAGCACCCGCCCCGCCGTGAGCTCGGCGATGTGGATACCGGTGTGCGCCCAGCCGGGGGTTTCCGCGTCGACGACGCTCTCCCACCCGGACCGGGCGAGATCGCCGCGGCGGTGGAACCAACGCTGGTTCATCTGGTCCTGTCTCTCTCACCGGGGACGGATGCCGAGCCCTCAGTCGTTCTGGGGGAAGCCGAGGTTGATACCGCCGTGGGTGGCGGGATCGAGCCATCGGCTCGTGATGGCCTTCTCTCGCGTGAAGAAGTCGAAGCCGTGCACGCCGTAGGCCTTGGCATCGCCGAACAGGCTCTTCTTCCAGCCGCCGAACGAGTGGTAGGCCACCGGGACCGGGATCGGCACGTTGATGCCGATCATCCCGACCTGCACCTCGTTCTGGAAGCGCCGAGCGGCACCGCCGTCGTTGGTGAAGATCGCGGTGCCGTTGCCGAACTCGCCGCTGTTGATGAGAGCGAGACCCTCGTCGTAGGTCTTCACGCGCACGACCGAGAGGACGGGGCCGAAGATCTCCTCCGTGTAGGCGCGGGAGGTGGTGGGCACGGCGTCCAGCAGGGTGGGACCGAAGAAGAAGCCGTCCTCGTGACCGTCGACGGCGTAGCCGCGGCCGTCGACGACGATGCGCGCGCCATCGGCTTCGGCGATGTCGACGTAGGACGAGACCTTGTCGCGGTGCTGCGCCGAGATCAGCGGTCCCATGTCGGGTTCCGCGGCATCCGCCCCGTTGCCGATACGCAGCTTCGCGATGCGCTCGGAGACCTTGGCGATCAGCTCGTCGGCGACGGGCTCGACCGCGAGCACGACCGAGATGGCCATGCACCGCTCGCCCGCGGCGCCGAATCCGGCGTTGACCGCGGAGTCGGCGACGAGGTCGAGGTCGGCGTCGGGGAGGACGAGCATGTGGTTCTTCGCGCCACCGAGGGCCTGCACCCGCTTGCCGTTGCGGGACGCCGTCTCGTAGATGTACTGCGCGATCGGGGTGGAGCCGACGAAACTGATCGACTGCACCACCGGCGCGTTGAGCAGACCGTCGACAGCGACCTTGTCGCCCTGGAGGACGGTGAACGCTCCGTCGGGCAGCCCCGCCTCTTTCCACAGCTGGGCCAGCCAGAGGGCGGCGGAGGGATCCTTCTCGCTCGGCTTGAGCACGACGGCGTTACCGGCGGCCAGCGCGATGGGGAAGAACCACATCGGCACCATCGCCGGGAAATTGAAGGGGCTGATGATGCCCACCACGCCGAGAGGCTGCTTCACCGAGTAGACGTCGACACCGGTGGAGGCGTTCTCCGAGTACGCACCCTTGATCAGGTGCGGGAATCCGGTCGCCAGTTCCACGACCTCCTGTCCTCGGAGAATCTCGCCCATGGCATCCGAGACGACCTTGCCGTGCTCGGCGGTGATGATTCGCGCGAGCTCGCCCTTGCGCGCGTTCAGCAGCTCGCGGAAGGCGAACAGCACGCTCTGGCGCTTCGCGATCGAGTACCCGCTCCACACCTGGAACCCGCGCTCCGCCGAGGCGAGGGCCGCCGCGATGTCCGCCTCGTCGGCGAGCGCGACCTGGGCGCGCACCTGCCCCGTCGCCGGGTTGAACACCGGAGCCGTCCGGCCCGAGGCGGAGGCGTACTCGGCCCCGTCGATCCAGTGGGTGATTGTCGTGCTCATGACTTCCTTCGGGGTGGTCAGAGGTCGCGATGGACCAGGGAGGCGGCGATGTCGACGGCAGCGGCCACGTCGTCGTCAGCGGGGTAGAGAAGAGTGCGGCCGACGGTGAGACCGCGCACGCCGGGGAGGGCGAGGGCGTCTTCCCACGACGCGAAGGTCTCGTCGGGGTCGGCGCCCGAGTCCCCGCCGAGCAGCAGGGTCGGCATGGTCGTGGCGGCCATCACCCGTTCCATGTCGTCGACCACCGGCAGTTTCATCCATGTGTAGGCGCTGGCGGACCCGAGACCGGAGGCGATCGCGATCGAGAGGATGACGGCATCCGTCGAGAGGTCGTTGACCACGCGCCCATCGATCTGGCGGCTCAGGAACGGCTCCAGCATGAGGGGGAGGCCGATCTCGGCGGCCTGCGAGACCGCCTGCGCCATCGCGACGAGGGTCGACACGGTGCCCGGGTCGTCGAGGTCGATGCGGACGAGCGTCTTGGCGAAGTCGATGCCGAGGCGTGCCATGGTCGGCACGTCATAGGCGGTCATGCGATCGTCCATCTCGAACGACGCGCCGCGGAGGCCGCCGCGGTTCATGGATCCCACGATGATCTTGTCGTCGAGTCGCCCGAGCATCGCGAGGTCGTCGATGATGTCGGGCGTCGCGAGGACGCCGTCGACGCCGGGGCGGCTGAGCGCGATCGCCAGGCGATCGAGAAGCTCGTAGCGATCGGCCATGGCCGTGGGGTTGTCGCCCACGGACAGGGCGCCGCGGGCCGGATGATCGGCCGCGACGATGAAGAGCCGGCCGTCCGCGCCGAGGAGCTCGCGCCGCGAGCGGTCGCGCAGAGCCGCGCCGATCGACGCGGGCGCCGTGGCCCGGATGTCGCGGAGTCGAGCGAACTCGTCCGGCGTGATCGCGCCGTTCACCGGCTCGCTCCCGCCGCGAGGACCCGCTCGACCTCGTCCGACGTCGGCATGGCGGTGGAGCACTCCAGGCGTGAGGCGACGATCGCCCCGGCGATGTTGGCGAAGCGCAGGATCCGCTCGAGCCCCCACCCGTGCAGGAGTCCGTGGCACAGCGAGCCGCCGAAGGCGTCGCCCGCTCCGAGACCGTTGACCACGTCGACGGGGTACGGCGGCACCACGACCGCCTCCTCGCGCGTCTTGGCGAGCACGCCCGCGGGTCCGAGCTTGACGATCGCCACCTCGACACCGCGGTCGAGGAGCGCGTCGGCCGCACGCTGCGGATCGGTCTCGCCGACCGCGACCTCGCACTCCTCGCGGTTGCCCACCGCGACCGTGGCGTGCTCGAGCGCACGGTCGACCTGCGCGCGCGCTTGTTCACGGCTCGCCCAGAACATGGGTCGGTAGTCGAGGTCGAAGATCGTGTGGCCGCCGCGGCGCGCGGCGAGAGCGGCGTGATGGGTCGCCCGGCTCGGTTCGACGCTCAGTCCCGTCGTGGTGAACCACAGGATGCGGGCCGCGCGAACGGCCTCGAGGTCGAGGTCGTCTTCGACGATGTTGAGGTCGGGAGCCTTCGGATCGCGATAGAAGTACAGCGGGAAGTCGTCGGGCGGGAAGACCTCGCAGAAGGTCACCGGGGTCTTCAAGGTCTCGTCGACGCGGACGTCGCGGTTGTCGACCCCGAGCCGCGTGAGCTCGGCCAGGAGGTAGCGCCCGAAGGGGTCGTCGCCTACGCGCGACACCAGACGGACGTCTCGCCCGAGCCGGGCGGCGGCGACGGCGACGTTCGCCGCGCTCCCCCCGAGGAACTTGCCGAACGTCTCGACGGCCTCGAGGCCCACGCCCGTTTGGAGAGGGTAGATGTCGACGCCGAGCCGGCCCAGGGCCAGGACATCGGGGGCGGAAGCGTTGCTGGTCATACCTCGCTGTACAACTCTCTCTTCAGTCGTGCGTAATTGTCCTGACAATAGCACAAGGGGGGTGGGGTGTGAAGGTGCGCCACTACCATGATGTGAAGATGTCGCGACAAAGACGATCGGGGGTGGCCGCGTGGCCGACGACGTGGTGCTCATCGCCGAAATGCTGACCGACCTCGATCGCACGGGGCCGATCCCCCTGTACTTCCAGGTCGCCCGCGAGCTCGAGGCCGCGATCCGCTCGGGTCGCATCGCCCCCGGCGCGCGCCTGCAGAACGAGATCGCGATCGCCGAAGGCCTCGGCCTCTCGCGTCCCACGATCCGCCGCGCGATGGAGACACTCGTCGACAAGGGACTGCTCGTGCGGCGCCGCGGCATCGGCACCCAGGTGGTGCAGGGCCAGGTCACCCGGCAGGTCGAGCTCACGAGCCTCTACGAGGACCTCAAGAGCTCGCACCACCAGCCCGGCACACGCGTCCTGGAGCACGACGTCCGTCCCGCCGACACGAGCGTCGCCGAAGCCCTCAGCATCACCGAGGGCTCCGATGTCGTGTACCTCCGCCGCCAACGCTCGACCGACGGCGTCGCCGTGGCCGTCCTGACGAACTACCTGCCGCTCGATCTCGCCGACATCACGACGGCCCAACTGCAGGAGCGCGGTCTGTACGAGATCCTGCGCGGGCGCGGCGTCATCATCCGCGTCGCGAACCAGAGGATCGGCGCCCGGCGGGCCCACGGCGACGAGAGCACCCTGCTCGACATCGACCGCGGGGGCCCCGTGCTCACGATGGAACGCGTCGCGTACGACGCGGCCGGCCGGCCGGTCGAGTTCGGCCATCACTGCTACCGCCCCGACATGTACAGCTTCGAGACCACGCTGGTCGCGCGCTGAGCCCCGCACGACCGTCAGCGCGTCAGACGGAGCGTCACGACCTGGAAGGGCCGCAGCTCCAGCTCGATCGCGTCACCCTCGTGCGCGAGGCGCCGCGAGCGGGCCATGTCGTCGCGGAGCGGGCGCTCGAGCAGGTCGACCTCGTCGACGGATGCCACGGCGAACCCGGGCACGAGGGTCGTCGACGCACGCCGCCCGAGGGCCTCGTACACGCGCACGATCACGTCGCCGGAACGGTCGTCCGCGAGCTTGACCGCCTCGATGCGCACGCCCTCGTCGGTGGAGCGCAGGACGCTCCACGGCTCCACGGTCGCGGCCTCCGCTCCGGGACGACGCAGCGGCAGGTTCTGCTCGTAGCCCGAGGCGACGACCGCGGCGATGTCGGCGCCGGGGTGCACCGCGTACGCGAACGTGTGGTGACCGGCATCCTGAACCGGGTCCGGTGAGTTCGCGGCGCGCACGAGGCTCAGACGCACCTCGGTCTCGACCTCGCCCGAGGCGCCGACCGTTCGGGTGATGTCGTGGCCGTACGTGGCGTCGTTGGTCACACCGATGCCGTACCCGGGCTCTTCGACGTGAACCCACCGGTGGGCCATGACCTCGAACTTGGCGTCTTCCCACGACGTGTTGGTGTGGGTCGCACGGCGGACGTGGCCGTACTGGATCTCGGCGCTGTGGTGGTGGGCGTGCACGACGAAGGGCAGCGAGGCCTTCAGCAGCTTCTCGCGCTCGTTCCAGTCGAGGTCGACACCGAAGTGCACGCGCACGTCGTCGGCGTTCACCGCGATCGTCTGCGTCAGGCGAGAGGTGCCGAAGGTGCGCGTGACGCTCACCCGCGCGCGCAGATCGCCGTCGACCGACAGCTCGATCGCGTCGGCGGCGTCGAGGTCGTCGAAGGTGTGACGGTAGTGCGCGTCGATGTCCCACGCGTCCCAGGCGTTCGGCAGGTCCTGGTGCAGGCGCAGCAGATTGGCCGCGCGACCCTCCGGCACGAGCTCGCGATCGACCCCGAGGTCGACGATCGACGTGACGAGGCCGCGGGCGTCGACCGTCACGCGCACGAGCCCGTTCTCGAGCACGAGGTCGTCGCCGACCCGCTCGGCGCGCACGGGGTGCACGGGAGCGACGGGAGTGAGCGAAGCCACGCCGAGCGCCGGCGTCTCGACCAGCGCGAGCGGGGTGCCCTCGGCATCCAGTGCCAGGGACCGGCGCGCGTGATCGGCGGAGTTCACGACTGCACCCGACAGGCCCGCGGCCGCGAGCGCATCGCCGATCGAGCGGTCGAGCTCGGCGAGCGCCGCGGCGTAGTCCTCCTCGTTCTGCTCGTGCACCCACTGGATCGACGAGCCGGGGAGGATGTCGTGGAACTGCTGCAGCAGCACGCCCTGCCAGAGGCGGTCGAGCGCGTCGTAGGGGTACTCCGCTCCCTTCAGGGCGGCGGCGGTCCACCACAGCTCGGCCTCGCGGAGGCGGTGCTCGGCCTCGCGGTTGCCGCGCTTCTCGCGGGCGTGCGACGTGAAGGTGCCGCGGTGAAGCTCCAGGTAGAGCTCGCCGACCCACACGGGGGCGTCGGGGTATTCCGCTCGGGCTGCGGCGAAGAAGTCGTCGGGATGCTCGATCTCGACGCGGGGCGAGCCCTCGAGCGACTCGACCCGCCGCTGGCGCTCCATCATCTCGCGGATGGGGCCGCCGCCGCCGTCGCCGTAACCGAAGGGCACGAGCGAGGTGGTGGCCACGCCCTTGTCGCGGAACTGGCGCACGGCGTGGTGCAGCTCTTCGCCCTCGAGGGTGGAGTTATAGGTGTCGATCGGCGGGAAGTGCGTGAAGATGCGCGAGCCGTCGATGCCCTCCCACCAGAAGGTGTGGTGGGGGAACTTGTTGGTCTGGCTCCACGAGATCTTCTGGGTGAGGAACCAATCGAGGCCCGCGAGCTTCGCGATCTGCGGAAACGCGGCGGTGTAGCCGAACGAGTCGGGCAGCCAGATGCCGTGCGTCTCGACGTCGAGCTCGTCGCGGAAGAAGCGCATGCCCTGGGTGATCTGGCGTACCATCGCCTCACCGCCGGGGAGGTTGCCGTCGGGCTCGACCCACTGCGAGCCGACGACGATCCACTGGCCCTTGGCGATCGCGGCCTTGATGCCCTCCCACACGTGCGGGTAGCGCTCCTTGACCCACGCGTACTGCTGGGCCGACGAGGCGGCGAAACGGAAGTCGGGATACTGCTCGGCGAGAGCGAGCACGTTCGAGAACGTGCGGGCGGTCTTGCGCTTGGTCTCGCGGATCGGCCAGAGCCACGCGGTGTCGATGTGCGCGTGCCCGATGCCCGAGAGCCGGTGAGCCGAGGCGGATGCCGGGCGCGACAGCACGTCGACGAGTTCGGCGCGCGCGGCGGCGGCGGTGCCGACGATGTCGTCGAGGCGCAGCACGTTCAGCGCCCGCTCGAGCGCGCGGAGCACCTCGTGCCGGCGCGGCTCGGTCTCGGGCAGCTCCTTGAGCAGCTGGTAGAGCACCTCGACGTCGAACTGCAGCGCCCACACCTCGGGCTCGAACACGGCGAGCTCGGCGGTGCGGAACGTGTAGATCGGCGCCTCGGGTGCGGTCTTCTTCGAGCCGTAGGCCGTGGGGACGAAGTCGTTCTTGAGGATGTCGGGGTTGGCGGCGGCCTCGACGAAGAAGTGCACGGACTCCCCACCGGCCGCCTCGTCGGCCAGGCGCACGTAGTGGTTGCGGGGGTGGATGCCCTTCACCTGCACGCCGTCGGGCGTGTGGACGAGCGCCTCGGCCTGGTTGCCCGGCCAGTCGCCCTGGAAGCCGGGGTCGAGCAGCAGCTCGACGGTGCGTCCCGCCCAGTCCGCCGGGATCTCGCCGGTGACCTCGAACCACCAGGTCGACCACGCGCGCCCCCAGCTGTCGCCGACGGCGAACGGCGTGTACGCGGCGGAGAGGGCCTCGGATGCCGGGACCGGCTCGTCCGGGACCATCCAGGCCGCGAGCGTCACGGGAACGCGGGCCGAGTAGACGGCGGGGACGATGCGCTCGGTGAGGACGCGGTGGATGCGCTCTTCGACGAGCGTGAGGTTCTGGTGCACGATGTCTCCGGTTTCGGGCGACGCGGTTCGGACCGCATGGGGGGTGGTGCGGGGGTGCGGCACGGTTCGAGTCGGTGCCGCACCCCCGGGTTCAGCGCAGGTACGAGAGGTCGGCGAAGCTGGAGCTGGCGTCTTCCAGCAGCGCCCGGGCGACGCGTACCGAGTCGATCAGGGGGTGGTGCGCCAGGGCGCGCAGCGCCGCGGCGCGCGAACCGCCGAGGGCCGCCTCGATGGTCTGGCGCTCGACGTACTTCACGGTCGTGATCAGACCCTGGCCGAACGCCGGGACCGTGGCGCTCTCGAGGGGACGCGGTCCGTCCGCGCCGACGATGCACGGCACCTCGACCACGGCTTCGGCGTCGAGGCCGGCCAGCACGCCGCCGCCGGGGACGTTGAGGATGAGCCGGGCCGACTGGTCGTAGGCGATCGCGCGCATGAGGGCGATCGCGACGTTCTCGTATCCCCCCGACACGAGGTCTTCCTCGTCGCGGTCGCCCATTCCCGCGGAGTCGCGGTTGGTCGCCATGTAGGTGACCTCACGCTCGTGGCGGCAGGCCTCCCAGGCCGCGTGCGGCCGCGGAGCGGTCGCGGCTTCCTCCCAGAAGCCGGCCTGCTGGTCGAGCAGGTAGCGCCCGCGCGTGGTCGCGGCGTACTGGTCGGCCTGCAACACGTCACGGCGGTAGGAGTAGTAGTGCAGGTACTCGTTGGGCAGGGCTCCGAGGGTGCGAATCCAGTCCGCGCCGAACAGCGCGCCCTCCTCGAACGACTCGATGCGCTCGGGCGAGGACAGCAGCTCCGGCAGCAGGTCGACGCCGTCGCGACGGAGCGCCGTGAGCCATCCGAGATGGTTCAGCCCGGCGTACTCGATCTCGATGTCGGCCGAGTCCCGGATGCCGAGGGCTCCGAGCGCGCGCCGGGCGAGGCCGATCGGCGAGTCGCAGATCCCGATGACGCGCTTACCCAGCACGCGGCCCATCGCCTCGGTGACGACACCCGCGGGGTTCGTGAAGTTGATGACCCAGGCGTCGGGCGCGACGCGCTGGATGAGCTCGGCGAGCTGCATGGCGACGGGGAGCGTTCGCAACGCGTAGGAGATGCCCCCGAAGCCGACGGTCTCCTGACCGATGACTCCGTGCGAGAGGCCGATGCGCTCATCGGTGGCGCGACCGGCCATGCCGCCGACGCGGATGGCCGAGAACACGAAGTCGGCTCCGCGGAGCCCTTCTTCGGCATCCGTGTGCACGCTTACGCGCGGTGCATCGGCGAAGTCGCGCGCCTGGTCCTCGAGGATCCGCGCCATCGTGCGCAGCCGCGCGCCGTCGGTGTCGATGAGAGCGACCTCGTCGACGCGACCGGGATCGCGGTCGAGGAGGAGGGCCCGGTAGACGAGGGGGGTGCGGAATCCTCCGCCACCGATCATCGCAAGCTTCATGCAGTCACAATCTCGACATTCCGTCGGCCCAAGGACTCGACGATCGGGCCCTCGAGCGGCGCATCGGTGATGAGCCGCCGCAGGGCGAGGGGGAGGGCGATGCGTCCGGCACCGCTGCCGGGGAACTTGCTGTGGTCCGCGAGCACGGTCGCCGCGTCGCACGCGGCGAGCATGGCCTGCTTGATCGGCACCTGCGCGAGGGTCGTGTCGCGCAGGTCTCCCTCGGGCGACATACCGCTGACGCCGAGGAAGGCATGGTCGGCGCGGATGAGGCGCAGCGACTCGGTGGTCAGATGACCGGCGACGCTGCGATAGACCGGGTCGTAGTCACCGGGGAGCAGCACGAGGTGCGTCTCCCGCTCGTCGCGCAGCACGTCGTAGATCGCGAGGTTGTTCGTGATGACGGTGACCGACCGCCCCCGCAGCAGGCGCGCGAGCTGCAGCGTGGTCGTGCCCACATCGAGGATCACGGCCTGGCCCTCACGGATCGTCTCGGCCGCGGCGTGGGCGATGCGCTCCTTGCCGTCGCGGTTGACGGGTTCGACCGTGGCGAAGGGCGCGTCTCCCTCTCCCATCACGGCGCCGCCGTGCGTGCGGCGCAGGAGTCCCGCGTCGTCGAGGCGCTGCAGGTCGCGACGGATCGTGGCGATGCTCGAACCGGTGGCCTCGGCGAGCTCCGCCACCGTCGCCGCGCGAGCGGAGCGCAGGTGCTGGAGGATCTCGCGGTCTCTGACGTCTTTCATGATGCGATCACCTTATCGCTCAAAATCGCTCAGTAACAAAATATTTACACGCAAATATTTGCGCGTTCCTGAGCGACGAATGCTATAAACGGTGAAACGCCCCGATCGTCACCGCAGAGAGGAGGGGCCGATGACAGTCGCATCCGGTCCCACGCCCCGCCTCCTGACGGCCGGGCAGCTCTTCCTCGATCTGGTCTTCGCCGACCTCGACGGCGCCCCGCGCCTCGGCGAGGAGCACTGGACCCCCGCGTTCGGTTGGGGCCCGGGCGGTATCGCCAACTACGCGATCGCGGCCGCACGCCTCGGCGTGCCCACCGCCTTGGTCGCCGACGCGGGATCCGACCCGCTGTCCCGCCTCGTCCGCGAACGGCTGGTCGATGAGGGCATCGTCGACGCGATCCGCGAAGTCTCCGACTGGGGCCTGCCCGTCACCGCCGCGATGAACTACGACGGCGATCGCGCCCTCGTGACCGGAGGTCGGCCCGCCGCTCCCCTGGCATCCCTCCTGCGGGACGCCCCCTTCACCCCCGTCGCGGCGCTGCACCTCGACGACTCGGTCTCGCCGTGGATCCGCGAACGCGCCCGGCGAGGCACGAAAGTCTTCGCCGACGTCGGCTGGGACGCCGACGAACAATGGGATGCCGCGGCTCTCGAGGTGCTCGAGGGGTGCCACGCCTTCCTTCCCAACGAGGCCGAGGCCCGCGCCTACACCCGCACCGACGACGCCCGCCGCGCCGCGCGCTCCCTCGCCGAGCGAGTGCCCCTCGCCGTCGTCACCCGCGGCGGACACGGCGCCCTCGCCGTCGACTCCGCGGCGGGTGACGAGGTCGAGATCGACGCCGTCGCCATCGACTTCGTGGATGCCACGGGCGCCGGCGACGTGTTCGGAGGCGCTCTCGCCGCCGCCGAGCTCACGGACTGGTCGCTGCGCGAGCGGGTCGAGTTCGCCACCCTCGTCGCGGCCATCACCGTGTCGCGCCCCGGCGGCGCCGCCGCTGCTCCCCGTCTCGACGAGCTGCTCCCCTGGCTCGACGCCCACCCGGCGGCCGCCGACCCGACCCGGTTCGCCTTCCTCCGCGACGCGCTGCACGACAGCGCTTCTTCCTTTTCCCTCTTCCTCACCTCGCACCCGACTCAAGGAGTGAACCACCCATGATGACCCTCACCCCGCGTTACCGACGCGCGATCGGCACCGTCGCCGTCGCGGTCGCCGCTGCTGCGTCCCTCTCGGCCTGCTCGGGCGGTTCCGGCGGCTCGTCCGACGGCCCCGTGACCCTGTGGACCTGGTCCGGCGGCCTCGGCCAGAGCGTGCTGGACTCGGCCAAGAGCCAGTTCCCCGACGACAAGATCGAGGTCACCACGATCGGCGACGACGTCAAGCAGAAGCTCGTCACCGTCTTCACCGGTCGCAGCGGCATCCCCACCATCACCGGGATCAAGGGCGAGGACATGCCCTACTTCCTGCAGCAGGCCGACCTCTTCACCGACCTCAAGACCCTCGGCATCGACGACAAGCTCTCCGACTTCCCCGACTGGAAGCTCGCCGAGGCCACCACCCCCGACGGAAAGCTGATCGGCCTCCCCACCGACATCGGTCCGACCGCCCTCTACTACCGCACAGACGTGCTGGCCGCCGCGGGACTGCCCACGGATCCGGCCGCCGTCGCCGCCGCCACCAAGACGTGGGACGACTACTTCGCCTTCGGCGAGAAGCTCAAGGCCGCCACCGGCGCCTACCTCGAGGTGTCGCTCGAAGATGTCTTCACCAAGGTCATGGGCCAGGGGGAGACGAAGATGGTGTCGCAGGACGGCCAATTCCTCGGTGACAGTGCACAGGTCAAGAAGGCGTGGGACACCGCGATCGAGGCGAACCAGCGCGGTCTCGTCGCCGGTATTCAGGACGGCAGCCCCGACTGGGCCGCCGCCGTCAACAACGGCACGCTCCCGACCCTCCTCGGTGCCGCCTGGTACCAGGGCGACCTGAAGAGCAACGCCCCCGACACCTCGGGCAAGTGGAACGTCACCGCGATGCCCGGCGGTCCCGCCAACATCGGCGGATCGTTCCTGACGATCCCCGCCGCGACCGGCAACAAGGACGAGGCGATCAAGATCGTCGACTACCTCCTGGATGCCGAGAACCAGGCGACCACGTACACCGAGGTCGGCAACTTCCCCTCGTCGACCGCCGCGCTCAGCGAGCCCGCCCTGCAGGAGCCCGACGCGTTCTTCGGCGGACAGGTGACCACGGACGTGTTCAAGACGGCGTCCGAGAACATGCCGATCAGCTACACCAGCCCGATCGACAACGAGCTCCAGGCGCCCTTCATCACCGAGCTCGCCAACGTGCAGTCGCAGGGCAAGGACCCGCAGCAGGCCTGGAACGACGCCCTCGCCGCCGCCCAGCAGGTGTGGGAGCGCTCTAAGTGACATCCGCCACGCGCGTCATGACCGCCTCGGGGGTGCGCCCCAGCGCGCGCCCCCGGGGCCGGGGCCTGATCCGGCACTGGCCGATGTACGTCGCGGTCGCGCCGTTCTTCCTGCTGTTCCTCGGCTTCGGCCTCTTCCCCACGCTGTACTCTCTCGTCCTGTCGTTCCAGGACTGGAACGGGCTGGGCGCGGCGCAGTGGGCGGGAATCGACAACTACACGCGTCTCTTCTCGGACGCCACGTTCTGGCTGTCGGTGCGCAACACCTTCGTGATCTTCGCGCTGTCGACGTTCCCGATGCTCGCGATCGCGATCGCCGTCGCCGCGATGCTGAACAACGCCGTCCGCTTCAGCACGGCCTTCCGCATCGCCTACTTCGTGCCGAACATCACCTCGGTCGTGGCGATGGCCGTGCTCTTCGGGTCGATCTTCGGTGAGAACTTCGGCCTCGCCAACTCCTTCCTGCACGCCCTGGGCCTGCCCGGAGTGCAGTGGTTGTCGACGCCGTTCGGCATCCAGCTCACGATCTCGATCCTCATCACCTACCAGTGGACCGGGTACAACGCGATCATCTTCCTCGCCGGTATGCAGTCGATCGGCGGCGAGGTCTACGAGGCCGCGAAGCTCGACGGCGCCGGTCCCATCCGCAGCTTCTTCTCGATCACGCTTCCCCTGCTGCGTCCGACCATCATCTTCGTGCTCGTCGTCTCGACCGTGACCGGCATGCAGAGCTTCACCGAGGCGCAAGTGCTCACGGCGAGCTCGAGTACGACCAACCCCAACAGCGGCGGCGCCGGCCAGGGCGGCCTGACGATGGTCCTCTACTTCTACCAGCAGGCATTCAGCTACAACCGCTTCGGCTACGGCGCCGCGATCGCGTGGGGCGTGTTCCTCATCGTCGTGATCTTCACCATCATCAGCTGGCGCTTCACCGCCGGGAAGAAGGAAGAGAAGGCCCGCGCATGACCCTCACGACGCCCCCGCCCGCCACGATCACCGAGCACATCACCACGGCGGGCGTGCCGCTGCGGCGCCGTCGCAAGGCGACGCCCGGGCGCGCGCTGCTCTACGGGGCGCTCACCCTCGGCGCGGTCATCTCGCTGTTCCCGCTGTACTGGCTGGTCGTCATGGCCAGCAACTCCACGAGCGACATCTACACGACACCTCCCACGTTCATTCCGGGTCCGCGTCTGTTCGACAACATCGGCGCGGTGTTCTCCCGCATCGACTTCGCCGGTTCGCTGATGAACACGATCATCGTCGCCTGCAGCGTGACGTTCCTCGTGCTGGTGTTCGACTCGCTCGCCGCGTTCGCCTTCGCGAAGTTCGAGTTCCCGCTGCGTCGGACGCTCTTCACGATCACCCTGGTCACCTTCATGCTTCCGATGCAGCTGTCGGTCATCCCGCAGTTCATCACCATGGTCAACCTCGGCTGGGTCGGTCACCTGCAGGCGCTCATCGTGCCGGCCGCGGCCAACGCCTTCGGCATCTTCTGGTTGCGGCAGTACATGGTCTCGTCGATTCCGGACGAGCTGATGGATGCCTCCGTACTCGACGGCGCGGGCTTCTTCCGCCAGTGGTTCACGGTGTGCCTGCCGCTCATCCGTCCCGGTCTCGGCTTCCTCGGCATCTTCACCTTCATCGCCGCGTGGAACGACTACCTCTGGCCGCTGGTCGTCATGACCAACCCCAACCAGGTGACCCTCCAAGTCGCGATGGCCCAGCTGAACACCGCCTTCGGGCAGGACTACGGCATGGTCATGGCGGGTGCGCTGCTGGCCGTGCTGCCGCTGCTCATCGTGTTCCTCATCGGCGCGCGCCAGTTCATCGGCGACATCGCCAAGGGTGCCATCAAGTGAGTGAGACCACCCTCGACGCGCCGCTCAAACCCGCCTCGCCGACCACGCGCGTGGTGGTGTGCGCGACCGACGAGATCGGCGAGGTCGCCGCCGATCTCGTCGCGACGGTCCCGCGCGACGGTGTGCTGGGGGTGGCGACCGGCTCCTCCCCGCTCGCGCTCTACGCCGCCCTCATCCGCCGCCGCGAGAGCTCCCTGCGCCTGAGGTCCCTGAGCCCAAGGTCCCTGAGCCCGTCGACGGGACGGGACACCGACCAGAACCCCGCCCCCGACGGCCTGCGCCTGTTCGCCCTCGACGAGTACGTCGGCCTCCCCGCCGACGACCCCCGCTCGTACGCGGCCTACGTGCGGTCCGTGATCGCCGAGCCCCTCGGCATCCCGAACGATCGTGTCCGGGTGCCGAGCGGCTCCTCCGCCGCCGACGCCGAGGCGTACGAGCGCGCGATCATCGAAGCCGGCGGGGTCGACCTGCAGATCGTCGGCATCGGCCGCAACGGACACATCGGGTTCAACGAGCCGGGTTCGGATGCCGAGACCCGCACGCGCGTGGTCGAACTCGACGAGAGCACCCGCCGCGCCAACGCCGAGCATTTCGACGGCGACCTCGCGCAGGTTCCCACGCACGCGATGACCCAGGGCGTGGCGACCATCCTCGCGGCCCGGCGGATCGTGCTCGTCGCCTCCGGCGCCGCGAAGGCCGCCGCCCTCCGCTCCGCTCTCCTCGGGCCGGTCACGGCCGACAATCCCGCCTCCTTCCTGCAGCGGCATCCCGACGTCACCGTCGTCGCCGACCTCGACGCCCTCCGAGAGGACCGATGACGCACCTCGGCGACTCCGCACCCGGATCCGACACCCGTCTCGCCCCGCGCGCCTGGCTCCGTTCCGACGCGCCCGTGCAGAGCCTCGACGGCGAGTGGGCGTTCCGCCTGCACGACGCCGATCCGGGCGACGATGTCGACGGGCCGCCCCCGTTCGCGGCGATCGATGCCGACGTGTCGGGGTGGGACCGGATCCCCGTCCCCTCGCACTGGGGACTGCACGGCCACGGGCACCCCACGTACACGAACATCCGGTACCCGTTCCCGCTGGACCCGCCGCACGTGCCCGACGCCAACCCGACGGGCGACCACCGGCGCGTGTTCGAGTGGCATCCCTCGTTCTGTGCCGGAGGACGCACGCTCCTGCGCTTCGAGGGAGTGGAGTCGCTCGCGACCGTGTGGGTGAACGGCGCCGAGATCGGCTGGTTCACCGGCAGCCGGCTGATGACCGAGTTCGACATCACCGATCACCTCGTCGACGGCGAGAACGTGCTCGCCGTGCGCGTGCACCAGTGGTCGGCCGCCAGCTACCTCGAGGACCAGGACCAGTGGTGGCTCCCGGGCATCTTCCGCAGCGTCTCCCTGCAGGGGCGCCCCGCGAACGGCCTCGACGACGTCTTCGCCCGCGGCGACCGCGACCCCGCGACCGGAGCGGGCACTCTCGACGTGCGCCCCCGCGGCGGCTGGCCGGTGACCGTACGGGTACCCGAGCTGGGCATCGACGAGACCTGGACCGCGCCGTCCGAGATCGTCCCGCTGACGATCGACGCGGTCGACGCCTGGACGGCCGAGACGCCCCGCCTCTACGACGTGGACGTGTCGACGGATGCCGAGACCGTGCGCCTGCGCGTCGGCTTCCGCCGCGTCGAGGTCGTCGGCGACCGCCTGCTCGCCGACGGGCGCCCGCTGATCTTCCGTGGCGTCAACCGGCACGAGACCGACCCCGATCGCGGACGCGTCTTCGACGAGGAGTACGTGCGGGGCGAGCTGGAGCTCATGCGCCGGCACAACATCACGGCGATCCGCACCGCGCACCAGCCGCCGCACCCGCGAGTGCTCGAGCTGGCCGACGAGCTCGGCTTCTGGGTCGTGCTGGAGTGCGACCTCGAGACGCACGGCTTCTGGGACGTGGAGTGGACGGGAAACCCCGCCGACGACCCCGCCTGGCGGGCCGCATGCCTCGACCGCGCCCGTCGCACGATCGAGCGCGACAAGAACCACGCGAGCGTCGTGATGTGGTCGCTCGGCAACGAGTCGGGGACCGGGCGCAATCTCGCCGAGATGGCCGGATGGATCCGCGAGCGCGACGACTCCCGACCGATCCACTACGAGGGCGACTACGGCGGGGCGTACACCGATGTGTACTCGCGCATGTATCCGACGCTCGAGGAGATCGCCTCGGTCTGCGGCGAGCAGACCATGCCCGTGCACGAGATCGGCCCGGCCGAAGGAGCGCGCCAGCGCGCGAAGCCCTTCGTGCTGTGCGAGTTCGCGCACGCGATGGGCAACGGGCCCGGCTCTCTCGCCGACTACGAGTCGCTCGTCGAGGCGTACCCGCGGCTGCACGGCGGTTTCGTGTGGGAGTGGCGGGATCACGGCATCCGCGCCCGTACCGACGACGGCACCGAGTTCTTCGCGTACGGCGGCGACTTCGGCGAGCCCGTGCACGACGGCGTCTACCTGATGGACGGGCTCGTGCTGTCGGACGGCACCCCCTCGCCCGGCCTCGGCGAGCTCGCCGCGGTCTGGGCGCCCGTGACGCTCGAGCACCTCGGGGAGCGCTCGTGGCGGGTGCGCAACCGACAGCACACGCTCGGCACCGCGCACCTGGAACTGCAGTGGCGCGCCGAGGACGACGGCATCCCCGTGTCGTCGGGCACGCTCGACCTGCCGGCTCTGGCCCCGGGTGACGAGGGGGTCATCGAGCTGCCCGAGATCCCGGATGCCACGACCGAACGCTGGGTGACCCTCGAAGCCGCGCTGCGCGAGGGATCCGCGTGGGCCCCCGCCGGTCACGTCGTCTCGCGCGCCCAGGCACAGCTGCACGCCGCCGCCCCTCGGCCGGCGCGAGCGGCCACGGGCGGCTGGCGCGGTGACGCCCTGGGCGACGCCGTGTTCGACCGGCGCGGCGGGCTCGTGCGTTGGCGTGACCTGGAGGTCTCGGGTCCGCTCCCCGAACTCTGGCGCGCGCCCACCGAGAACGACCAGCTCGACGGGCAGGGATCCTACGAGACGGCAGATCCCGCCCTCACCCACGGGCGCGGCGACGAGGACACACCGGCGTCGTCGGTGCGCTGGCTCGAGCGCGGCCTCGACCGTCTGCAGCACCGGGTGCTGTCGGTCGAGCGCAGCGACGACGGCCTCGTGCAGCGTGTGCGGTCGATGGCCGCCCACAGCGCGCAGGGCATCGAGACCACGTTCTCGTGGCGGCTCGACGGCGACGGGCTGCGGCTGCACACCGACATCCGCCCCTTCGGCCCCTGGGACTGCACGTGGCCCCGCGTCGGCGCACGCTTCGGGCTCCCCGCCGCCCTCGCCGGAGAGCGCGCGCACTGGTTCGGCACGGGACCGGCGGAGTCGTATCCCGACAGCGCCGAGGCCGCGTACGTCGGTCGTTTCGCGGCGGATGTCGATGCGCTCGGCGTCGCCTACGGCCGCCCGCAGGAGACCGGGCATCGCCCGGGCCTGCGTTCGCTCGACCTCGGCCCGCTGCACCTGCGCGCGGTGGCGTCCGGCTCGACCGGCCTGCCCGGCTTCCAGCTCGACCGCCACACCGCCCAGGAACGCACCGGCGTCGCCCACGCGCACGAGCTCCCGCCCTCGCGCGGCCTCTGGCTGTACCTCGACGCGGCCCAGCACGGCCTCGGCTCCCGCGCCTGCGGCCCCGACGTGCTGCCGCGCTACGCCCTCTGGCCCCGCGCGGTGTCGTGGACGGTGGTGTTCGACTAGCCACCCCGGCCCGCGCGTCCCCGCCGACTGCGTGTGACGGCTCACCTCCGCCGTGAGCCGAGGCCGGCCTCACATCTCA